>CAVQQX010000180.1:0-56337 GCA_963714645.1 uncultured Gammaproteobacteria bacterium
GCATCATCGCTCAGCGGCGCGATCATGATGGTGGCGATGCGGTCGCGCACGTTCGGGATCGTCCGCGTCGCCATGATCCCCGGGATCGCGCAGGCAAAACTCGAGAGCAGCGGGATGAACGCGCGGCCCGAGAGCCCGACGCTGCCCATCAGCCGATCGAGCAGGTACGCCGCGCGGGGCAGGTAGCCGCTGTCCTCGAGCGCGAGGATGAAGAAGAACAGGATCAGGATCTGCGGCAGGAACACGAGCACGCTGCCGACGCCCGCGACGACGCCGTCGACGAGCAGGCTGCGCAGGGCCCCGTCGGGCAGCGTATCCTGCAGCCAGGCACCCATCGCGCCGACACCGCCGTCGATGAATTCCATCGGCACGGCCGCCCAGCTGAACACCGCCTGGAACACGAAGAACAGCACCGCGGCGAGGATCGCGGGACCGACGAGCGGGTGCATCACGACCGCATCGAGCCGCGCCAGCGCGCGCTTGCGCATCGGCTCGACATAGCCGATGTCGTGCAGGATGCGCCGCACCTCGCGCTGCGTCTGCTGGATCTGGTCGAACGAGGGCTCGCGCCACTGCGCGGGACCGCGCGCGCCGGGATGCGGCAGCGATTCCAGTTTCTCGACCAGCCGCCGTTCGCCGCCGTGATCGACGGCGACCGTCTCGACCACCGGCACGCCGAGCTCACGCTCGAGCAGCGCGCGATCGAGATGGTAGCCACGCTCTACCGCGAGGTCGCTCATGTTGAGCGCGACCACCATCGGCACGCCGAGGTCGCGCAGTTCGAGGGCGAGCCGCAGGTTGAGGCGCAGGTTGGTCGCGTCGACGACGCAGACGACGAACTCGGGCGGCGGCTCGTCGGCGAGGCGGCCGAGCAGGAAGTCCCGCGTGATCGCCTCGTCGAGCGTCGTGGGCGTCAAGCTGTACGCGCCCGGCAAGTCGAGGACCTTGTAGAGTCGCTGGCGGGCCGGGCCTACGAACTGGCCCTCCTTGCGCTCGACGGTGACCCCGGCGTAGTTCGCGACGCGCTGGCGACTGCCCGTGAGACGGTTGAACAACGCGGTCTTGCCGCTGTTCGGAACGCCGACCAGCGCGAGGCGCATCGCGTCGATGATTGCTGCGTGCGTCAAGCCAGGCCCTCTTCCACGTCCGGACGGGAGTACGGCTCCACGATCACCGCGTGCGCCTCGCGGCGGCGCAGCGCGAACGTGCTGTTGCCGAGACGTACCGCGATCGGGTCGCCGCCCGGCCAGACCTCCTCGATCACCTCGAACGGTTCGCCGGGGACGAAACCGAGTTCCAGCAACCGGCGGCTCACCGTCGACTGCGCTTCGTCGCCGAGGCTCTGCGCGTCGTCACGCACTTGCACCACCACGCCTCTGGCGCCCTTGCGGAGCGTGGCAAGACTGACGGGGGTCATGGGGTCTGTAGGACACGCGCGGGAATCGGGGATCTCAGTGTGTTCTTAATGAGATTCGTTCGCAACAAGTGGAAACCCCCGACGCCATCGTGAATGACCGCAATAGACCGGCCCGCCGCGGACGGAGGCCGAGCGAATCTAGGCAAATCATATACATTACATGTACATAGACGGAATGGACCCAGCGGATACTCGAGGGCCGAATCGATCCTCGAACGGGTGTTCCAGGACGACCCGCGTGCGGTGCCCGATTGCATCGGCGCGTTCGCATGAACACGACCATGGACGACGAGTCGGTGCTCGACGGAGGGCCGGACACATTCGGAGATCGCCGCCGCGACGGGCAGGCCGCGACCTGATCGACGCAGGTCGAGGCGCGTCGTAACCTGCGCGATGCAACGCCTGCGTCGACGAGGCGTTCGCGTTCATCCCACCCGGACGCTGCCCTCCTGACAATCCCGGGAGACCGACCCTGCATTCGACCGGACTCGAGGCGACGCCTGGAATGCAAGCTGCGCGTGCCGTCCTGATGGTGCGGCCCGCAAGTTTCGGCTGGAACCCGCAGACGCAGGCGAGCAATCGTTTCCAGCGCGCCGCGCCCGACCTGGCACAGCACTCGCCGCAACGCGCTCGCGACGAGTTCGACGCGCTGACCGTCGCGTTGCGCACGGCCGGCGTGCAGGTGTTCGTCGCGGACGATCGGCCTCACCCCGCGTGCCCCGACGCGGTGTTCCCGAACAACTGGGTCTCGACGCATGCGGACGGCACCGTGGTGCTCTACCCGATGCTGGCTGCCAACCGACGGCTCGAACGGCGGCCCGAACTGCTGGCACGGCTCGTGGAGCAGGAGGCCTTCCGCATCGAGCGGCTGCTCGATCTCACGCACCACGAGCTCGCAGGCCATTTTCTCGAGGGGACCGGCAGCGTCGTGTTCGACCACGAGGCGCGCGTCGCCTATGCGGCGCTGTCGCCGCGCACGCACGCAGCGCCGCTCGCGGAGCTTTGCGCAGAGCTCGGGTTTCGCGCTTGCGTGTTCGGCACGGTCGATGCGGCCGGCGCGCCGGTCTACCACACCAACGTGCTGCTCGCGATCGGGACGCGCTTCGCGGTCGTCGCGGCCGCGGCTATTGCCCGCGAGGATCGCGAACGCGTCGTCGCGAGCCTGGGCGACAGCGGTCGGGAAGTGGTCGAAATCGACCTGACGGAAATGGCTTCCTTCGCCGGCAACGTGCTCGAACTTCGTGCAGCACACGGCGCGCGCGTGCTGGCGATGTCGGCGGCAGCGGCTGCGGCGACGGCACCTGCATCGCGCGAACGCCTGCAAGGTTGCGTCGACGCGATCGTCG
Source organism: uncultured Gammaproteobacteria bacterium (assembly GCA_963714645.1). Lineage (GTDB taxonomy): Bacteria > Pseudomonadota > Gammaproteobacteria > Steroidobacterales > Steroidobacteraceae > RPQJ01. The sequence continues at coordinate 2,764 of CAVQQX010000180.1, forward strand.
CCGTGCCGGTGCCCACCATCGAGACGCTCGGCGGCGGCTCCGTGCGCTGCATGCTCGCGGAGATCTTCCTGCCGCGCTGAGCCGGCGGCAGACGCGCGCCGGCACCGCGAGTGGCCGGTGTAGAATCGCCGCGCTTTGCGGGGAGGACAGTCGTTGGTCGAACTCGGCTTCAAGGCGCTGCTCGCGTACCTGCTCGGGTCGGTCAGCGGCAGCCTGCTGCTCGGCGCCCTGCGTGGCGTGGATATCCGCACGCAGGGCAGCGGCAATGCGGGCGGCACCAATGCGCTACGCACGCAAGGCTGGGCGTTCGCGCTCGGCGTCGTCGCGATCGACGTCGGCAAGGCGCTGCTCGCCGTGGGCTGGCTGGCGGGCGCCCGCCTGCCGGGCTTGGCGATCGATCCGTCGGTGGAGCGCGAGTGGTTGCGCGTCGCGTGCGCGATGGCGGTGGTCATCGGCCACGTGTACCCGATCTGGCACCAGTTTCGCGGCGGCAAAGGCGCGGCGACGCTGCTCGGCGCCGTGGCGCTCCTGTCCCCGGGCGCACTCGTGCCGGTGCTCGTCGTATGGCTCGCGACCGTGCTGCTCACCGGCTACGTCGGCCTCGGCACCATGCTCGGATCGTGCGCATTGCCGGTCTACTTCGCGCTCTCTGCGCCGTCACGCCTGCCCCTGGTCGTCTTCGGCCTCGCCATGGCGGCCTTCATCGTCTACACGCATCGAGCGAACCTGCAGCGGATGCGGGCCGGCAACGAGAATCGCGCACGGCGCCTGTGGCTGCTGCGTCCACGATGAACGAGACCGCGGAGCGTCTCGTGCGCCTGCTCTCCGACGGCGCCCTGCACTCGGGTGAGCGCCTCGCGCAGGACCTCGGCGTGTCGCGTGCGGCGGTCTGGAAGATCGTGGGCGAACTGCGCGAGCGCGGCATCCCGGTGGAGAGCCGGGATCGCCGCGGATATCGACTGGAATCGCCGGTGGAATTGCTCGACGCCGGACGCCTCTCGGCGGCAGCGCGCGCGTCGGGGTTCGCATGGCCGGTCGCCTGCGAGGTGCTGTTCGAAGTGGGCTCGACCAACGAGTACCTGCACGCGGCAGCGGCGCCGCCAGCGGGCGCGCCGCGGCTGGTTTTCGCCGAGCACCAGACCGCAGGTCGGGGCCGTCGCGGTCGCGACTGGTCCTCGCCGTTCGGATCCGGCCTCGCTTTCTCGATCGGGTGGACGTTCGCCGACATGCCGGCGGAGCTGTCGGCGCTGAGCCTGGCGATGGGTGCTTGCGTCGTGCGCGCGTTGCGCGCGCTCGGGGCGAGTGACGTCGGGCTCAAGTGGCCGAACGACGTCGTGCACCGGCACCACAAGCTCGGCGGGCTGTTGCTGCAGATGAGGTCCGAAGCCGGTGGCCCGGCCTACGTCGTGCTCGGCCTCGGGTTGAACCTGCGCATGCCCGGCGTGGCGCGCGCCGCGCTCGAGTCTCCGTTCGCGATGCCCGTGACCGACCTCGCCGAGGCCTGCGCCCCGCGACCTCTGCCGCCCAGGTCCGGGGTTGCCGTGCAGGTGGCCGGCACGATGCTGGAAGGACTGCGGGTCTTCGGCCGCGACGGATTCGCGCCCTTCGCGCAGGAGTGGACGGGCTACGATGCGCTGCGCGACGCGGCGGTGACCGTGCTGCGATACGACGGCCCGATCGAAGGGCGTGCGCGCGGCGTCGGCGCCGACGGCGCGCTGCTGCTCGAAACGGCGACCGGCATGCTCGAGCGGGTACACGCGGGTGAGGTGAGCCTGCGCCGCGCCGGTGCAAAGGCGGCTTCGTGATGATGCTGGTGGACGTCGGCAATACGCGCGTCAAGTGGACGCGCGCCGAGGGCACGCGCGTCGGCGCGATGCAGGCCGCGGTGCACGCGGACTGGTCCGTCGACGACTGGGAACGTGCCCTGTTCGACGGGCCGCCGGTGGATCGTGTCGTCCTCGCATCCGTGGCCGGCGTGGCGACGCGACGCCTGCTGGAGGCGGCGGCGCTCAGGCGTGGGCACGCACGGCTCGAGTTCGTCGGCACGACGGCCGAAGCCTGCGGCGTCCGCAATGCCTATCGAGATCCGGCACTGCTCGGCGTCGATCGCTGGGTGGCCGTGATCGGTGCGCATCACCTGCGCCCAGGACGATGGTGTTGCGTCGCGGACATCGGCACGGCCGCGACCGTCGACGTGGTGACGGCCGCGGGCGAGCACCGCGGGGGCTTCATCGTCCCGGGGCCCGGACTCATGGCGCATTCGCTGCTGGGTGGCACCAGCGACCTCGCAGCGCATGCGGCGGCGAGCCGCCCTGCGGCAGGCGCCCTGCTCGCGGACAACACGCGCGAGGCGATCGAGCGCGGCTGCCTCGTCGCGTTGGCGGCACTGGTCGATCGCGTGCACGCAGAGGCCGGGCGCGACGCCGACGCCACGCCCTCGCTGTTGCTGACCGGCGGCGGCGCCCGCGAGGTCGGCGAATACGTACTAACCCCGGTGGAGATCGTGCCCGATCTCGTATTGCATGGCCTGCTGCGGATCGCGCAGGATCGGACGTGAAACCCGGTCCCGCGTCCGCTGTCCAATGGACGTGGCAGCGGGACTGCCGCAAGTGGTTCAACGATTCGCCTCGGCACGGAGCCGCGGGCCTCACACGCAGGAGTTGGAACGATGCTGAATACACGTTGGGTCGTGATCGGTGCCACAGTCGCCGGGCTCGCAGGTTTCGGTTCGCCGGCCTTGGCCGACGCCGCGGCCGGCAAGGCCACCTTCACGAACATCTGCGCCGAGTGCCACGATGCGGGAGATTTCGACGGCGACGATCCGAAAGAACTCGCGGGTACGGTCAAGGCGATCGTGGCTGGCACGCACAAGCACAAGAAGCCCCTCAAGTTGACGGACCAGGAGATCACCGACGTCGCGGCGTTCCTCGCAGCCGGCGGCAAGTGAGCCGAACGCAACTGATTCTTACCGCGATCCAGGGCCCGGGCGCGCGCGTCCGGGCCCGTGCTTTTGCTGCATTGCGGTAAACACGGGCTGAATTTCCGCCTCGACCCTGTAGGATGCACGGCATCGGTCCGGCCCCGGTCGCGGCCGGCATTCGAGGAGGTCTTCATGACAGGCATACGTATATTCGCCGTGGCGATCGCGTCGCTCGGCCTGGCGGGTTTCAGCAGTGTCGTGATGGCGGACGCGGCGGCCGGCAAGGCCAGGTTTGCCGCGGCCTGTGCCGACTGCCACGACGCGGGCGACTTCGAGGGTGAGGATGCGGCCGCCCTCTCGGCGACGCTGAAGAAGATCGTGGCCGGCCAGCAGAAGCACAAGTCGGCCCTCAAGCTGACGGATGCGGAGATCGGGGACGTCGCGGCCTACCTGGCGAGCGGCGGCAAGTAGGCCGACCCAGCAACGCCTCGAGGCATTCGAGCCTGCCCACGGGCCCGGTCGCGCTGCGACCGGGCCTTTTGCTTTTTGTTGGTAACATCGCGCCCATCGTTGGACGCATGCCGGGCGGTGTGTACGTGCGGGTCCTGTTCCTGGTACTGCTGCTGGCCAACCTGCTGTTCTTGGCGTGGACCCGCTGGGTCGTGCAGCCCTCGACTGCCGCGCGCGCTGCCGTCGCGGCCGGATCCTCGATGCCCTTGCGCCCGATCCGGCTGCAGCAGGAAGTGCAGGGCACGAGCGGCGACGTGGCCGCGGCCGACTCCGCCAGCCTCGACGGGAACGTCACCGCGGCCACGTGCGTGAGCGTCGGGCCTTTCCGTGAGCCGACCGAGGCGGCGGCGGCAGAAGAATCGCTGCGCCGGCTGGGCTTTTCGGTCCGGCCGCGCACCGCGACGGACGAGGTCGGCCTCGGCTACTGGGTGCGGGTGCCCAACCTGGCGACGCCGGACGACGCGAGCAATGCGCTTGCCGCGCTGCGCGCCGCGGGATTCGGCGATGCCTACGTCGTCCAGGATGAATTCGGCGGCTCGGCCGTCTCGATCGGCGTCTTCACGACAGCGGACGGCGCCGCTGCTGCGGCCGCGACGGCGACGCGTGCAGGTATCGCAACCGACACCAGCAATCCCCTGCGCACGCTCGACGTGCACTGGCTCGACGTCGACCAGGCCGGCAACGGCGGCCTTCCCGACCTCGACGACCTCGGGTCCCCGGTCGAAGGCAGCCTGCCGCTCGAGCTGCGCGCGTGTCCGCTGGATGGCGGACGGAATGCGCCGAGTGCGAACGCCGGCACGCCAGACGACGGGCAGGGGTGAGGTAGAATTCACGGGCACAGGGAATGTGGCCCCGTCGTGCCGGCTTAGCACAGCTGGTAGTGCACCTGATTTGTAATCAGGGGGTCGGGGGTTCGAATCCCTCAGCCGGCACCATTTTCGCGGCCGCGCTCGGCTAGACTCGGCCGGGACTGTCCGCTCCGCTCAGCAACAGGAAGCAATCGATATGGCGCTTTGGAAAGATCCCACGTCGAAAGAACCCGTGACGTCCGCCACAGAAGGCGCCGTCGGCCTCGCCCCCGATCCGGTCGTCCGGCCGGTGCCGACGGCAGTCCCGTCATCCCCGGCGGAAGCCTCGGCGCGGCGGGCGACCGCCGACAGGCCTGCGAGCGGACCGGCGAAGGAATCGCTGATCGCCGGCGACGTGACCATCGAGGGCAAGATCGAGGGCGCGGGCCACGTGCGCATCGCGGGTCGCTTCAAGGGCGACGTCAACGTGCAGGGCAACGTCACGATCGAGCAGGGAGCGCACGTCACCGGACAGATCGCCGCGGCGACCGTGATGGTCAGCGGCGAGGTGCACGGCAACGTCAATGCCAGCGCACGGGTCGAGTTGCTCGAGACCGGCGCCATCAACGGCGACGTAAAGGCGGCGGTGCTGACCGTCGCTGCCGGTTCGCGCATGCGCGGCAACGCCGACTTCGGCTGGCCGGACCACTCGAAGTGACGCCGGCGACGTCGTAGTCGCCCGGACCCGGCCGCATGCTCGCGGGACGCTCTGCATCGGGCACGGTGGGCAGGACCCGGTCCTGCCCGCACTGCAAGGCGACGATCCTCGAAAGCGCGACGATCTGCCCGCAGTGCCGCCATCACCTGAAACATGGCGCGGCGGCGCGGGCCGGCGATGCCACGGCGCGTTTCTCGGCGCTCAACGTCGAGGGAACGCTGCGACACCCCGATCGCGGCGGCGACTGGGAGTATTCGGTGGTGCTCTCGATCCGCAACGAGCGGGGGGAGGAAATCGCGCGACACGTCGTGGGGTCGGTGCCTTGCGCACCTCGGAGACCCGCACGTTCGCGTTCGTCGTCGAGGTCGCGACGCCGGGCGGTCGCTGACGACGCGGCGCCCGGCGCCGCGGCCTCGCGCCTCGTCCCTGTAACAAAAGCAGAGGCCGGCTGAGCCGGCCTCTGCTTCGAGCGCACCGGACGTGCTGTCCGGGCGGCGCGATCGCTGGGCGTCGCTCAGACCCCGCTGGGGCTCACCTTGACCTGCACGAGCTCCTCGCCGTTCGGGTCGGTCACGTGCACGGCGCACGCGATGCACGGGTCGAAGCTGTGGATCGTGCGCAGGATCTCGATCGGCTGGTGCGGGTCCACCATCTTGTGGCCCTGCAGCGCGGCCTCGTACGCGCCGGGGACGCCCTGCGAGTCGCGCGGACCGGCGTTCCAGGTGGTCGGCACCACGGCCTGGTAGTTGTCGATCTTGCCGTCCTTGATGACGATCCAGTGCGACAGGCAACCGCGCGGGGCTTCCATGAAGCCGGCGCCCCTGGCTTCCTTCGGCCAGTTCTTCGGGTCCCACTTCTCCTCGGCGAAGGTGTCGGTGTCGCCGGCCTTGATGTTGGCGATCAGCAGGTCGAACCAGCCCTGCATGTTGTCTGCCAGCAGCTTGGTCTCGAGGGTGCGCGCCGCGGTGCGGCCGAGCGTCGAGAACAGGGCGGTCACCGGCACCTCGAGCTTCGACAGCGTCATGTCGACCAGGCCCTTCGCCTGCTCGTTGCCCGTCGCGTAGAGCATGAGCATGCGGGCGAGGGGGCCCACTTCCATCGAGTGGCCCTTCCAGCGCGGGGACTTTAGCCAGCTGTAGCTCTTCTCGACGTCGAGCTGCTTGTACGGCGGCTTCGGGCCGTCGTAGTTGAACTTCGTCTCCCCGTCCCAGGGGTGCAGGCCCTGGTCCTTGCCGCCCGCGTAGTCGTACCACGAGTGCGACACGAACTCCTGCACGTGGCTCGGATCCTTGAGGTCGACCTCGTGGACGGTGGAGAGGTCGCGGTTCAGGATCGCGCCGCGCGGGAACAGGAAACTCTTGGGGTCGTTGAGGCTGCCGCCCAGCATGGGCAGGTCGCCGTAGCACAGGAAATTGCCGAGGCCTTCGCCCTGCGCGGCCCAGTCCTTGTAGAACGAGGCGATCGCGAGCGTGTCCGGCACGTACACCTGGTCCACGAACGTGCGCATGCGCTTGATGACGTCCTGCACCTGCGACAGCCGCTTCTGGTTGATCGCCGAGTCCGAGTTGAGGTCGATCGCGGACGGCATGCCACCGACAACGAAGTTCGGGTGCGGGTTCTTGCCGCCGAAGATCGTGTGCAGCTGCACCACGTCGCGCTGCCAGGCGAGGGCGTCGAGGTAGTGGGCGACCGCCATCAGGTTGGCTTCGGGCGGCAGCTTGTAGGCCGGGTGGCCCCAGTAGGCCTTGGCGAAGATGCCGAGCTGGCCCTGCTCGACGAAGGTCTTCACTTTCTTCTGCACGTCGGCGAAGTAGCCCGGCGAGCTGTTCGGGTAGTTCGACAGGCTCTGCGGCGAGCGTCGAGGTGGCGGCCGGGTCCGCGCTCAACGCGGAGCCACGATGTCCACCCAGTCGAGCGCGTGCAGGTGGTAGAAGTGCATCACGTGGTCGTGCACGTACTGCGCGCCGATCATCAGGTTGCGGATCAGCTGCGCGTTCTTCGGCATCTCGATCTCGAGGGCGTCCTCGACCGAGCGGATCGAGGCGATCGCGTGCACCAGCGTGCAGACGCCGCAGATGCGCTGGGCGAAGGCCCAGGCGTCGCGGGGGTCGCGGCCCTGCAGGATGATCTCGATGCCGCGCACCATCGTGCCGGACGAGTAGGCCTGTGCGATCGTATCGCCGTCCATCTGCGCCTCGATGCGCAGGTGACCTTCGATACGCGTGATCGGATCAACAACGACTCGTTCGGACATCGATCATTCTCCGGTTGTGCTCTCGGGCACGTCGACTCGTGTCAGGCCAGGTTGGCCGCGACGAGCTCGACGAGGCTCTCGATCGGTTTCTGCCAGTTCGCTTCCTGTGCGCCCGCGACGAACGTCATGCGGCAATGCCCGCAGGCGGTGACGACAGAGCCGGCGCCGGTCGCGTCGGCTTCCCTCATCTTGATGTGGAACGCACCCTGCCTGAGCTTCGCGGCGCGTTCGTTCAGAACGACGCCGCCGCCGCCGCCGCAGCAGTAGTTCGTCTTCGCGTGCGACTCCATCTCGCGCACCTCGACGCCGATGGCCTTGAGCGCGTTGCGCGGTTCGTCGAACACGCCGCTCCAGCGCCCGACCTTGCACGGGTCGTGGTAGGTGACCGACTTGCCCGCCGGCAGCGGCTTGACCTTGAGCCGGCCGGCCTCGATCTCGCGCCCGATGAACTCGGAGATCGCGAGCACCTCGAAGGGCAGCTCGGTCCCGACCGCGTTCGCCGCGCCCCAGCGCAGGGCGGCGTAGCCGTGGCCGCATTCCGGCACGAGCAGCGTCGTGGCGCCTGCCGCGAGCGTCTCCGCGACGATCTTGCGGGTCATTGCTGCCCGCACCCGTTCGTCGCCGGACGTCCAGTCGAACACGGCGGCGTCGCCGGCGTTCGTGCGGATGGTCCAGTCGAGGCCGAGGCGGTTCAGGATCTTTGCCGTGGCCGCGATCGCGGTCTTGAACATGACGGCATCCATCGCGCTCATGAGCACGACGACGGCCGCCTTGGGCTTGTCGAGCGGCACGCGCACGCCCTGCGCCTCGAGCTCGCGCGCGATCGCGCGGTAGTCCTCCGGCCCGATGCCGAGCACGGTGCCCTGCTCGAGCACTTCCTGCGCGAGCGCCTTGTTCTCGGCCGGCTGCATGCCCGCCTCGGCCAGGGCCTCGCGCATCACGCCGATCATCGGCGAGATGTGGATGCCCATCGGGCAGATCATGTCGCAGCGCCCGCACTGGGTGCAGGCGTCGTAGACCAGCTTCTGCCACTCCTCGAGATCCTTCGCGGTGATGTCGCGCATGAAGAGCTTGCGCAGTCCGCCCATCGGCGCGAGCTCGCGGCGGTAGAAGCGGCGCAGCGGCTCGACCTTGTAGATCGGCGTGTACTTGCCCTCGCCGGTCGCCTCGTAGAAGTGGCAGACTTCCGCACACATGCCGCAATGCAGGCAGGTCTCGAGGTAGGTGGCCATGTTCGCGTCGAGGCGGCGGCGGAAGGTCTCCTTCACGCGCTCGATGCGCTCGGCGGCAGGCAGCTCGGTCGCCTGGACGGCCGCGCCCCGGGCGCGGAGATCCTTGCGCAGCCTCTCGATGTCGTTGACGACGGCACTCATGCCTTGACTCCCTTGCGCTCCATCGCCACGCCGACCTGGTAGCGCGACGGGAGGGTGTAGAACAGGTGCATCAGCTTGCCGAACGGGAACCACACGAGCAGCGCCTCGATGCTGAGCAGGTGGGTCGCGAGCAGCGTCTCGTAGCGCAGGTTGCCGATCTGCAGGTGCGCGTAGCTCGCGAAACCGGTCACGAGCGGCAGGATCACCAGCAGCACGCTGATCCAGTCGTCGAACGTGGAGATCTGCTTCATGACCGGGTGGGTCAGCCGGCGGATCACCAGCGCCATCAGGATCGCGAGCGTGAACCCGGCGATCACCAGCACGATCGTGTTGGGCAGCGTCGGCCACCCGAACCCGAGGAACTGCTGGAAGAACGGCACGTGCGGGCCGAACAGCAGCAGCGTCGCGAAGAACCCCAGGTGCCACGCATACCCGGTGAGGTGCTGGAACTGGATGTTCTTCTCGAGGTCGTGCGGCGGGATCGACCGCATGATTATCGAGCGCACGCCGGCCTTGGTGTAGGCCGTCCCCTTGGGCTTGGAGAGGTCGCGTGTGCGGTAGAGCAGGAACGTCCCGATCAGCCGCCACAGCACGCCGAACGCGAAGATGGTGAGCGCCCACTGCAGGCCGGGCCCGCGGGCGAATTCTAGCAGTGTCATGCCTTGATCTCCTCGCGTGCCTTCGCCTGGCGGCTGCGCGTGACGGCGACCGAGGCGAGGCCGATGGCCGCGCCGGCGGCGGCGGCGACGCCGAGCGTCTTCCATCCGCCCCACTGGCCCTGCGACAGGGGCTTGTAGAAGCCGCCCCAGTCCCAGAAGCCGGGCTCGGAGCAGCCGAGGCAGCCGTGGCCGGCCTCGATCGGGAAGCCCGCGCCGCCATTCCACTTGATCGTGGCGCAGGCGTTGTACGTGACCGGGCCCTTGCAGCCGACCTTGAACAGGCACCAGCCCTTCTTGGCGCCTTCGTCGTCGAACGTCTCGGCGAACTGGCCACGCTCGTAGAACGGGCGGCGATAGCAGCGGTCGTGGATGTTCTGGCCGAAGAACGCCTTGGGGCGGTTCAGGTGGTCGAGCTCGGGCAGGGTGCCGAAGGTGAGGTACTGCGCGAGCACGCCGGTGATCGCGGTCGGGATCGGCGGGCAGCCGGAGATGTTGATGACTGGCTTGTCGATGCCCGCTTCCGTGAGCACGTCGGTCGCGCTCTTGGCGCCGGTCGGGTTCGGCAGCGCCGCGGGGATGCCGCCGAACGACGAGCAGGAACCGATCGCGACGATCGCGGCGGCGCCCTTGGCGGCCTCGACGAAGGTGTCGTAGCTGCTCTTGCCGGCGACGCAGGAGAACGCCTTGTCCTTGGTCGGGATCGAGCCGTCGACGCACAGGATGTACTTGCCGAAGTTCGACTGCATCGCCTCGGCCAGGGCCTCGTCCGCCTGGTGGCCCGCGGCCGCCATCAACGTTTCCTGGTAGTCGAGCGAGATCGTGTCGAAGATCAGTCCTTCGATCGACGGCGCGTGCGAGCGCGTGATCGACTCGGTGCAGCCGGTGCACTCCTGGAAGGGCAGCCAGATGACCGACGGCCGCCGCGCGCTCTCGAGCGCCGCAGCGACCTGTGGCACCATGGTCGGGGGCAGCGCCATCAGCGTGGTGGTCGCGGCGCAGAATTTCATGAAGCCGCGTCGCGAGACGCCCTTCGCCGCCAGGACTTCACCCAAGGTTTGTTCTTTGCGCATTGCCCACGAACCCCTCTAAAAGTAATGGCGAACCTCGGTGGTTGCGCGCGGCCGGCCCCAGGGCGGGTCAGTCGTCCTCTCCGCCGAGCTTTCGAGTCAGGAGATCAATACCGGAGCGCACGTCCGCGTCCTGCGCGAGCAGGATCGACGGGATGCGCGCGACTTCGACGTAGCGGCCGACGACTTCGCCGGCCGCGTTCAAATGGTTGATGCGCCAGGCGCCGCTGAACTGCGTCTCGTAGACCTGGCTCGGGCCGAGCGCGTCGAGGGCCACCTTGACCTCGCCGACGCCCAGGGCGCCATCGATCTTCTCGAGTTCGCCGGGCGCGAGGGGGATCGCACCCAGGTCGATCGTCGTCTCCTCGCCCCCGGCGAGCAGGCGCTCGAGCGCATGGCGCACCTCGTGCAGCAGCGGCACCACGTTCAGGGTCATGAAGTTCACGTCGTCGCCGGTCGGGAGTTCGACGCGGACGTCGATCGACTGCAGTGCCTGCCAGGCGCGATCGGTGTTCATGCGGCCTCCCTGGCCTCGTGGGCGGCGTTCCAGCGCCGTACGAACCCGACCGCTTCACGGGCGGCGGTCTCGAGCGCGGCGGCGACCGGCGGCGAGCACGTCTCGCTCCAGTCGATCAGCTCGGGCTGGATGCCGACGAGCGCGCGATGTGCCGGGAAGCAGCCGGACAACTGGGCCATGTTCATGAGGTCGCAGAGGCCCACTTCGTGGACGCTGCGTCGCGGGCGGCCCAGGAACTCGTCCATCGCCGGGCCTTCGAAGCTCGCGACGGTGCCGGCCGGGGAACTCAGCTGCGCGGAATCGAGCACCACCAGTCGCGCGTAGGCCTCGAGCGTGGGCAGCAGCGTGAAGCTCAGGGTGCCGCCGTCGAGCAGCTCGACGTCGCCGGCATCGGTGCCGAGCAGGGCGCGGATGTGCTCGAGCACGTGGACGCCGGCTCCTTCGTCGCCTAGTAGGGTGTTGCCGATGCCGAGGATGAGCGTGCTTTTCAAGGAATCCCTGCCGGCCGTGGGGCGAGCGGAGCCACCGGTCGATTCCGGCGGCCTGTCTCGCCGTTGGCCGAGACTTTATAGTGCGTGACGCGCCGAAGCCGCACTCAGGGCAATTACCTATTTTTATAGGCGTGCCACGTTTGCGAGCCTCGCGTTGCAGGGCGGCCGCACGCGCCGCGGGAGGGATCTCAGCCATGTGCCTCGCCGTACCCATGAAGATCACGCACATCGACGGCTACGCCGCCACGTGCGAAGCGAAAGGCATCGAACGCGAAGTGAGCCTGTTCATGCTGCAGGGCGAGCCGCTCGAGGTCGGCGACCACGTGCTGATCCACGTCGGCTACGCGATCCAGAAGGTGAGCGAGGAAGAAGCACGCTCGGCCTGGGAAATGTTCGACGAGATCCTCGAGCATGCATGAGCTCGCAGTCTGCGAGGCGCTGATCGCGGAGGTCGCGCAGGTCGCGCGCGCGCAGGGTGCGCGCCGCGTCGTCAGCATCCGGATCGCGGTCGGCCCGTTGTCCGGGGTCGAGCCGGCGCTGCTGCGGCATGCCTACCCGGTCGCGGCCGCCGGTTCGATCGCCGCGCACGCGACGCTCGAGATCGAGACTGTCGGCATCGTGGTACGTTGCCGGCTGTGCGGAGTGCACAGCAATGCGTCGTCCAACCGCCTGCTCTGCGGGGGCTGTGGCACCTGGCAGGTGGAGGTCGTCGCCGGCGAGGAATTGACGCTGCAGCGCGTCGAAGTCGAGCGCGACGCCGCACCCGCGGAACCGGCGGCGCGCCTCGCGGCGGCCACAGGAGACGAACATGTGTCGTGACTGCGGATGTTCACTGGGCCCCACGGCGGCGCGCGCGCCGTGGGTCGACCACGCGCCAAGGCCGCACCGTGCCGCCGAGGCACACGTCGAGTCGATCGAGGTGATCACGGCGATCCTCGATGCGAACGACCGGGTCGCCGCGCACAATCGCGCGCACTTCGACGCGCACCGCCTGCTGGCGCTCAACCTGATGTCCGCGCCCGGCTCCGGCAAGACGTCGCTGCTCGAGGCGACCATCCGTGCGCTCGGCGGGGAGCTGCGGATCGCGGTGATCGAAGGCGACCTCGCCACCGAGAACGATGCCGCGCGCATTCGCGCCTGTGGCGTGCCGGCGCTGCAGATCACGACGGGCAACGCGTGCCACCTCGACGCGCAGATGGTCCATGACGCCCTGCACGAACTGCCGCTCGCCGGCCTCGACCTGCTGTTCGTCGAGAACGTCGGCAACCTCGTCTGCCCGGCCAGCTTCGACCTGGGCGTGCACCGCAACGTCACGCTGCTGTCGGTGCCCGAAGGCGACGACAAGCCGGCCAAGTACCCGGTCATGTTCCGCGCGGCCGACCTGGCGCTGATCACGAAGGTCGATCTGCTGCCCCACATCGACGAATTCGACCTCGGCCGCGCACGTGCCTCGCTGCGCAGCGTAGGTTACGCCGGGCCGGTGCTCGAGCTCACGCGCCGGGGCGGCGCCGGGTTCGAGGCATGGCTCGACTGGCTGCGGGGCGAAGCCGCCACACGACGCGCCGTGGCGGCGTAGTTCGCCGCCGGGAGTCGAGGACATGACGACTGCAATCGAATGGCTCGAGCGCATCCGCGCGCTGCCACTGACACGCACGATCAAGGTCATGAACGTCTGTGGCGGCCACGAGCGGTCGATCACGACCGCGGGCCTGCGCAAGGCGATTCCCCCGAACATCGAGCTGGTGCCGGGGCCGGGCTGCCCCGTCTGCATCTGCCCCGAGGAGGACATCTACGAGGCGATCCAGCTCGCGCTGCACGAGGGCGTGATCCTGGTCGCCTACGGCGACATGTTGCGCGTGCCCGTGAACGCGCCGAAGAGCGAGCCGCGCTCGCTCGAGCAGGCCAGGGCGGCGGGTGGCGAGGTGCGGGCGATCGCGAGCCCGCTCGAGGCCGCGCGCATCGCGCGCGAGAACCCGGGCCGCCAGGTCGTGTTCCTCGCCGCGGGTTTCGAGACCACGACTGCACCTGCGGCGGCGTTGCTCGCGCAAGGCGCACCGTCGAACCTGCTGCTGCTCATGTCGGGTCGACGCACCTGGCCGGCCGTGCAGCTGCTGCTGGACTCGGGCGAACCCGGGTTCGAGGCGCTGATCGCGCCCGGGCACGTCTCGACCGTCATGGGGCCCGAGGAATGGGAATTCGTGCCGCGCGACCACGGCATCCCGGCCGCGATCGCGGGGTTCTCGCCGGAGTCGCTGCTCGCGGCGCTGTATTCCGTGCTGCGGCAGAAGCTCGCAGGGCGCTGCTTCCTCGACAACTGCTACCCGCAGGTGGTCCGCCCCGGCGGCAATCCCACGGCGCAGCGCCACATCGCCGCGACCATGGACGTCGTCGACGGCAACTGGCGTGGAATCGGGTCGATCCCGGCCTCCGGCTACGCGCTCAAGCCGCGGTTTGCGGCGCACGACTCGCGCGTGCAGCTCCCGTCCCATACCGAGATGTCGCGCAAGCGCGCCGGCGAGATGCCGCCGGGCTGCGACTGCGCCAAGGTCGTGCTCGGCCGCATCTATCCCAACGAGTGCCGGCTCTATGGCGTCGCCTGCACTCCGCGCCACCCGATCGGTCCGTGCATGGTCTCCGACGAGGGCGCGTGCCGGATCTGGTGGGCCGACGGCGTCCGCGAGAACGTGTGGGCCGGTCGCAAGGCGTCGGGCGCAGGGCCCTGACGCGCGACTCGCGGCCGGACACTCACCGATGATCGAGCCAGCCCCGGTGGTCGAGAGCCGGCGCCTGCGGTTGAGCGGCCGCGTCCAGGGCGTGGGCTTCCGGCCGTTCGTCCACCGGCTCGCGCACGAGCTCGGACTCGACGGCGAAGTCCGCAACCTCCGCGGCGACGTCGAGGTGATCGTGCGCGGCGCCGGGGCCACGATCGACCGATTCGCGCGCGACCTCATCGACCGCGCGCCGCCACTTGCCCGGCCCCGGCTCGTCGACTCGACACCGTACGGCCAGGGCGTGCCGGAGGGGTTCCGCATCGCCGCCAGCTCGACGGCGCTCGCTCCACAGGTGTCGGTGCCGCCCGATTTCTTCTGCTGCCCGGACTGCCTGGCGGAACTCGCCCGGCCCGGCGACCGGCGGCACCGCTACGCCTTCATCAACTGTACGCAATGCGGGCCGCGCTACACGCTGATAGAAGCGTTGCCGTACGACCGCCCGAACACGGCGATGCGCACCTTCGAGCTGTGTCCCGACTGCCGCCGCGAATACGAGGATCCACTGGACCGGCGCTTCCACGCCGAGCCGGTCGCCTGTCCCGCCTGCGGGCCCCATCTCGTGTTCGAGCGCCGCGGCGCGCAGCCGCAGCGCGAGGACGCCGCGGCGCTGGCCGCAGCGATCGCGACGCTGCGTGCGGGCGAGATCGTCGCGGTCAAGGGCATCGGCGGCTACCACCTGCTGTGCGATGCGCAGAGCGACGCGGCCGTCGCGCGCCTGCGGGCCCGCAAGCATCGACCCGACAAGCCGCTCGCCGTGATGTTCCCGTGGCGCGGCGCCTCCGGCCTCGACGCCGTGACCGCAGCGTTCACGCTCGAACCGGGCGCCCGGGAAGCCTTGCTCGATCCCAGCCGGCCCATCGTCCTGCTGCGCACGGACGGCGCGCACGGGCTCGCCGGTGCCGTGGCGCCGCAACTCGCCGAGGTCGGCGTCTTCCTGCCCTACAGCCCGCTGCACCAGCTGCTGCTGGAAGGCTTCGACGGCCCGCTCGTCGCCACGTCGGGCAACGTGAGCGGCGAGCCCGTGCTCACCGACGCGGCGCAAGCCCGCGGGCGGCTGGCGCCGGTCGCGGACGCGTTCGTCCACCACGACCGTCCGATCGTGCGGCCGGCCGACGACTCGGTGGTGCGCATCGTCGCCGGCCGGGCGCGACCGCTGCGGCTCGGTCGCGGCATTGCGCCGCTCGAACTCGAGCTGCCGCGCCCCGTGCCGCGGCCCGTGCTCGCCTGTGGCGGCCACCTCAAGAACACCGTGGCGCTCGCGTGGGACCGGCGCGTGGTCGTCTCGCCCCACATCGGCGACATGGGCACGCTGCGCAGCGAGCAGGTCTTCGCGCAGGTCGTCGCGGACCTGCAGCGGCTGTACGACGTCCGCGCCGAGGGAGTGCTCTGCGACGCGCATCCCGACTACGCGACGTCGCGGTGGGCGCGCTCGAGCGGCCTTCCGTCGACCACGATCCTGCATCACCACGCGCACGCCTCCGCGCTCGTGCTCGAACATGGTCGCCTCGATCAGCCCGCGATCGTCTTCGCGTGGGACGGCGTGGGGCTCGGCGCCGACGGCACGTTGTGGGGTGGAGAGACATTCAGCGGCACAGCGGGCCACTGGCGTCGCTGCGCGAGCCTGCGGACCTTCCGCCTGCCCGGTGGCGACGCGGCGGGGCGAGCGCCCTGGCGCAGCGCGGCTGCCCTGTGCTGGGAAGCGGGACTCGACTGTCCGGTCGCGCGCGATGCTGCGTTCGTGCGCGCAGCCTGGAGCCGGCAGCTGAACTCCCCGCAGTCCTCAGCGGCGGGACGAGTGTTCGACGCGGCCGCCGCGCTCGTGCTCGGCCTCGGCGAGACGAGCTTCGAAGGGCAGGGACCGATGCAGCTCGAGTCCGTGGCCGGGCCCGACGGCGGTGAATTTCCGCGGCTCGGGCTGGGCACCGCCGAAGACGGTTTGCTGCGGCTCGACTGGGCGCCGCTGCTGGAATGGCTGCTCGCGCCGGGCCGGGCGAGTGCCGCGGAGCAGGCAGGCGCCGTCCACGCATCGCTCGCAGCGGCAATCGTCGAGGTTGCCGGGCGCCTGCGGGAAACGACCGGCTGCGGCGCGGTCGGGCTCACCGGCGGAGTCTTCCAGAATCGGCTGTTGACGGAGTCGGCGGCCGCAGCACTCGAATCGCGGGGCTTCGACGTGCTGCTGCACGCGACCGTGCCGTGCAACGACGGCGGCCTGAGCTACGGGCAGGTCGGCGAGCACCTCGGCCGGACCCGGTAGGGCGCGCGCATGCTCTGGTTC
The DNA here is from genome assembly GCA_963714645.1 of uncultured Gammaproteobacteria bacterium. Taxonomy (GTDB): domain Bacteria; phylum Pseudomonadota; class Gammaproteobacteria; order Steroidobacterales; family Steroidobacteraceae; genus RPQJ01. The sequence continues at coordinate 19,107 of CAVQQX010000180.1, forward strand.
GAACGACCGTTCCTCGCCTTGCTGCGCCACGAGTACGCGACTGCGATGTGCTTCGCGGAAGACGAAGCCGCGAGTGTCATGCCGCAGGCGCGCGCGGAGCCGTGCCAGCTCTACGTCCACGTGCCGTTCTGCGAAGTCCTCTGTCCGTTCTGCTCGTTCCATCGCGTCCGGTACCAGCCGGAGAAGACCCGCCGTTACTTCGAGGCCCTGCGCCGCGAGATCCGGCTGTACCACGACGCCGGATTCCGGTTCAGCGACGTGTACGTGGGTGGCGGCACGCCCACGGTCGACGCCGACGAGCTGGTCGCCACGCTGGAACTCGCGCGTTCGCTGTCGCCGATCCGCTCGATCTCGATCGAGACCAACCCGAACCACCTCGACCGACGGTCGCTCGAGGCCTATCGCGCCGCCGGCGTCACCCGCCTCTCGGTCGGGGTGCAGAGCTTCGACGACGGGTTGCTCGCGGGCATGGAGCGGCTCGAGAAATACGGCAACGGCGCGGCGATCCGGGCGCGGCTCGCCGCGGTGCAGGGACTGTTCCCGACACTGAACGTGGACATGATCTTCAACCTGCCCGGGCAGACGCTCGCGATGCTCGAGGCGGACCTCGAGGTCCTGCAGCAGTTGCGGATCGACCAGGTGTCGTTCTACCCGCTCATGACCGCGCCGACCGCCCGCCGCAAGATGGACCGGACGATGGGTCGCAGCGACCCCGCGCTCAGGCACGCGATGTACCAGCGCATCCTGCGCAACCTGCTGCCCGACTACCGGCCGGCCTCCGCCTGGTGCTTCTCGCGCACGGAAGGACTGCTCGACGAATACATCATCGACCAGGACGACTATGTCGGCGTCGGCAGCGGGGCGTTCAGCTACGTGGGCGGCGCGATGTACTCCACGACGTTCTCCCTGAATCACTATTGCCGCCGCGTCGAGGGAGGGCAGACGGGCATCACGCAGCGGCGTGCCGTGGGTCTCAAGGAACGCATGCGGTACGACTACCTGGTGCGCCTGTTCACGGGCGAGCTGCGCCGCGAGGACGTGGACCGGCGCTACGGCCGCGCGTTCTGGCTGCGCATGGCACCGGAACTGCTCGCGATGCGACTGGTGGGTGCGACGCGGCACGACCGCGACGCGATCCGGCTGACCGAGCGCGGCATGTACTGCTGGGTGCTGATGATGGCCGAGTTCTTCAACTCGGTGAACGGGGTCCGCGAGCAGATGCGCGAGCACATCCGCGCCGAGCTCGACGCGTGGAACGAGGAAGCGACCGTGCCGGTGGCGTCGATCGGCCACCGGGCGCGGCAGGGAGAACCAAGGTGACGATGCAGGACACGCACGTATCGCTGGCGCACGGCAACGGCGGACGGTACATGCGCGAGCTGATCCACGATATCTTCGCGCGCCACCTCGCCAACCCCCTGCTCGACACCGCGGCGGACGCGGCGGTGCTGCCGTGGGACGCCGCGGATGGCGAACTCGCGTTCACGACCGACAGCTTCACGGTGCAGCCGCTCGAGTTCCCGGGCGGCAACATCGGCTCGCTCGCGGTGCACGGCACCACCAACGACCTCGCGGTCGCGGGCGCCATCCCGAAATACCTGAGCCTCGCCGTGCTGCTCGAGGAGGGTCTCGAGTTCGCGGTGCTCGAGCGCGTGGTGGCGGGAGTCGCCGCCGCGGCACGCGACGTCGGCGTGGTGGTCGCGGCAGGCGACACCAAGGTCGTGCGACGCGGCGAGGGCGGCGGCATCTACCTGAACACCACCGGCATCGGCGTCCGCAATCCGCGCCTGCGGCTCGGCGTGCGCGAGATCCGCGCCGGCGACGCCTTGCTCGTGAGCGGACCGGTCGGCGACCACGGCATCGCGGTGATGCTGGCACGCGAGCAGTTCGGCATGCGCGGCGACCTGCAGTCGGACGCGGCGAGCGTGCTGCCGATCACGCTCGCGCTCGCCGCTGTTGCCGGACTGCGGTTCATGCGCGACCCGACGCGCGGCGGGCTCGCCACCGTGGCCCACGAGATCGTCCACGGCAGCGGGCTCGGCGTCTGGCTCGAGGAAACGCGCGTGCCGGTGCGCGACTCGGTGCGCTCCGTCTGCGAGATGCTCGGCTACGACCCGTACTTCCTCGCGTGCGAAGGCCGCGTCGTCGCGGTCGTGGCGCAGGAGTCGGCGGAGGCCGCGCTCGCCGCGATGCGGGCGACGGCGGAAGGGCGTGACGCGACGATCATCGGGCGCGTGCGCGAGCAGCCGCAGCGTGTCGTGCTGCGCACGCCGCTCGGCGGCGAACGCGTCATCGAGGAACTCGAGGACGATCCGCTGCCGCGGATCTGCTAGGGCCTGTCACTTCGTATAGCGGCCCGATGTCGATGTAAATCGAGTACTTCGCGGCGAGGCCGCCGCGGAAGTGCAGCACGTCTACGAACGGCAGCGTGCGTGTGGAACCGTCGAGACGCGTGTACGCGCAGTCCCCTTCGCAGACGCCGCTCGTCGCGTCGCCCCAGCTGTGCAGCAAGCGATGCCGGCTGCCCCCGATCGAGGCCCAGAATCCCTCCACGGCGGCGGCGATGGCCGCGTGGCCCACGCTGGCCGGCGCATTCGCGAACCGGAATTCGCAGTCCTCCGTCAGGTGCGCGAGGAAACCGCGCGTGTCCTTCGCATCGATGCTCGCGCAGAGCGCCGTCCACCAGTCGCGGCTCTTCATGATGGCGGGCATCTTGCCACGCGTGCACCGACGTGTCAGAGCGCGCCGCCGCAGGCACGCGGGACCGGTGGCGGTCGAGCGAGTTCGCGAGGCACGGTCGTCGCCATCGCATCCGGAATGTTGCGAATGCGGTTGTCCGCGGCGCCGGCGCGGTATGCCGCAGTGCGGCAAGCGGCATGACCGGCATAGCGCTGCAATGGGTACTTCGCCTTATCGTGTTCGAGACAATCGCTATGCCGCGAGGGTCTCGTTGAGAGCGGCTCGCATCGCCATCCGGACGAAAACGGACGCGCCGATCCGCGTACCGCCCGCGCGTCGAAAAAAGTTCCCTGCAAATCCCCCGACCCTCGGTAATCCGAAATGCCGGCGCGGCGCGGTGTTCCTACCATTGTCGCCAGTCATCAATAGGCCGGGACAGTCGTTCCGGTTGGCATGCCTGGCAAGCGCCGGGTGAGGGAGTTCACAATGAGTCTTACGAAGCTTCGCGGCGCACGTGGTTTCGTGCCGCTGTTTGCTTTGTTGGCGCTCGGCGCCGGTCTCACCGGCTGCTCGGGCGACGACGGAAGCAAGGGTCCGGAAGGCCCCGCCGGCCCTCCAGGCAGCACGGGACCGACTGGACCGACGGGACCCACGGGTCCTGGTACGACGCCCGACCCGGTCTCGTCGACCGGTGACCTCAAGGGCACCGTCTCGTCCGTCACTTTCGACAGCGCCGCGGGCGAGAAAGTGACCGTGCGCTTCTCGCTCAAGGATGCCGCCGGCAATCCTGTCACGGGCGCAGAGGGCAAGAACTTCGAGTTCCAGATCGCGAAGCTCGTGCCCGCGACCACGGCCAGGCCCGCCTACTGGCAGGCGTACGTCAACCGTTCCGACGGCGACCCGGTGAAGGTGTTCGTCGGCGGCGCCGAGCGTGGCAAGCCGGCTCCGGTCGCCGATACGGCCGGCGACTATACGTACACGTTCTGCACCCCGCTCGCGAACGTCGCGACGTTTCAGTACTTCGGCAGCGGCACCGAGCCGACCTGCGACACGGGCGTCAGCGTCGCCAATGCCGGCGTGCTGAGCAGCGCGGCCTGGGATGCATTCAAGGCCACTGCCGACCTGAGCTACGACGCCGACGCGCAGACTCGCCTCGCGATCATCGGCCGCGACGGCGCGATCGTGAACATCGTGACGGACTTCGTGCCCTCCGACCTCCCGAACGTCCTGGCCACGACAGTGGCACAGGTCGTCACCGAAGAGTCGTGCGGCGCCTGCCATGCCGAGAACTCGGTGGACCGCGGCAAGCTGCTGTTCGGCAACAAGGGCTCCGGCCACCTCGGCCGGCGCTACGAGATCGGCGTCTGCACGAACTGCCACAATGCGGCGAGCTTCAACCCCGAGACGTCGACCGACGACGAGTGGCTGAGCCTCGACCTCAAAAAGATCGTTCACGAGCTGCACACCGCCGAGTTCCCGCAGAACACCCCGTTCGGCGGCGTGAGCAACATCGGCACGGGCTTCGAAGCGGGCGCGAACCCGCTCTGGGCGCAGATCGGCCTGCCGGGCCTCCCCGGCGTGATCAACTGCCGTACCTGCCACGACAACCAGAACGCGAAGATCGTGGACCAGCAGCCGGCGGACCGCGCGCTGGCCGACAAGATGGCCTGGCGCGACAACATCAGCCAGCAGGCCTGCAACAGCTGTCACGTCGTGGACTTCACCGCGCACTTCGGCAACCAGCCGGACAACGCGCAGTGCGCGCTCTGCCACGGCGAAGGCCGGTCGCTGCCGGTGAACGTCGCCCACGCGACGCCGTATTCGACCCCGAACAACCCGGAACTTTCGCCGGGCGCGAAGACGGTCGAATATGAAATCGCCTCGGTGACAGTGCCGGATACGACCAACGGTCGCCCGGTGGTCAAGTTCCGCGTGCTGGTCGACGGCGCGCCGCTCGACCTCAAGACCCTGCCGGCCAACGGCATCTCCATCGGCGGTCTCAACATGAAGCTCGCCTGGAGCGCGCCGATGCCGCAGCCGGTCCTCAAGGCCGACGGCTCGACCAATGGCCACGCGATCGCGCAGCCGGTCGACTACAACAACTTCGGCGGCGCGGGCCGCACCTACTGGGACAACACGACCAACCTGGCGCTCGGCGCCTACGACCAGCCGGCCGGAGTGAACTTCTCCACGGCGGGCGTGATCGCCTCGCTCACGGGTCCGGACGTGGACGGGTACTTCACGACGGTCCCGGGCATCAACCCGGCGGCCCCGATCGGGTTCCCGAACTACGACAACCTGACCCTCAAGGCGGTCGCGATCGAGAGCTACTTGACGATCAACAACCCGACGGCGGCCACGCAGCCGGCGCCGATGAGCATCAGCGGCCGCGCGGCGCTGAAGGGCATCGACGGCTCCGTGAACACGCTGCGGCGCGAGGTCGTCGACATCGACAGCTGCAACACCTGCCACGAGCGCGTGGGCTTCCACAGCAACGCAGGGCGCATGAACAACGCCGAGTACTGCGCGGCGTGCCACAACCCGGAGCTCTCGAGCAGCAACCTGTTCGAAGGCTTCGCGACGTTGCCGCTCGCCCCGGGTGGCGAGGAGTTCTTCTACAGGCAGCAGCCCAACAACTTCAAGGACATGATCCACTCGATCCACGCGGCGCCGATTCGCGAGGAGCAGAATCCCGCGGATCCGTTCAACTTCATCCGTGGCAACCCGCTGGCCTCCGGTGGCAATGGCCCGATGGTGTTCCAGGAAGTGCCGTACCCGGCACAGCCCGCGGACTGCCAGGCGTGCCACAAGCCGGGAACCTACGCCGTGCCGAACAACGAGAACTTCGCATGGTCAGTCATCAAGACCGATCAGGCGAACCTCGTGACGACGGTCGATGCGGCGCTGTTCAACCCGGCACTGCCGGACCGTCGCGGTCCAGCCGCGGCCGCCTGCGCTTCGTGCCACAACAGCTCGGCGGCGGCCGCGCACATCTCGGCCAACACCTCGAACACGCTCGGCGCCGAGAGCTGCAACGTCTGTCACGGACCGGGCCGGTCTGAGGAGGCCCACGCCGAGTGACCGATACACGTTCGATCTGATCGTTCGTGACCTGGCGGGGGAGCTTCGGCTCCTCCGCTTTTTTTTGCGCCTGGCACGATGCGTCGCGGGGTGCGCTCGTGGCAGGGTGGCCACGACTTGCGCATTCCGCTACGGTAAACCGAGATTTCTCGCCACAGGACGAAGCCTCAACATCCGGCGAAGTCGCACCCGCCGGGGTGCGCCCGCGCAAGGAACGACGCAAGGCGCCCGGAGTCGCACGATGACCACGACGAGCAGGAACTGGAACTCCCCGACCTCCCGCGCGCTGGCGCTGACTGCCGCCCTGGCCGCATCGCTGCTGCTGGGTGCCTGCACCGGCAGCGGTGGCGACGAAGGTCCTTCGGGGCCACCCGGGCCGGAGGGTCCTCCCGGGGGCGGGACCCCCGTGACGATCGTCTCTGCGACCTCCATCACCGCACGCATCAACCGCGTCACGATCCCCGACGACGGCCGCCCGGTGGTGGACGTGTTCCTGGCCGACGAGTTCGGTCGTCCGCTCACGGGGCTGCCCGCGGGCAACATCCGCTTCGTCCTCGCACGGCTGGAGCCGGCCGCGAACGGTCGATCGAGCACCTGGCATGCGCTCACCCGGCGCACCGAGCCGTTCCCGGGCACGCCGGCGCCGACGCCGGCCGAGCGCGCTACCGGCCACGGCGACGCCTCGCAGGGCTACACCGAGACGGGCACGTCGGGCACGTGGATCGACAACAAGGACGGTACCTTCCGCTACAGGTTCGCGACCGACGTGACTGCCGATCCCGCGATTGTCTACGACCCGAGCCTGCCGCACCGCGCCGGTCTCGAGATCCGCACGGCCCCCGACGTGACGCCTGCGAACCTGCCGGCGAACAACGCCATTTACACGTTCATCCCCGCCTCGGGCACGAAGCTCGAACAGTCCGGTCGCGAGATCGTCGACAACGACACCTGCAACGCGTGCCACGACAACCTCGTGTTCCACGGCGGCGCGCGCTTCGACCTGCAGTACTGCGCGATGTGCCACGAGTCGTACTCGTCCGACGCGCAGTCGGGCAACTCGCTCGACCTCAAGGTCATGATCCACAAGATTCACGCGGGCGAGACGCTCCCGAGCGTCGAGGCCGGCGGCTTCTACGGCATCTTCGGCTTCGGCAACGTCTTCACGGACCTGGGCGACACCGTCTATCCGCAGGACAAGCGCAACTGCACGACCTGCCACGAGGAGACGGACGCGGACACGCCGCAGGCGAGCAACTGGCGGCTGACTGTCAATCGCGAGGCATGCGGGTCCTGCCACGACAACGTCAATTTCGCGACGGGCGAGAACCACGGCGGCGTCGCAGCGACGGACGACAGCTGCACGGCCTGCCACGGCCCCGACAGCAACGTGCAGGACGGCCACCTGCGCGCAGCCGTCGCGCACGTGATTCCCGAGCAGGTGGCGGCGGCCCGCTTCGAGTACGAGGTCCTGCAGGTCGTGAACACGGCGCCGGGACAGTTGCCGACCGTCACGATCCGCGTCGTCGACCCGACCAACGGCGACGCACCCTACGACCTGCGCGACGCCGGCGGCCCGTTCCAGAATGCCTCGGCCTCGCTCGCGGTCGACGTGGCCTTCTCGACACGGCCCGACTTCGCCAACACCGGCAGCGGTTCGGCGACGCCGACGACCGGATCGCCGGCGCAGCCGATCCGCATCGACTTCAAGACGACCGCGGTCGCCGATCCGGCCTTCCCGGGCGGCTTCACGGCTACGTCGACCGTGGCCATTCCCGCCGGCGCGACGGGCTCCGGAGTCGCGCTGCTCGAAGGCCGTCCTGCGGTCGACGTCAACGGCGACGCGGTGCTCGAGCGCCTGCCCGTGAACTCGGTCGGCAAGACGTTCCCGATCACCGACGCGGCTCCCGTGGAGTACCGCACGGTCGTGGACATCGGCAAGTGCAACGACTGCCACGAGCAGCTCACGCTCCACGGCAACAGCCGCACGGGCAACGCCGAGCTCTGCGCGACCTGCCACAACCCCGACGCCACCGACATCAGCCGTCGCGTCGCAGGCACGAGTTGCGAGAGCGTGACCGGCACGCTCGACGACCAGACCATCGACCTGAAGTACATGATCCACGCGATCCACGCGGGCGAGCTCGCCGCCTTCAAGGTGTGCGGCTTCGGCAACGCGGGTTTCGATTTCTCGCAAGTGGAATACCCGGGCAAGCTGAACAACTGCGAAGGCTGCCACCTCGCCGGCACGTACTACCCTCCGGAGTCGACCAGCGCGCTCGCGACGACGATCGACGCGGGTGCGGATCGCTCGACACCGCTCGGCGACGTCGCGATCTCGCCGGGTGCCGCAGCGTGCTCGTCCTGCCACCAGGCACCGGAGGCACGCGTGCACATGGAGTTGAACGGTGCGTCGTTCGACGCCGTCAAGGCTGCCGACAGCACCACGCCCGGGGCGCCGGTCGAGACCTGCGGCACCTGCCACGGCGCCGGCAAGACCTGGGACGTCAGGACGCTCCATGGCGTCGGCGAGTTCAGGTACAACGACTGACGAACATGCGCACACAGACGACGGACGCACGGTCATGACAGCAACAACAACGCTCCACCGCACCCTGCTGGCGCTCGTCGTGGTGCTCGGCCCGGCGCTCGCGGCGGCGGCCGTACCGATGCCGGCAGGCGCGCCGAACGCCGGCGCGCCCTACAGTGCGAAGGGCGCGGACACGTGCCTCAGCTGCCACGAGGGGCCCGAGGTCAACGACGTGTTCCACACGGCGCACGCGCAGCCGAACGATGCCCGAACGCCGTTCGGCAAGGGGCAGCTGCAATGCGAGGCGTGCCACGGCCCGGGCGGCAACCACGCCAGGCGCGTCAAGAAGGGCGAGACGCGGCCGTCGATGATCCGCTTCGGCCGCGACGGCGGCACGCCCGTGCCGGTGCAGAACGCGATGTGCCTCGGCTGCCACGAGAAAGCGCAGGCCTCGAGCTGGCACATCGGGCCGCATGCCGCGAGCGACGTCTCCTGCGCGGCGTGCCACGACAGCCACCGGGCGAGGGATGCCGTGCTCTCGCGCGCGACCGAGCCCGACGTCTGCTACACGTGCCACGTCGCGGAGCGCGCGCAGTTCCTCAAGCCGTTCGCTCACCCGGTGCGCCAGGGCAAGCTCGCCTGCAGCGACTGCCACGCGCCCCACGGCACGACGTCCGACCACCAGCTGGTCCGCGCCACGCTGAACGACACCTGTTACGAATGCCACGCCGAGAAGCGCGGCCCGATGCTCTGGGAACACGAGCCCGTCACCGAGGATTGCTCCACCTGCCACGCACCGCACGGGTCCACGAACCCGGGCATGGTCAAGCTGCGTGGGCCGCTGCTGTGCCAGTCGTGCCACTCGCAGCAGGGACATCCGAGCTTCGCGTACGGGCCGCAGGCCTTGCCGGGCGGCACCTCGCCGGCGACAGCCCTGCCGCTCGGCAACTGCATGAACTGCCACTCGCAAGTGCACGGCTCGAACCACCCGTCGGGTTCGACGCTGACCCGGTGACCGCCATGGACCCACGCAAGAGCCACAGTCTTTCGCTCGCGGTCGCCGCCGCTCTGCTCGCCACCACGGCGGCGACTGCGCAGGAAACCGCCCCGGCGCCCGACCCCACGAACTGGGCCTGCAGCAAGTGCCCGTTCCCGAAGGGATACGTCTCGACCGCGCAGATCGGCGGCGGTTACGTCGACGAGGCCAGCGCGAAATTCGGCGACTACACCGGGCTCGACGAGGACGGCGGCTACGTGGTGGCCGGCGCCGACGGGCAGGCCGCGCTCGAGTCGGGTTACCGGCTCGATTATTCGCTGCAGGACCTCGGCCTCGATTCGCGCTCGGTGACGATCGAGGGCGGCAGGCAGGGCGCTTACGAGTTCGGCCTCGCGTACGACCGCGTCCCGCACCGCATCGCCGACACCGGCGAGACGATTTTTCGCGGCAGCGACCAGCTCGCGCTTCCGGCCGGCTGGGTGCGTGCCGGCAGCACGAGCGGCATGTCGGCTCTCGCGGCCAGCCTCCGCGGTGTCGACGCGGGCTACGACCGCGACCGCTACGGCGTCTTCGGCCGCTACTTCGCGGGCGACGCGTGGTCCGTCGAGCTCGATTACCGGCGGGACGAGCGCAGCGGCAGCCGCAGCCGGTTCGCGTCGTTCGGCAGCGTGTCGAACGAGATGCTGCGCCCGGTCGAGGACGCGACCGACCGGGTCGAGGCGAAATTGCGTTACCAGGCGGCGCGCTGGTTCGCGCAGGTCGGTTACTACGGCTCGATCTACGACACGCAGGCCGCCGCCGTGCGCGTGGAGAATCCGTTCAACGCCTTCGTGGCGGGCGCCGACGCGGGACAACTCGCACTCGAACCCGACAACAGTTACAACGAGTTTGCAGCGTCTGTCGGGTGGTTCGGCCTGCCATGGCAGACTTCGGTCACGCTGTCGGCCGCGATCGGGCAAGGCACGCAGGACACGAGCTTCGTCGGTTACACGCTCAACCCGAACCTCGTCGTCGACGCGTTGCCGTTCACGAACCTGGACGGTGACGTCAGCGTGACGCGCGCGGACGTCGCCGTGAGCATGCGGCCGCTCGACCGTCTGCGGCTGCGCGGCACGGTCGCCTACGACGAGCGCGACAACGACAGCCGCCAGGGCACGTTCACGTCGATCGTGCACACCGACCTGTTCTCGATCGGCGAGGATCGCGTGAACCCGGCCTACGGCTTCGAGCGCACGCGTGCCTACGGCTCGGCCGATTACCTCGTCTACGACGACCTGACGGTCGGCGTGGGCGGGGAGTGGCGCCAGACCGATCGCACCGGCACGCGCCAGGAAGTCATGGGCGAGGAAGTCCTGGACGGCTGGGGTCGCGCCCAGTTCCGGCCCAGTGGCTACCTGGGCTTCGTCGTCAAGGGCGGCGTCGAGGAGCGCGACCCCGACCGTTACGACGCGGACCTGGGCCTCGCCCAATTCGGCCAGAACCCGTTGCTGCGCAAGTTCGACCAGGCCTACCGGTACCGCGCGTACGGTGAACTGCTGGCGAACGTGGCAGTCGGGTCGCTGCCTGTGTCGCTCGGGCTGAGCACATACTACGGCGACGACAGTTACCTGCAGTCCGACCTCGGGCTGGTCTCGGGCCTCGACCGGCGCTACGGGATCGACGTCAACTGGGCGGTGAGCGAGAAGCTCTCGGCGTACGGCTCGCTGACGCGCGAGAAGATCGACTCGAAGACGAAGAACAGCAGCGTGTTCGACGCCTCCGACTGGACCGGCCGCATGCAGGACGACTACGAGACCTACGGCGCCGGCATCATCGCCCGGGTCTCCGACCGCCTGCGCGTCAACCTCGACTACACGTTCACGGACGGCAAGCAGCGTGCGGTGGTCTCGGGCGTGGGGGGCGGCCGGTTCCCGCCGGTCACGACGCAGCTGAGTTCGCTCGCCGCCGACGTGAGCTACGGTTTCACGCCGCGCGCCGACGTGGTCCTCACCTGGCGCTACGAGAAGCTCGAGACCGAGGACTGGTCGTTCCGGGCCGATCCCGTGGTGCTGCCGACTCTGCTCGGCCTCGGCGTCGACCCCTACAACTACGACGTCAACTACGTCACGCTGTCGTTACGCTACCGTTTCGGCGGCGCGGAGCCGGCGACCGAGGACGCCGCGACCGAATAGCGCGATAGCGCGTCGTTGGTCGAGCCGCCGTTCGAGCTTCACCTGGTCCTGCGGGCGCCCGGTATTGCCAGCGGACGTGCCGGCGCGGCGACGTCGCGAAGCAAATGCAGGCACAGGTGACCCGCGACGCGCACGGCGCGAGCAGCCTGACGCCAGCTCAGGCGCCTGCAGCGATCATGGACACGCAGCGGCTGCGCCGGGAGGCGCGGGGTCAGCCGGCGAACAGCGCAGCAACCAGCAGCAGGATCGAGCCCACCGCCTGCAGTCCGATGGTCATCTCGATCGATTTCGTGAGCGCTGCGCGGGGCGCGTCCTCGGCGATGTTCCTTGCCGCCTTGAAGCCGCCCGCGAGTACGCCGACGGCGCCGATCGCGACCCAGGCCGGCAGGGCGCGCTCGACCGCGAGCGCAAACACGGCGGTGAACGCCACGAGGTGCAGGCCGCGGTAGATCTGGCGAGCGCCCTCGACGCCTGCCCGCACCACCAGGGTGCGCTTGCCGTTCGCCGCGTCGGCCTTGCGGTCGGGCACCTCGTTGATCAGCAGGATCAGCGTGACCCAGATGCCGACCGGCAAGGCGATCAGCAGGCTGTGGGCGTCGACGATGCCGCTCTGCAGCCACGCGGCGCCGCAGACCGGCAGCACGCCGAACGCCAGCATCAGGAACGCCTCGCCCACGCCCTTGCCGCTCAGCTGCACGCGCGGCGTCGAGTACAGCACGGCGATCGCGATGCCGCCGATTCCGAGCGCCACCACCCAGGGTCCGTTCAGGTACGCGAGCCATGCGCCCAGTGCGCCCGCGACGGCGAACAGGGTCCTCGCCCAGCGATTCATCTCTGCCGTGCTCATGATGTGGTTCTGGATGAACCGCGAGCCGCCCGTGTAGGGATAGATACGGTCCACGTTGTCGCGGTCCGTGCCCGAGATTTCGTCGCCGACGTCGTTGACCACGTTGCTCGCCGCGTGCACGAGCGCGGTCGCGAACAGCGCGATCGTCGCCGCGAGCAGGTCGAACGCCCCCGCCACGGTCGCGCCCCAGGCAGTGCCGACCAGCACCGGCAGGATCGAGGCGGTCAGGAACTTGGGGCGCGTCGCGAGGAACAGGCGCCGCGCCCGGCGCGAGAAACCGGCGCCGGCCAGCTCTTCATAGCGCGGCTCCAGCGGTGACACGGCGTCCTTGATCATGCTCGGCTCCCGAGGTTGAGCGGCCGACGCTAGCGAGGGGTCGGGCCGAAGGTCAAGTCCGCATTCTACGGTCGACCGGGTCCGCGTGCGGCGTTGCGAACCCGCACGGCGTCCTCCTGGTCGAGCGCGTCCAGCTGGTCTTCGACGGCGGCCACGAGTCGCTCGATGTCGGGCAGGAGCACGTTCTCGAGCGCACGCGCCCGGCGCTCGGTCCGCCGGTACTCCGCCACGAGCCGGCGCAGGTTGGCGGCGCGCGCGGCCTCCGCGACGAGGACTCCGACGCAGTTCCGAATCTGCGACACGCAGGCGCGCAGCTCCGGAGTCGCAAGGTCCGGCGCAGAGGAGGAGTCGCCGTCGCCCAGCACGAGCTCGGCATCGACGAGCGGTACGCCCAGAAGAACGTGCCGGTCGACGTGCAGCAGGGCCTCGTCGAGGGGATGCGGCGGATGCAGCGTTAGCCCGTCAAACCCGTGGACCTCGATCGCCCGCCCGAACGCTTCCCTCGTCTCGCGCCAGCCTGCCTGCAGGGCCTGGTCGGTCGCGACGTAGTGGCGAAGCTGGCGCAGCGTCTCCCCCGCGAGCAGCATCCGCTTTTCGTCGAGCAGCGAAAAACCTTCCCGCAACAGCTGCCGCTCGTCCCGCAACTCGAGCAGTGCGACCCGCGTGGCGACGACCTGGTCGGTGTCAGGCATGGTCTGCCGCGCCCGCGATGTGGCGGCCGACCTGTGCGTCCGAGAGCCGCGTGAGCTCGGCGGGCGGCAGGCCCCGCAGCACCTGCCAGCCGGCCTCGAGGCTCTGCTCGAGTGTCTGGGCGGCGGCATGCTGCAGGAATCGCCGCTCGAACCGTTCTGCGAAGTCGAGGTACTTGCGGTCGACGTCGGGCAGTCCCTGCTCACCCATCACGCTCGCGAGCACGCGCACGTGCAGTGCACGCGCGTACGACGCGAACAGCTGGTGGGCGAGAGCCGGGTGGTCCGCATCCGTGTAGTCCGCGCCGATGCCCGCGTCCATGAGCCGAGAAAGGCTCGGCAGCGGCTTGACCGGCGGATAGATGCCGCGACGGTCGAGCTCGCGGTCGAGCACGATCTGGCCCTCCGTGATGTACCCGGTGAGGTCCGGAATCGGGTGGCCGATGTCGTCCCCGGGCATCGTCAGGATCGGGAGTTGTGTCAGCGTGCCGCGGCGACCGCGGATGCAGCCGGCGCGCTCGTAGATCGAGGCGAGATCGGAGTACATGTACCCCGGGTACCCCTTGCGCCCGGGAATCTCGCCGTGGCTGGCCGCGACCTCGCGCAGCGCCTCGCAGTAGTTCGTCATGTCCGTCAGGATCGCCAGCACGTGGCGCCCTTCCTCGAACGCGAGGTATTCCGCGGCGGTCAGTGCGTACCTGGGCGTAAGCAGCCGTTGCATGCCGGGCTCGTCCGCCAGATTGAGGAACAGGGCGGTGTGCTCGAGCGCACCGCTCGATTCCATCGCGAGGCGGAAACTCTCGGCCGTCTCGTGCGGCACGCCGATGCCGGCGAAGACGACGGCGAATCCCTCGTCGGCGCCCGCGGTGCGCAGGCGCGCGTGCCGTGCGATTTCGATCGCCAGGCGGTCGTGCGGCAGGCCGCCGCCGGAGAAGAGCGGCAGTTTCTGGCCGCGCACGAGGCTGTTCATGACGTCGATGGCGGCGACGCCGGTCTCGATGAAGTCGCGCGGCAACGCCCGCCATGCGGGATTGATGGCGAGCCCCTCGATGCGCATGCGCGCACGGGCGGCGACGGGCGGCCCGCCGTCGATCGGCCGGCCGACGCTGTCGAAGACCCGACCGAGCAGGTTCGGGCCGACTCCGAACTCGAGAGGCTCGGCGTGCAGGCGCAAGGTCGTGCCGGCGAGGGCGAGCCCGCCGGTGTGCTCGAGGACCTCGATGATCATCGTCGCTTCGTCGAGCGCGGCGACGCGTCCCAATCGCGGCGGAACGCCGTCGGCCAGCACCTCGACGGCGGCGTTCAAGCCGACCCGCGCCTCGCGCCGGGCGAACAGCAGCGGCCCTTCGATGCGGGTCACCGCGCCGTCGAGCAGGAGGTCAGGCTGCATGCGCGGGACTCGCCGCGAGGCGGTCGAACTCGGCGTCGATTTCGACGGCCAGCTGGCGCAGACGCGCCGTGTCGGCTTCGCCGAACTCCTCGCCGAGGCGACGCAACCGACGCAGCAGGGTGAGGGACTCGATCTGCAGCGGTGCGACGCCGGCGGCAACCGCGGCGTGGGCACGGTCGGCGAAATGGAGCAGCACGCCCAGCATCGCCACCTGCCGGGCCGGCGAGCAGTAGCGGTCGACCTCGGAGAACGACGACTGGCGCAAGAATCCCTCGTTGCAGAGATCCGCGCAGAGCAGCGTCACCTGCTGCTGGGATGGCAGCGCGTCGCGACCGACGATCCGTGCCATGCGCTCGAGGTGCGCCTGGGCTTCCAGCATCTCCAGCAGTTTCTGCCGCTGCGTCGTCCAGTCCGGGTTGCCGGCGGACTTCCACCATCCGGCGAGCTGGACGAGATTGGCGCCGTAGGATTGCAGCGGGTGGATGGCCGGGTAGAAGCGCGCCTGCGCGCGAACCCGGTCGAGGGCCCAGAAGCAGCGCACGTGCCGCCGGGTGTGCAGCGTGACGGGCTCGGAGAAGTCGCCCGACGGCGGGCTGATCGCGCCGATGATCGTGACCGACCCCTCGCGGCCGCCGAGCGTGCGGACACGTGCCGCGCGCTCGTAGAACTCGGCGAGGCGCGAGCTCAGGTACGCGGGATAGCCTGCCTCGCCCGGCAGCTCGCCGAGCCGCCCGGAAACCTCGCGCAGCGCCTCCGCCCAGCGGCTGGTCGAATCCGCCATCAGCGCGACGTTGAGTCCCTGGTCGCGGAAATATTCCGCCACGGTGATCGCCGTGTAGATGCTCGCTTCGCGTGCGGCGACCGGCATGTTCGAGGTGTTGGCGATGATCACGGTGCGCTCGGACAGCGGGCGACCCGTGTGCGGATCCTCGAGCCGCGGGAACTCGTCGAGCACCTCGGCCATCTCGTTGCCACGTTCGCCGCAGCCGACGTACACGATCACGTCGGCATCGCACCATTTCGCCAGGGCCTCCTGCAGCACGGTCTTGCCGGTGCCGAAGCCGCCCGGCAGCGCGGCACAACCGCCGCGCGCGACGGGAAAGAGCGTGTCGAGGATGCGCTGGCCGGTGATCATCGGTGCCTGTGCGCCGAGGCGCGACGCAACCGGACGCGGGCGCCGGACCGGCCAGTCGTGGTGCATCCGCAGCCGGTGCTCGGCACCGTGGTCGTCCCGCACGAGCAGCAACGTCGCGTCGTCGTCGTGCAGACCGGATGCCGCTGCCTCGACGACCGTTCCCGCGACCCACGGAGGGACCAGCAGCGCTTGCCGGCGCGGCGCGGACACCTCGGCGAACACCGAGCCGCGCGTGAGGCTGTCGCCCGCGGCCACCCGCATCTCGACGTCGTGGCGCGCGACCCGGGTGTCGCGCCCGGCCCCCGGCCGCACGCGATAATCGTCGAACCCCGTGAGCGGTCGCAGCAGGCCGTCGAAGATGCCGCCGAGCAGGCCCGGCCCGAGCCGGACGGCGAGCGGCCCGCCACGCCCTCGCACGGGCATGCCCGGCTCCAGCCCGGTGGTGTCCTCGTACACCTGCGCGACGATCTCGTCGTCGCGCAGCTGCATCACTTCGCCGAGCAGCCGGTCGGGCCCGACGTCGAGGGCCTCGAAGACACTGAACGGGGCGGTGGTACGCGCCCGCAGCACCGGGCCACCGACCCACGTGACGTGTGCCAGGCTCATGTCGCGCCTCCTCCCGTTGTGGACGGCAGGTCGCCGTCGAGTTCCGCGAGCAGGGCGGCCGCCACGCGCTCGCGCGAGGCGAGGAGGCCCGCGACCGTCGCGTCGATGCAGGCCCGTCCGGCCCGGAGCCGCAGTCCCGGACCCAACGCCTCCACTGCCTTCATTTCGTGCTGCAGGTCGCCTCGGCCGGCGAGGCACGCACGCACCGTCGGCGCGACCTCGTCGCAGCATGTCGCGTCCAGTTCGACGACGAAGCCCTGCTGCGACAGCAGGGCGCGGAGCGCCTCGGCACATGCGGCACGGCACCACACCGCCCGGGTGGTCGTGTCGTTCCAGTGCTGCGCCAACGCCGGAGCAAGTCTTTGCCAGGACGCGTCGAGCAGTTGCTTGAGCAGCGCCTGCCGCCGCTGTCGTCGTTGTGTCTGCCTGGCAGCCTCGTGCCGCGCTTGCGCCGACGCCAGCGCCTGTCGCGCCTCCACCACCGCCAGGTGGACCCGAGACCGCGCTTCGGCCCGCGCGCGCCCCACGACGTCGGCGGCCTGCCTGCGCGCCTCGGCGCGCAGTTGGTTCACGCGTTCCTCCTGCTCGCGCGCAAGGCGCTGCAGCAACGCGGTCGTCTGGACGTCGAGGAGCGTCACGTCGTTCATGCCCAGATCCCCAGTGCACCGCGCACCTCGCGGGCGAAGTCCCCCCACGCGGCGTCGGCCCTGATGTCCGGGACGACTGCGCACAGTGGCGACGGCGCTGCCAGGGCATCGGCCAGCAGACCCGGCGGCAGGTGCGGCAGCAGGGCGCCCGACAGGAGCACGCATTGCGCGTCGCCGGCGCGCACGCGACGCAGTTCGTCGGCGGCGGCGGACGCGGTGATCGAGCGCGCGTCCACTCCTGCCAGCCGGAAGGCCGTCGCGGTCGCCTCGTCGCCCAGGTAGACGATCCGGGCCACGTCAGCCCAGCCGGTTCAGGATCAGGATCG
This sequence comes from uncultured Gammaproteobacteria bacterium, assembly GCA_963714645.1. Classification (GTDB taxonomy): domain Bacteria; phylum Pseudomonadota; class Gammaproteobacteria; order Steroidobacterales; family Steroidobacteraceae; genus RPQJ01. The sequence goes on from CAVQQX010000180.1 coordinate 36,538, forward strand.
ACACGATCAGGCCGTAGATCGCGATGCCCTCGGCGAGGCCGACCATCACCAGCACGCGGCCGAACAGGTCCGGCTTCTCGGCGAGCGCGCCGAGCGCCGCAGTGCCCACGTTCGCCACGGCGTAACCCGCGCCGAGCGTCGCGAGCCCCGTCGCGAGCGCGGCTGCGGCGAAACCCCAGGTCGCGACCGCGGGATCGAGCGGCGCAACACCGGGCGCGACGGGCGCGGCCAGTGCAGGCCAGGCAGCGACGAGCGCAATCGTTGCCACTGCGACGGTGACGGCTGTCAGGGCGGCGAGGCCCAGCAGCCAGCGGGCACGGGGATTCATGACTTACCTCCGGGAATGGACAATGGCGGCGGCGCCAGGGGCTCGAACCGGCGCCCGCTTGCCGTCAGAAATCTCGAGAAGAACTCGAACAGCACCAGCCGGGTCGTCTGGGTGCTCACGACCAGCCCCTCGAGCGCGACCACGCCGGCGTTGCCCAGCACGAGCACGGGCCAGTACACCGGGCCTGCGATCTCGGCCAGCCCGACGATTGCGGCACAAAGGCCGGCGTGCGCGAGCGCGAAAGCGCCCACGCGTACGAACGAGACGGTGTTGACGCAGACTTGAAACAGGCGCTCGAGTCCCTCGCCGGCCGCACGCCCTGCGGCAACCGCACGGCCGGCCGGGTGAGTGAGCGCGGCCATGACGACCGGCCACGTCATGCCGACCGGCAGGGCCCAGAGCGCCCGGCGATCGAGCACTGCCAAGGCGATGCCGCAATAGGCGAGCACGAGTCCGGCATCCGCCTCGAGCCATTGCCGCAGCGCGCCGTGCCACGTGCGTTGCATCGCATCGAGAGCCAGTCCGATCAGGATCGCGACGACGCCGAAGGCCAGTGCGACCGTAAGTATGGTCAACGGCTGGTCGAGCGGATGGACCCACAGTGCCGGCAGGATGTCCTCGCGCGCGAGCACGCTGCCGAACAGCAGGCCGACGCCGATCGCGGCGATGCCGCCCGGGAGCAGCAAGCGCAGGGCGGGCATGCGCCGGCCCAGCCAGTAGCCTGCGGCCGCGACGCACGCGCCCTGGACGACGTCGCCGAACATGAAACCGAACATGATCGGAGCGAGAATCGCGACGACCACGCTCGGGTCGGCATCGTCGGCGGCCGGGACCCCCATCATGCCGACGAGCGCCTCGAAGGGCCGCGCCCAGCGGGGATTGCGCAGCACCGACGGTGCAATCGCGCCGGCCGGCGCCGGCAGCGTGCGCAGCAGGTAGTGGAGCCCGCTCGCGTCGAGCGCGAGGCGCAGGCGCGAGTCGTCGCGCGCGGCGCACCAGCCCGTGATCCAGGCGAAGTGCTCGGTGACTGGCAGCTCGGGCACGTGAGCGACGAACCACGCGACGCGGATCAGCTCGCCGCGCGCGCGCGCGAGGCCGTGCCGCTCGTCGAGCTGGGCCAGTGCACCCCGGGCGGCGGCGTGCCGCTGGTCGAGCGCGGCGAGACGTTCCTGCAGGTGTTGCGCCAGGCGCGTCGGGTCGGCCGGCAGCGTCGCGGGCAGGTGGATGCGCCGCGCCTTCGTCGCCGAGGCAGCTGCGTCCAGGGCGCGCAGGTCGTCTTCGCAGCCGACGGCGAGCAGGTATCCCGTGCCGTTGCGGACGTCGCCCAGATACTGCTGCAGCACGCTCGCGGGGACGGCCGGCGCCGGCGTCGTTTCCGGCAGGGCGTAGACCCGCGCGCCGAGCACGGGACCCGCCCGGGCCATGAGGTCGAGGCGGGGCAGGGGGGCAGCCGCCGCGGCCACGAGGCGTTCCAGCATGGCGAGCTCGTCGCCTTCCACGGCGACCGACTCGAGCTCGTCGATGATCGGTTGCGCGTCCCGTTGCCACGACTCGATCGCCTCGAGTGCAGCCCGGGCCGTGTCCACCAGCGGGTGCTCCACGTCGATCGAGCCCACCTCTCCCGCCGGCCACCAGCGTCCGCAGCGACGCTCCAGCACCGCGTACTGCTCGAGGATCTCGCGCAGCCCGTCGACCGGCATGTGCGCCGTCGCACGGCTGTGTGCCTGCAACTGCACCACGCCCGTCCGCGCGAGGCTGTCGAGCGCGGACGCGAGCTCTTCGCGCGTCGTCAGCAGTTCGAACCACGACGCAGCCGCGGGACGCAACGTCATGACGGCGCGGCCAGCGCCGAGCGGCGTGCGAGCGCTCCGCGCAGCTCCCAGTGCTCCAGGGCCTGCAAGGCCAGGTAGGCGCAGGCCGTGACCGGCGACAGCGGGTGACGGCGGAACAGGCGCAGCACGCGTTGCTCGAACGTTCCGGCGACGCGATCGCTCGAGGTGCCCGACGCCGCACGTCGCAGCTCGTTCGATGCCTCCAGCACGAGGTGCACCAACCGTCGCAGCGCCGGACCGTGACGTGGCACGTCAGGCCACAGACGCTGCCAATGCGCGATCCATGCCTGCGTCACGCCGCCGTGGGAATCGACGCAGGCTCGCAGTGCCGCCGTCGACACGTCATCTGACGCGACGCGTTGCGGCTCGACCGGCGGATGCACGATCGCGGCGATGACGGCATCGTCGCGCGTCCACCACGGCAGGGGCCCGCCCCGCGCACGCGCCTGCAGCACCGGCAGGTACGGCAGCCAGCGCAGCCATGCGGTCGCCGCACGCCAGCGATCCGGCACGAACCGCACGACCTCGTCGACCGTCGTGAACCAGTCTTCGCGCAGCCTGCGCTCGATCTCGTGGGAGCCCATCTGCGGCGACACGCGGGCCAGCCGGTCCGGCGCCACGAGGGGCCGTACGAGGTGCAGGTAGGTTGCAAGGTCGCCGCCCGCGCGCGCCCGCTTCAGGTCGCGGTGCCAGGCGCGCCGGCCGAGGCGAGCCTGCAGCCGGGCCTGGGCGTAACCGAAGCTGCGATCGAGCGCGCTCACGAGCCGGTCTCGTCGATGAGTCGACGGGATACGCGGTCCACGGCGGCGACCAGGACGTGCTCGAGCATGGATGGGTCGGCGTCGTCGCGCTCCTCGCGCGTGTCGTCCGCGTGGAAAACGGCGTCGATCCGCCGCTGGGTACGGTCGTGCACCGCGACCACGCGACGGCGCGCCGACTCGAGGATCGCGCGACTTTGTTCGCGTGCCAGCTGCAGCGCGAGCGCCGCGTCTGACTGCGCTGCAGCTATGGCTTCGCGTGCGACGTGCTCGGCTTCGAGCACGCGGTCGAAGGCGTCTGCGGTCCGCCGTTCTGGCGCGATTGTCTGCATCGGCGGGGAGCCGGACCGCGGCGGCAGCGCGCACTTCGGAGGCACACTCGGCCGAGCGGTCCGTGCCCGGTCTCGACATTAGGCCGGGCGTCGCGCGCCCGAATCCGCAATATTGCCTACCGACCCCGCGGTGGACGCAGGGACCGGGGCGAATGCTCGAGTGCGCAGCGTCAGCTGCCGTGGTTCTGCATCATGAGCCCGGTGCCGCCGCGCGAAACGTGCGCGACGACGGCGGTGCGCCGATGCAGCTTGGTGACGGTGCCGAGGCTGATTGCGAACGCGAGGTCGACGGTCTGCCCCTTGCGCAGTCCCATGTCGCCCGTCTCGACGAATACGCCCGTCGCGCTCAGGTTGCGCGCGCGGCAAAGCCGATGGCGTTTGCCCGGGAGCAGCACGTACACCGTGGTCCGGGCCCGGTGACGCGTCGTGAGTCTCCTCTCCACAGCAGCTCTTCTCGTTATCTTACTGGTGGCAGATGCCGCAATTATGCACGTCGCGCGACCCGCGTGAAGTGCCGCAAACCGAGGCGGCCGCGTTATGTCGATTGCCGCCTCGGGTATCCTGCGCGATCGTCGGGAAACCTTACATGCAAGCCTCTTCCAAGCCCGCACCGACTGCGGCGTCAGCGCCGGTCGGGGTCTTCGATTCCGGTGTCGGCGGCCTCACCGTGCTGCGGGCACTGATCGAACGATTGCCCGCGGAACGGTTCGTTTACCTCGGCGATACCGCACGGCTCCCCTACGGCACCAAGAGCGCGGCGTCGATCCGCCAGTATTCGCTGCAGGCCGCGCAGCGGCTGCACGAGCGTGGCGTGAAGTGCCTGGTCGTCGCGTGCAATACGGCGTCCGCCGTTGCCCTCGACGCGCTCGCGTCGGCATTTGCCCCAGTGCCGGTCGTCGGGGTGCTCGAGCCCGGCGCCGCGGAGGCCTGCCGAACGACGCGCAACGACCGCATCGTCGTGCTCGCGACCGAGAGCACGGTGCAGGGCGGCGCTTACCAGGCTGCCATTGCGCGGCGCCGGCCGCAGGCGGCCGTGACCGCGCGCGCCTGTCCATTGTTCGTCGCGCTGGCGGAGGAGGGCTGGACGGACGGCCCGATCGTCGACGCCGTGATCCACCGCTATCTCGACGGACTGTTCGTCGACCGGCCCGCGTCCGCGCGTGCGGACACGCTCGTGCTCGGCTGCACGCACTTCCCCGTGTTCGCGCCGGCATTGACGCGCGCGCTGGGTCCCGCGGTGTCGATCGTCGATTCCGCGGCGACGACGGCGGCGGCGCTCGCGGCGGTGCTCGACGATGCCGGCCTGCGACGGCCGGAGGACGACGCGCCCGGCAGCGTTTCGCTGCTCGCAACCGACGGCCCCGAGCGGTTCGCGCGGGTCGGCGCGGTGTTCCTCGGACGGCCGCTCAGCGCCGCGGACGTCGAGGTCGTCGACCTCGCGCCGGCGTCGATCCGAGCGACCTGAGGCTGGGCCGCGCTCGCAGGCGGTCACGCCACGCCGGGCATCGTCAGCTGGGCGCGACGCCGGGTTCCGGGTCCGACTCCCGAAAGGCGGTCGAGTCCACCCGCCCTTCGGATGAGCTCCGGGCGGGGGTTCAGCGCCCAACCCCCACCCCGGCCGCTCTGCGTCATGGTTCACGCGCTCAGGTCGAACCCGCACTTGGTGACCAAAACTGAGGCGTCCCGCCGCGTAGGGCATTTCGCCGCGGCCCGAGCACCCGGCCGAGCAGTTTCTCTTGGGTATGCGTCCCCGAAACTTCGCGGCCTTCGCGGCCGAGTTTCCTTGCTTCCGACGGGGACACCTCGATGAAGGACGGACTGGGAGGGGCGCCGGATCAGATTGACACGGCCATCCCCGGCCCCGAGAATACGCGGCTCTCTGTTCGCGGAGGGGTACCCAAGCGGCCAACGGGAGCAGACTGTAAATCTGCCGGCTTATGCCTTCGAAGGTTCGAATCCTTCCCCCTCCACCACTGACCGGAGAGTAACACCGGACAGTAACGGAGAGGCGTGGGGCTCGCACCGGTCGGTGGAACGCTGCGGGTGTAGTTCAATGGTAGAACCTCAGCCTTCCAAGCTGTTGACGTGGGTTCGATTCCCATCACCCGCTCCAACGTCCGGCAGTCGGGGGCAGGCACGGGTTTGATCGGCGGCCCACGTAGCTCAGTCGGTAGAGCACGTCCTTGGTAAGGACGAGGTCAGCGGTTCGATCCCGCTCGTGGGCTCCAGTCGAGGGAGCGACTGGTGACTGGTGACTGGTGAAGGAAGGCTGCTTTGCGCGCCGTCGTTTGCTGCTCACTCTAGCCAGTCACTGGTCGCCAGTCATTAAATTTGGAAGAAACGTCGAGTCTTTAGAGGGTATACGCCGTGGCAAAGGAAAAGTTCGCACGCACGAAGCCGCACGTGAACGTGGGCACGATTGGGCACGTTGACCATGGCAAGACGACGTTGACGGCGGCGTTGACGAAGGTGATGGCGGAGACGCACGGCGGCACCTTCATGGCGTACGACCAGATCGACAAGGCGCCGGAGGAGAAGGCGCGTGGGATCACGATTTCGACGGCGCACGTGGAGTACCAGTCGCCGGCGCGCCACTACGCGCACGTGGACTGCCCGGGGCACGCGGACTACGTGAAGAACATGATCACGGGCGCGGCGCAGATGGACGGAGCGATTCTGGTGGTCTCGGCGGCGGACGGTCCGATGCCGCAGACGCGCGAGCACATTCTGCTGGCGCGCCAGGTGGGGGTTCCCTACATCGTGGTCTACCTGAACAAGGCGGACATGGTGGACGATGCGGAGCTGCTCGAGCTGGTGGAGCTGGAGGTGCGGGAGCTGCTGTCGAAGTACGAGTTTCCGGGCGATGCGACGCCGATCGTGACGGGTTCGGCGCTGAAGGCGCTCGAGGGGGACAAGGGTCCGCTCGGGGTGCCCTCGGTGGTGAAGCTGGTGGAGGAGATGGACAAGTACATTCCGGTGCCGGAGCGGGCGATCGACGGTGCGTTCCTGATGCCGGTGGAGGACGTGTTTTCGATTTCGGGGCGCGGCACGGTGGTGACGGGCCGGATCGAGCGCGGGATCGTGAAGGTGAACGACGAAGTGGAGATCGTGGGTCTGAAGGACACGCAGAAGACGATCTGCACGGGCGTGGAGATGTTCCGCAAGCTGCTCGACCAGGGTCAGGCGGGGGACAACGTGGGGGTGCTGCTGCGCGGGACGAAGCGCGAGGAAGTCGAGCGCGGCCAGGTGCTGTGCAAGCCGGGTTCGATCAAGCCGCACACGAAGTTCGAGGGCGAGGTGTACGTGCTGACCAAGGAAGAGGGTGGCCGGCACACGCCGTTCTTCAAGGGGTACCGGCCGCAGTTTTACTTCCGCACGACGGACGTGACGGGGTCGGTGGAGTTGCCGGAGGGCGTCGAGATGGTGATGCCGGGCGACAACATCAAGATGACGATCGAGCTGATCACGCCCGATCGCGATGGAAGAGGGGCTGCGCTTCGCGATCCGCGAGGGCGGCCGCACCGTCGGCGCCGGCGTCGTCTCGAAGATCTTGAAGTGAGCTGACGCGTAGCACAGGCCAGTAGCTCAATTGGCAGAGCGGCGGTCTCCAAAACCGCAGGTTGGGGGTTCGATTCCCTCCTGGCCTGCCATCGACGGGCCGGCAGCAGGAACGAGCCAGCAGCGACGAAGGCAGTGACGACGGCGGACGCCGGGTGATGGTGGCCGCGGCGACAGCAGTGACATTGGCAGGAGACGGGCGCGTAGCCCGGGGCGTGACAAGCGAAATGACCGAACAGGCCCAGACCGGCACCGGCGCGAGCGCGCTCGATACCGTCAAGCTCCTCGCGGCGATTGCGATCCTCGTGGGTGGCATCGCCGCGTTCTACCTGCTCGGCACGTACCCGCTCGCCGCGCGCTGGGCGATCGTGCTCGTGGCGCTCGTGGCCGGCGTGTTCGTCGCGCTGCAGTCGGCGCGGGGCCGCGCGTTCTGGCAGTTCGTGCAGGGCTCGAAGGTCGAGCTGCGCAAGGTCGTGTGGCCGACCAAGAAGGAATCGACGCAGACGACCCTGGTCGTCTTCGTCGCGATCGTCGTCATGGGCATTTTCTTCTGGGTCCTCGACTGGATCCTGGGCAGCGTGACGCATGCCCTGACCGGACAGGGGGGCTGAATCGTGGCGCTGCGCTGGTACGTCGTTCACGCGTATTCGAACTTCGAGCACAAGGTCACCGAGAGCCTCAAGGAGCGCATCAAGCGCGACGCGCTCGAGGACAAGTTCGGCGAGATCCTGGTCCCGACCGAAGAGGTCGTGGAGATGCGGGACGGACAGCGCCGCAAGAGCGAGCGCAAGTTCTTCCCGGGCTACGTGCTGGTGCAGATGGAGATGAACGAGGACACCTGGCACCTCGTGCGCGAGACGCCGAAGGTGCTCGGCTTCATCGGCGGCACGCCGGAGAAGCCGGCGCCGATCACCGAGCGCGAGGCGAACGCAATCCTGCGCCGCGTCGAGGAAGGCGCCGAGAAGCCGCGGCCGAAGGTGCTGTTCGAGCCGGGCGAGGTGGTGCGAGTGACCGACGGGCCGTTCAACGACTTCAACGGCGTCGTCGAGTCGGTGAACTACGAGAAGAGCCGCATGCAGGTCGCGGTGCAGATCCTCGGGCGCTCGACGCCCGTCGAGCTCGAGTTCAGCCAGGTCGAAAAGGCTTAGCGAGTGGTGACCGGTCACCACTCGAACGGGGAGCCCCAGCAGGGGCGTTCGGACCCACAGAGGTAGATAGCGATGGCAAAGAAAGTCAACGGCTACGTCAAGCTGCAGGTGCCTGCGGGCCAGGCGAACCCGAGCCCGCCGATCGGGCCGGCGCTCGGCCAGCAAGGCGTCAACATCATGGAGTTCTGCAAGCAGTTCAACGCGCAGACGCAGAGCGTGGAGAAGGGCCTGCCGATCCCGGTCGTGATCACGGTCTACAGCGACCGCAGCTTCACGTTCGTGATGAAGACGCCGCCCGCGTCGGTGCTGATCCGCAAGGCGATCGGCATCGAGAAGGGCAGCGGCACGCCGAACACGAGCAAAGTCGGCCGCATCACGCGCAAGCAGCTCGAGGACATCGCCAGGACGAAGACACCGGACCTGACCGCCGCCGACCTCGACGCGGCCGTGCGGACCATCGCGGGCAGCGCCCGCAGCATGGGTGTCGACGTCGAAGGCGTGGAGGTCTGACCGTGGTCGCCGTCGCCAAGCGCATGAAGCCCTGGGCCGAGAAGATCGTCCCGGGCCGCAATTACCCGATCGACGAAGCTCTCGCACTGGTCAAGCAGTTCGCGAACGCCAAGTTCGACGAGGCGATCGATGTCGCCGTCAACCTCGGCGTCGACGCGTCGAAGTCGGACCAGCAGGTCCGCGGCTCGACCGTGCTGCCGCACGGCACGGGCAAGACGGTCCGCGTGGCGGTGTTCACGCAGGGAAAGAACGCCGATGCCGCGCGTGAAGCGGGTGCCGACATCGTGGGCATGGAAGACCTCGCCGAGAAGGTCAAGGCGGGCGAGCTCAACTTCGACGTGGTCGTGGCCAGCCCGGACGCGATGCGCGTGGTCGGCCAGCTCGGCCAGATCCTCGGTCCCCGCGGCCTCATGCCGAACCCGAAGGTCGGCACGGTCACTCCGGACGTCGCGGGCGCGGTGCGCAACGCCAAGGCCGGCCAGGTGCGCTTCCGCACCGACAAGGCGGGCGTGATCCATTGCACGATCGGCAAGGCCAGCTTCGACGCGAACAAGCTGAAGGACAACCTGCACGCGCTGCTCAACGACCTGCAGAAGGCCAAGCCTGCGGCGTCGAAGGGCGTGTTCCTGAAGCGCGTGTCGCTGTCGTCGACGATGGGTCCCGGCGTGCCGGTGGACCCGTCGACGCTCACGACGGCGGCCGCGCATTGACCTTGGTTTTTTTGGTTTCGACGATTTGATGCAGGACCGATTCGTGCCCGGCGCCGCCCGCGAGGGCGGCACCAGGCGGAACCGGTCTCCATCGAAGACCGCAGGCGGGAGAGCTCACGGGAGCCGCTCCCTTAATCGCGAGGCCTGCGCAGATGGTGGTACCCGAGTCAGTGTCTCACTGCCGGAGGTCCGCCTTCTAGAGAAGGGCGAACGCTCAGGGACGGGTGTTCGAAGTTCGATCTTCAGGCCAGGAGGAAGACATGGCGCTTAAGTTTGACGACAAGAAGGCGCTGGTCGCCGAGGTCGCCACGGTTGCGCAATCCGCGCAGTCCGTCGTGGCCGCGGAGTACCGGGGGCTGCCGGTCGCGAAGCTCACCGAGCTCCGCGCCAAGGCCCGCGCCAACCGCGTCTACATGCGCGTGGTGAAGAACACGCTGGCCCGTCGAGCCGTCGCCGGCACTCCGTTCGAGTGCGTCGGTGTGAAGCTCAAGGGCCCGCTGATCCTCGCCTTCTCGCAGGACGAACCCGGCGCGGCGGCACGGCTGATCAAGGCATTCGCGAAGGACAACGACAAGCTCGTCCCTACGCTCGTGTCCCTGGGCGGCACCGTGTTGCCGGGCACCGACCTCGAGCGCGTCGCGAGCCTCCCCACGCGGGAACAGGCTCTGGCGCAGCTGCTGGGCGTGCTCAAGGCGCCGATCGGCAAGTTCGTTCGCACGCTGGCGGAGCCTCACGCGAAGCTCGTGCGCACGATCGCCGCGGTCAAGGACCAGAAGCAGGGCGCGGCTGCCTGACCGGGCAGCCACCGCCGCAACCGTTCAAGCATCGGGTATCACTCAAAACACTTTTTCAGGAGTCCGCAACATGGCAGCGACTAAGGAAGACATCCTCAACGCGATTTCGAACATGACCGTCATGGAGATCGTGGACCTCGTCAAGATGATGGAAGACAAGTTCGGCGTGACGGCGGCCGCTCCGGTGGCCGTCGCGGCGGTCGGCGGTGGTGCGGCGGCCGCGGCGGCCCCCGCGGCTGAGGAGCAGACCGAGTTCACCGTCACGATGACCAGCTTCGGCGCCAACAAGGTCGGCGTGATCAAGGTCATACGCGAGATCACCGGCCTGGGGCTGAAGGAAGCCAAGGACCTCGTCGAGGCCGTGCCCTCGCAGGTCAAGGACGGCATTCCGAAGGCTGACGCCGACGCCATCAAGAAGAAGCTCGAAGAGGCCGGCGCTGCCGCGGAGATCAAGTAACCGCGATGCGCGGGCCCGCGCCCGTGACAACCCGGGGAGCCGGGCGGTGGGACGGTGGTCCCGCCGTCCGGCTGTCCCTGTCCGTCGTTTTCGCATTCGTTTCGTCCCGTAGTTTCCGTCGCGCTCAGGCGCCGGTCCCGGCAGCCTCGAGAGGGTGATCGCATGGCATATTCCTTCACCGAGAAGAAGCGCATCCGCAAGGATTTCGGCAAGCGTTCGAGCATCCTCCAGGTGCCGTACCTGCTCGCCATCCAGCTGGATTCGTACCGCAAGTTCCTGCAGGCCGACACGGCCGAGGAGCGGCGCGACGAGATCGGCCTGCACGCCGCGTTCAGGAGCGTGTTCCCGATCGTCAGCTATTCCGGCAACGCACTGCTGGAGTACGTGAGCTACCGGCTCGGCGAGCCGGGGTTCGACGTCAAGGAATGCCAGCTGCGCGGGCTGACCTACGCCGCGCCGCTGCGCGTCAAGGTGCGCCTGGTCGTGTTCGACAAGGAAGCCCCCGGCGCCAAGAAGCCGGTCAAGGACATCCGCGAGCAGGAGGTCTACCTGGGCGAGCTGCCGCTCATGACCGAGAACGGCACGTTCGTCGTCAATGGCACCGAGCGCGTGATCGTCTCGCAGCTGCACCGCAGCCCGGGCGTGTTCTTCGACCACGACCGCGGCAAGACCCACAGCTCGGGCAAGCTGCTGTTCAACGCGCGCGTGATTCCCTACCGTGGCTCCTGGCTCGACTTCGAGTTCGACGCCAAGGACTGCGTGTACGCGCGCATCGATCGCCGGCGCAAGCTCGCGGTCACGATCCTGCTGCGCGCGCTCGGCTACAGCGACGAGCAGATGCTCGACCTGTTCTTCGACAAGAACACGTTCTACGTCTCGCCGAACGGCATCGAGCTTGCGCTGGTGCCGAGCCGGCTGCGGGGCGAGACCGCCGCGTTCGAGATCACGGCGAACGGCAAGGTCATCGTCGAGGAAGGCCGCCGCATCACGGCGCGCCACGTGCGCCAGCTCGAGGACGCCGGCATCGACCGGCTCGTCGTGCCGACCGAATACCTCAACGAGAAGATCCTTGCCCACGACGTCGTCAACGCCGAGACCGGGGAACTGCTCGCCAAGGCCAACGAGAAGCTCTCCGCGGTCACGGTGCTCAAGCTGATCCAGGCCGGGGTGCCCGAGATCCGCGTGCTCTTCGTGAACGACCTCGACCGCGGCCCGTTCATCTCCGACACGCTGCGCATCGACCCGACCAAGAACCGGATGGAGGCGCTGGTCGAGATCTACCGCATGATGCGCCCGGGCGAGCCCCCGACGCGCGACGCCGCCGAGAACCTGTTCCAGAACCTGTTCTTCAATCCCGAGCGCTACGACCTCTCGGCCGTGGGCCGCATGAAGTTCAATCGCCGCGTCGGCCGCCAGGAAGTGAAGGGCGCCGGGATCCTCTACGACCCGCTGCACTTCGCGCGCCGCGGCGACGAGTTCGCCAAGGCACTGATCGCCCAGTACGGCGAGACCTCCGACATCATCGACGTGCTGCGCACGCTGATCGACATCCGCAACGGCAACGGCACCGTGGACGACATCGACCACCTCGGCAACCGGCGCGTGCGCTCGGTGGGCGAGATGGCCGAGAACGCGTTCCGCGTCGGCCTCGTGCGCGTCGAGCGCGCCGTCAAGGAGCGCCTGACGATCGCCGAGAGCGAAGGCCTGATGCCGCAGGACATGATCAACGCGAAGCCGGTCGCGGCCGCGGTGAAGGAGTTCTTCGGCTCCTCGCAGCTATCGCAGTTCATGGACCAGAACAACCCGCTCTCCGAGGTCACGCACAAGCGCCGCGTCTCCGCGCTCGGCCCGGGCGGCCTCACGCGCGAGCGTGCGGGCTTCGAGGTCCGCGACGTGCACCCGACGCACTACGGCCGCGTGTGCCCGATCGAGACGCCGGAAGGCCCGAACATCGGCCTCATCAACTCGCTGTCGGTCTACGCGCGCACCAACGACTACGGCTTCCTCGAGACGCCGTATCGCCGGGTCGCGAACGCCAGGGTCACCGACGAGATCGTCTACCTCTCGGCGATCGACGAGGCGCAGTACGTGATCGCGCAGGCGAATGCCTCGCTCGACCGCAAGGGCGCGTTCTCGGACGAGCTGGTCTCGAGCCGCTACCAGAACGAATTCATGCTTTCGACGCCGGACAAGATCCAGTTCATGGACGTGTCGCCGAAGCAGATCGTCTCGGTGGCCGCCTCCCTGATCCCGTTCCTCGAGCACGACGACGCGAACCGCGCGCTGATGGGCTCGAACATGCAGCGCCAGGCCGTGCCGACGCTGCGCGCCGAGACGCCGCTCGTGGGCACCGGCATGGAACGTCCGGTCGCGATCGACTCCGGCGTGACCGTGGTCGCGCGCCGCGGCGGCATGGTCGACTCGGTCGATGCGTCGCGCATCGTGGTCCGCGTCAACGACGCGGAGACGACCGCGGGCGAGGCCGGCGTCGACATCTACAACCTGACCAAGTACACGCGCTCGAACCAGAACACCTGCATCAACCAGCGCCCGCTGGTGCATGCGGGCGACGTGATCGCGCGCGGCGACGTGCTGGCCGACGGCCCGTCTACCGACCTGGGCGAGCTCGCGCTCGGGCAGAACCTGCTGGTCGCGTTCATGCCCTGGAACGGCTACAACTTCGAGGACTCGATCCTGATTTCCGAGCGCGTCGTCCAGGAGGACCGCTTCACGACGATCCACATCGAGGAGCTCACCTGCGTCGCGCGCGACACCAAGCTCGGGCCCGAGGAGATCACCGCGGACATCCCGAACGTCGGCGAGTCCGCACTCGCCAAGCTCGACGAGGCCGGCATCGCCTTCATCGGCGCCGAGGTCAAGGCGGGCGACATCCTCGTCGGCAAGGTCACGCCGAAGGGCGAGACGCAGCTCACGCCGGAGGAGAAGTTGCTCCGCGCGATCTTCGGCGAAAAGGCCTCCGACGTGAAGGACACCTCGCTGCGCGTGCCCCCTGGCATGGACGGCACGGTGATCGACGTGCGCGTGTTCACGCGCGACGGCGTCGAAAAGGACAGCCGCGCGCTCTCGATCGAGAAGTCCGAGATCGAGAAGGTCCGCAAGGACCTGGCCGACCAGCAACGCATCCTCGAGGAGGACCTCTTCTCGCGCGTGCAGTCGCTGCTCGTGGGCAAGGTCGCCGCGGGTGGCCCGCGCAAGCTGAAGCCGGGCAGCAAGGTGACGACCGACTACCTGGCCGACCTGCCGCGCGAGCACTGGCTCGAGGTGCGGCTCGAGGACGAGGAGGCGAACGCCGGCCTCGAGGTCACGGCCGAGCGCATGCGTTCGCAGCGCAAGGAGTTCGAGCGCCGCCTCGAGGAGAAGCGCCAGAAGATCACGCAGGGCGACGACCTCGCCCCCGGCGTGCTCAAGATGGTCAAGGTCTACCTCGCGGTGAAGCGCCGCGTGCAGCCGGGCGACAAGATGGCCGGCCGCCACGGCAACAAGGGCGTGATCTCGACGATCGTGCCGGTCGAGGACATGCCGTTCATGGCGGACGGCACGCCGGTCGACATCGTGCTGAACCCGCTGGGCGTGCCGTCGCGCATGAACATCGGGCAGATCCTCGAGACGCACCTGGGGTGGGCGGCCAAGGGGCTCGGCATCAAGATCGGCAACATGCTCGACGCCGGCCGCCAGGCGAACGAGGTCCGCGGCCTGCTGGACGAGGTCTACAACCGCTCGGGCGGCCGCAGCGAAGACCTCGACTCGCTCGGCGACGAGGAGATCGTGGCGCTCGGCAACAACCTCCGCGCGGGCGTGCCGATGGCGACGCCGGTGTTCGACGGCGCGGCGGAGAGCGAGATCAAGTACATGCTGCGCCTGGCGGACCTGCCCGAGAGCGGTCAGACGACGCTGTACGACGGCCGCACGGGCGAGCGCTTCGAGCGCGACGTGACCGTGGGCTACATGTACATGCTGAAGCTGAACCACCTGGTCGACGACAAGATGCACGCGCGCTCGACCGGGCCCTACAGCCTGGTCACGCAGCAGCCGCTCGGCGGCAAGGCGCAGTTCGGCGGCCAGCGCTTCGGCGAGATGGAAGTCTGGGCGCTCGAGGCGTACGGCGCCTCGTACACGCTGCAGGAGATGCTGACCGTCAAGTCCGACGACGTGACCGGCCGCACCAAGATGTACAAGAACATCGTGGACGGCAACCACCAGATGGACGCGGGCATGCCGGAATCCTTCAACGTGCTCGTCAAGGAAATCCGCTCGCTCGGCATCAACATCGAGCTCCACCAGGAAAAGCGGTGAGCGGCGGTCGTACCGCCGCCGCCACCACTGCGCAGGTGACCCAATGAAAGACCTCCTGAAGTTGTTCAAGCAGCAGCCGACGGTCGAGGACTTCGACTCGATCCGCATCGCGCTCGCCTCCCCGGACATGATCCGGTCCTGGTCCTTCGGCGAGGTGAAGAAGCCGGAGACGATCAACTACCGCACGTTCAAGCCGGAACGCGACGGCCTGTTCTGCGCCAAGATCTTCGGGCCGGTGAAGGACTACGAGTGCCTCTGCGGCAAGTACAAGCGCCTCAAGCACCGCGGCGTCGTCTGCGAGAAGTGCGGCGTCGAGGTGACGCAGGCCAAGGTGCGACGCGAGCGCATGGGCCACATCGACCTCGCGAGCCCGACCGCGCACATCTGGTTCCTGAAGTCGCTTCCCTCGCGCATCGGACTCATGCTCGACATGACGCTGCGCGAGATCGAGCGCGTGCTGTACTTCGAGGCGTTCGTGGTCATCGACCCGGGCATGACCGAGATGCAGCGCGGCCAGCTGCTCTCCGACGAGATGTACCTCGACGCGATCGAGAAGCACGGCGACGACTTCGACGCCCGCATGGGCGCCGAGGCGATCCACGAGATGCTGAAGTCGCTCGACCTGCCCGCCGA
This sequence comes from uncultured Gammaproteobacteria bacterium, assembly GCA_963714645.1. Taxonomy (GTDB): domain Bacteria; phylum Pseudomonadota; class Gammaproteobacteria; order Steroidobacterales; family Steroidobacteraceae; genus RPQJ01. The sequence goes on from CAVQQX010000180.1 coordinate 51,912, forward strand.
GGTCACCAAGGTGCGCGAGGACATCGGCGGCACCACCTCCGAGACCAAGATCAAGCGCCTCACCAAGCGCCTCAAGCTGATCGAGTCGTTCATCGAGTCGAACAACCGCCCCGAGTGGATGGTGCTGACCGTGCTGCCCGTGCTGCCGCCGGACCTGCGTCCGCTGGTGCCGCTCGACGGCGGTCGTTTCGCGACCTCGGACCTGAACGACCTCTACCGTCGCGTCATCAACCGCAACAACCGTCTGCGCCGCCTGCTCGAACTCAACGCGCCCGACATCATCGTGCGCAACGAGAAGCGCATGCTGCAGGAGTCGGTCGACGCGCTGCTCGACAACGGCCGCCGTGGCCGTGCGATCACCGGCACCAACAAGCGCCCGCTCAAGTCGCTCGCCGACATGATCAAGGGCAAGCAGGGCCGCTTCCGCCAGAACCTGCTCGGCAAGCGCGTCGACTACTCCGGCCGTTCGGTCATCGTGGTCGGCCCGACGCTGCGCCTGCACCAGTGCGGCCTGCCGAAGAAGATGGCGCTCGAGCTGTTCAAGCCGTTCATCTTCCAGAAGCTGCAGCTGCGCGGCGAGGCCTCGACCATCAAGGCCGCCAAGCGCATGGTCGAGCGCGAGGGCCCCGAGGTGTGGGACATCCTCGAGGAAGTGATCCGCGAGCACCCCGTGCTGCTGAACCGGGCACCGACGCTGCACCGCCTCGGCATCCAGGCGTTCGAGCCGGTGCTGATCGAGGGCAAGGCGATCCAGCTGCATCCGCTCGTCTGCACCGCATTCAATGCGGACTTCGACGGCGACCAGATGGCCGTGCACGTGCCGCTGTCGCTCGAGGCCCAGCTCGAGGCGCGCGCGCTGATGCTGTCCTCGAACAACATCCTCTCGCCCGCGAACGGCGACCCGATCATCGTCCCGTCGCAGGACGTGGTGCTCGGACTCTACTACATGACGCGCGAGCGCGTGAACGCGGCCGGCGAAGGCATGTTCTTCACCGACGTGGCGGAGGTGCACCGCGCCTACGAGAACCGCCTCGCCGACCTGCAGGCGCGGGTCAAGGTCCGCATCGTCGAGTTCGTGCGCGAGGGCGACGACTTCGTCGAGCGCCGTCGCACCGTCGACACGACCGTCGGCCGCGCGCTGCTGGTCGAGATCCTGCCGAAGGGGCTTTCGTTCGACCTGATCAACGTCGACATGACCAAGAAGGCGATCTCGGGCGTGATCAACGCCTGCTACCGCCAGCTCGGCCTCAAGGAGACGGTGATCTTCGCGGACCAGCTCATGTACACGGGCTTCCACTACGCGACGCGCGCGGGCGTCTCGATCGGCGTCGACGACATGATCGTCCCCGAGCAGAAGGATCGCATCCTGGCTTCGGCGGAGCGCGAGGTGAAGGAGATCCAGGAGCAGTACTCCTCGGGCCTCGTCACCAACGGCGAGCGCTACAACAAGGTCGTCGACATCTGGTCGCGCACCAACGACCAGGTCGCCAAGGCGATGATGGAGAAACTGGGCGGCGAGGACGTCGAGAATTCCCGCGGCGTGAAGGTCCGCCAGAAGTCGTTCAACTCGATCTTCATGATGTCGGACTCGGGCGCGCGCGGTTCGCCGGCGCAGATCCGCCAGCTCGCGGGCATGCGCGGCCTGATGGCGAAGCCGGACGGCTCGATCATCGAGACGCCGATCACGGCGAACTTCCGCGAGGGCCTGAACGTCCTGCAGTACTTCATCTCGACCCACGGCGCGCGCAAGGGCCTCGCCGACACCGCGCTCAAGACCGCGAACTCGGGCTACCTGACGCGTCGACTCGTCGACGTGGCGCAGGACCTCGTGGTCACGGAGGTCGACTGCGGCACGACGCACGGCATCTTCATGATGCCGATCGTCGAAGGCGGCGACGTCGTCGAGGGCCTCGGCGAGCGAGTGCTCGGCCGCGTGGTCGCGCGCGAGATCTTCCGGCCCGGCACCGACGAGGTGCTGGTGGAGGCGGGCACGCTGCTCGACGAGAAGGGCGTGCGCATGCTCGAGCAGGCCGGCGTGGACCAGATCTCGGTCCGCTCGCCGATCAGCTGCGAGACGCGCTACGGCGTGTGCGCGCAGTGCTACGGGCGCGACCTCGCGCGCGGCCACCGCATCAACATCGGCGAGGCCGTCGGCGTGATCGCCGCGCAGTCGATCGGCGAGCCCGGCACGCAGCTCACGATGCGCACGTTCCACATCGGTGGCGCGGCGTCGCGGGCGGCGGCGGTCAACTCGATCGAGATCAAGAGCAAGGGCACGCTGCGCTGGCACAACCTGAAGGCCGTGCACCACGAGAAGGGCCACTGGGTCGCGGTCTCGCGGTCGGGCGAAGTCGGCGTGATCGACGACTTCGGCCGCGAGCGCGAGCGCTACCGCGTGCCGTACGGTTCGGTCATCGCGGTGAGCGAGGGCGAGACGGTGCAGCCGGGCCAGATCGTCGCGACCTGGGACCCGCACACGCACCCGGTGGTCACGGAAGTGGCGGGCAACATCCGCTTCCAGGACTTCATCGACGGCATCACGGTGCAGAGCCAGGTCGACGAGATCACCGGCCTTTCGAGCATCGTCGTGCTCAACCCGAAGGAGCGCGGCGCCGGCGGCAAGGACCTGCGCCCGGTCATCAAGCTGCTCAACTCCAAGGGCAAGGAAGTCTGCTTCGCGGCCACGGACATCCCGGCCAGCTACGCGCTGCCCCCGGGAGCGCTCGTGAACCTGAGCGACGGCGCCCAGGTGTCGGTCGGCGACGTCATCGCGCGCATCCCGCAGGAATCGTCGAAGACCCGCGACATCACCGGCGGCCTGCCCCGCGTGGCCGACCTGTTCGAGGCCCGCAAGCCCAAGGACTCGGCGATCCTCGCCGAGTACTCCGGCACGGTCAGCTTCGGCAAGGAGACCAAGGGCAAGCGCCGCCTGATCATCACCGACGAGCAGGGCGAGAAGCACGAGGAGCTGATCCCGAAGTGGCGCCACCTCACGGTGTTCGAGGGCGAGCACGTGGAGCGCGGCGAGACGATCGCGGACGGCGAGCCGAACCCGCACGACATCCTGCGCCTGCAGGGCATCGAGCCGCTCGCGAACTATCTCGTGCGCGAGATCCAGGACGTCTACCGACTGCAGGGCGTGAAGATCAACGACAAGCACATCGAGGTGATCATTCGGCAGATGCTGCGCAAGGTGGAGATCGTCGAGACCGGCGAGACCGTCTTCCTGCGCGGCGAGCAGATGGATCGCTCCCGTGTGCTCGACGCCAACGACCGGGTCACGAAGGAAGGGAAGCTCCCGGCCATCGCCGACCCGATCCTGCTCGGCATCACCAAGGCCTCCCTCGCGACCGAGTCGTTCATCTCGGCGGCCTCCTTCCAGGAGACCACCCGGGTACTCACCGAGGCCGCGGTGCGCGGCATGAAGGACGACCTGCGCGGCTTGAAGGAGAACGTGATCGTCGGCCGGCTGATCCCGGCCGGAACGGGCTCGTTCTACCACCAGACGCGCCGGCGCCAGCCGGAAGAAGGCCGGGTCGGCGGCGGATTCGGGGAGGTCGGCGGCGGAGGCGCCACGGCCGACTTCGATTCGGCGGCCCCGGACGAGTCCGAGGTGTCCACGGGCTGAAGTGTCCAGGGTAGGGGACCGGGCTGTAGGTTTGACAGTCCCGGCCCCGCTCCCTAAAATTTCGGCCCCTTGTTTTGGGAGCCGGGCGGCCATCCCCCCGCCCGGGTCCCCGTCGAACCATTTCGGGCCGCCGCAGGGCGGCCCGGTGTTTCTTGCCTGATGCAACGCGGTGGCGCCCCCTCGGCCACCTACTGGAGTCGGCCCGCAACATGTCTACCGTCAATCAGCTGATCCGCGCCCCCCGGCGCGAAGACGCGGCCAAGAGCAAGGTGCCCGCGCTCGGCAACTCGCCGCAGAAGCGTGGCGTCTGCACTCGCGTCTACACCACGACGCCCAAGAAGCCGAACTCCGCGCTGCGCAAGGTCGCCAAGGTGCGCCTCACCATCCGAAATGATACGGGAGCGCCGCGAGATTGGCGCCGGCCGCGCCGGCGATCGCCCGCGTCGAGGCGGCCTCGAAGCCCTGCCGCCCGAATGCGTTCAGCGCCGCGCGGATGAGGCGCATGCGCGTCTCGGTCCCACGATCCCGGCGGGTGCGTGCACCGCCCGGTGAAGCCGTCCTGTCGGTTGCCATGTTCCGCCGCCGTTCGAAAAAACCTCTGCCCGACCTTGCGCCGCAGCAGGGAAATCAGTCAATCGAACGACTTAATTCTTTCTGTCCCCATTGGTTCCGAGGGGAATGGCGTCAGATCCGGTCGCGAAGCGCGTACCAGCTCATGCCGGCGACGAGCGCCGGCCAGCGCAGCAGCTTGCCGCCGGGAAAGCGCGGCGCGGGGAGGGCGGCGAAACGGTCGAGACG
>CAVQQX010000181.1:0-9388 GCA_963714645.1 uncultured Gammaproteobacteria bacterium
TGCTGCACGGATTCATCCTGCGCTTCCGTCCGCGGCGCAGCGCCCACGCCTACCGCAAGATCTGGACGCCCGCGGGTTCCCCGCTGCTGCTCGAGTCGCGCGCGCTCGCGACGCGCCTCGCTGCACGGCTGCACGACAGCCATGGCGACGGCGTGATCGTCGAGCTGGGGATGACCTACGGCTCGCCGGCGGTCCGCAATGTGCTCGAACGGCTTCGCAGCGCGAACGTGCGACGGCTGCTGGTGCTGCCGCTCTACCCGCAGTATTCCTCGACGACGACCGGCAGCATCTTCGAACTCGTTACGCGCGAGCTCGGCCGCTGGCGCTGGATACCGGAGCTGCGGTTCGTCAACGAGTACTGGCAGGAAGAGCGCTACCTGGGCGCCGTGGCCGAGAGCGTCGCGGCGCACTGGCGCAGTCACGGCCGCAAGCACCTGTTGTTCTCGTTCCACTCGATCCCGCGGCGCTACCTGCTCGCGGGGGACCCGTATCACTGCTTCTGCCACGCGACGGCGCGCGCGGTCGCGGCACGCCTCGGGCTCGCCGACGCCGACTGGTCGCTCGGCTTCCAGTCGCGCTTCGGCCGCGAGGAATGGCTCGAGCCCTACGTGGACGTGCTGCTGCGGCAATACGCGCGTTCGGGCCCGAAGCAGGTGTCGGTGGTCTGCCCCGGCTTCGCGACGGACTGCCTCGAGACGCTCGAGGAGATCGGCATGCAGAACCGGGAGATGTTCCTCGCGCAGGGCGGCGAGGCATTCGATTACGTCCCCTGCCTCAATGCGGGCGATGGCAACGTCGACCTTCTCGCCAGCGTGGTCTGGCGCCACGGTCGCGGGTGGCCCGAGATCGACGCACCGGGGTCGGGCGACGCAGGACTGCGGCAGGCGCGCGAGCGAGCGAGCGCGCTGGGCGCCCCGCGCTAGGGCGTCCCGTTGCCGCACACACGCATGCCTGGCCGCTTCCTCGAGATCAGCCTCGCCACACAGGACGTCGCGTCGACGCTGGCGTACTACGAGGCACTCGGATTCGTGCAGGCGAGCGTGGGCGAGGCGTGGCCGCACCCCTACGCCGTGGTGACGGACGGTCGGCTCAGCCTCGGGCTGCACGGCATCGAGCCGCAGCCGCCACGACTCACCTTCGTCACGCCCGGGTTGCGCGAGCGGCTCGAATCGTTCACGGCCGCCGGCATCGAGATCCTGCACTCGCGGCTCGACGATCTCTCGCTCAACGAGGCCACGCTGTCGGACCCGGACGGGACGCTGCTGCGGCTGGTCGAGGCGCGGACGTTCTCCCCGCCCGCGCTCGATCCGCGGCACGAGAGCCGGCTCGGCTATTTCGATGCGCTCGCGATCGGTTCGACCGACCCGGTCGCGCGCGGCCGTTTCTGGGAGCAGGTCGGATTCGTCGCGTTCGACGACGAGCAGGCCCCGGCGACGCGCGTGGTGGTCGCGAGTCGTGACCTGAACATTGCGTTGCACGCCTTCGAGCTGCCGTCGCCCGTGCTCGTGTTCACTGCCCCGGACGCGCCCGCGCGAGTGGCCGAGCTGCGTGAGCGGGGCTATGGGTTCGCACGCCGGCTGCCTGCCGCGTTCGCGTCCACGGGAGCCGGGCTGCTGCTCGCCCCCGACGGCGTGCAGGTGCTGCTGGCACAGTCCGACGCGTAGAATATCGCACCGAATATCGCACCCGCTCCCGAGCCCGAGGAACCGCCCCGATGCCGCTGCGCAACAACGACCAGACCTATGGCGCCGCCGCCCGCTTCTTTCACTGGGCGATCGTGCTGCTGATCCTGCCGCAGTGGTTCCTGGCCGAGGCGGCAGAGGAAGCCGGCCCGGGAACGGCCGAGCGTGCGGAGCTGCTCGGATGGCACATTTCGTTCGGGCTGCTGGTGCTCGTGCTCGCGGTTTTGAGGCTGGGCTGGCGCGTGCTCAACCGGCCGGTCCCGGTCCCGCTCGGGCCGCGCTGGCAGAGTCGTGCTGCGTCGATCGGCCACGGCCTGCTGTACGCGCTGATTCTGGCGCAACCCGTCAGCGGCTGGCTGATGACGTCGACCGCCGGCCGGCCGGTCGGCATCTTCGGCTGGATCACCTTTCCCGCCCTGGCGGGCGAGAACCACGACCTGCACGAGGCCCTCGAGGTGGTACACGAGTGGATGTTCAAGGTGCTGCTGGTGGTGGCCGTCGGTCACGTGCTCGCGGGCCTCTACCACCACTGGTTCCTCAAGGACGCGACACTGCGGCGGATGCTGCCGTTCGTGCGTCCTCGAGTCGGGCCTTAGGCGCCGTCAGGCGACCGGCGCACGGGGTTCGGGCGTAGAATCCGGGCGCCGCTGCGGGAAGATCTGCGTTCAAACCACACGAACAAGGGGTTCGCCACATGCTCCCGTGTCCCACGAAGGTCGATGCGCGCCGGTTGATCGTGCTGGCCGCGGCACTGCTCGCGCTGGGCGGTTGCCAGAAGAAGGATGACACCGCCGCCGCGGGCGACGGCACCGCCGCCGACAAGTCGGCACCGGCGGCCGACGCGCTCGAGGGCCAGGTCGACCTCGTTGCCTGGCCCGGGTACATCGAGCGCGGCGAAACCGACAAGGGCTACGACTGGGTCACGGTCTTCGAGCAGGACACCGGCTGCAAGGTCAACGTCAAGACGGCGGGCACGTCCGACGAGATGGTCTCGCTCATGACGCAGGGCGGGTACGACCTCGTGACGGCCTCGGGCGACGCCTCGCTCAGGCTGATCCGCGGCAACACGGTGCAGCCGATCGACGTGGAGCGCGTGCCGAGCTACGTCAACGTCGACGAACGCCTGAAGCAGGCGCCGTGGCACTTCGTCGACGGCAAGCACTACGGCACGCCATACCAGTGGGGCCCGAACGTGCTGATGTACAACACCAAGGCGTTCACGAGCACCGCCCACGTCCTGGTCGGTCGTGTTCGAGGAGCAGAAGCTCGCCGACGGCAAGAGCAACAAGGGCCGCGTCCAGGCCTACGACGGCGCCGATCTACCTCGCGGACGCCGCGCTGTACCTGATGGCGAAGCAGCCCGACCTCGGCATCAAGGACCCGTACGAGCTGAACGAGCAGCAGTACTCTGCCGTGCTCGACCTGCTGCGCAAGCAGCATCCGCTCGTGCACCGCTACTGGCACGACGCCAACGTGGCCGTGCAGGACTTCACCAACGAGGGCGTCGTCGTCTCGGGCTCGTGGCCGTTCCAGGTCAATACGCTCGTGGCGAACAAGCAGCCGATCGCGAGCGTCGTTCCCACGGAGGGCGCGACGGGCTGGGCCGACACCACGATGCTCGCCACCCATGCGAAGCACCCGAACTGCGCGTACAAGTGGCTGGAATGGTCGCTGAACGCCAAGGTGCAGGGCGACGTCGCCGCCTGGTTCGGGTCGGTCCCGGCCGTGCCGGCCGCATGCAAGGGCAATGCGCTGCTCGGCGATACCGGCTGTGCCACCAACGGTTTCGACAACTTCGACAAGATCCATTTCTGGCGAACGCCGGAAGCCGCCTGCAGCACGGGCACCTGCGTCCCGTACAGCCGCTGGGCGACCGACTACGTCGCGGTGATGGGCGGCCGCTGAGCCCGGCAGTCCCGGTTCGAGCGCACGGTCGCGCCGGCGGGCGTGACCGTGCGCGGACCTGCCGAAGCATGATCCCGGCCATCGAACTGCGCGAGGCGAGTCGCACCTTCGGCGCGACCGTGGCGCTCGATCGCGTCTCGCTCGCGATCGCCCCGGGGGAGTTCTTCGCGTTGCTCGGGCCGTCGGGCTCGGGCAAGACGACGTGCCTGCGCCTGCTCGCCGGGTTCGACCAACCGGACTCCGGTCGAATCCTGCTCGACGGCGAGGACGTCACCGACGCGCCGCCCTACGCGCGCAACGTCAACACCGTCTTCCAGGACTACGCGCTGTTCCCGCACATGTCCGTCGCGGAGAATGTTGCCTACGGGCTCCGTGTTCGCGGCGTCGCCGCCGCGCAACGGCTGGCGCGCGCGCGCGCCATGCTCGAGCTCGTGCGGCTGAACGACTTCGGCGACCGCCGGCCCGGACAGCTCTCGGGCGGACAGAAGCAGCGCATCGCGCTTGCGCGCGCATTGATCAACCAGCCGAAGGTGCTGCTGCTCGACGAGCCCCTGGGCGCGCTCGACCTCAAGCTGCGCGAAGACATGCAGGGGGAGTTGAAGGGCCTGCAGCAGCGGCTCGGCATCACCTTCGTCTTCGTCACGCACGACCAGGGCGAGGCGCTGAGCATGGCCGACCGAGTCGCCGTGTTCAGCGAAGGTCGCATCGAACAGCTCGACACGCCGCGCGCGCTCTACAACCACCCGCGGACCGCGTTCGTCGCCGACTTCGTCGGCAGCGCCAACGTCGTCGCCGGTCCCGCCGCCGAGCGCCTGGCGGGGCGGGCGCAAGCCTTCGCGATCCGGCCCGAGTGGATCGAGCTGCTGCCGTCCGGGGCAGCGGTGCCCGAGGGTCGCGTGCGCGCCGACGGCACCGTGCTCGACGTGCTCTACCACGGCGCGAGCAGTCGCTGCCGGGTCCGGCTCGAGGACGGCACGGTGCTCGCCGTCGCGCAACCGGAAGCGCAATCTGCTGCCGCGGTCGCAGTGACGACCGGCAGCGCCGTGCGGCTGGCGTGGCGACCGGAGCACGCCGTGGCGTTGCAGGCCTGAGCACGTGGCGGCACGCAAAGCCGTGCTGTCGCTCGAAGGACGCCGCGCGTTCTATTTCGCGCTGCTGCTCGCACCGCCGCTGCTCTGGCTGGGAATCGTCTACCTCGGCTCGCTGTTCATGCTGCTGCTGCAGAGCTTTTACGCGATCGACGAATTCACGGCGCGCGTGGTGCCCGAGTTCACGCTCGCGACGTACCGCGTGCTGCTCACGCAGCCGGCGCACGTCGACATCATCCTGCGCACGCTGGCGATGGCGGTCGCCGTCACCGTCGCGTCCGCCGTCATCGCGTTCCCGGTCGCGCTCTACATGGCACGCTATGCGGGACCGCGGCTCAAGGCACTGTTCTACGTCGGCGTCATGCTGCCGATGTGGACCAGCTACCTGGTCAAGGTCTACGCGTGGCGCCTGATCCTCGCCAAGCAGGGAATCGCGAGCTGGGGATTCGAGCACCTCGGGCTAACGGGCGCTCTCGACCACGCGCTCGCCGTGCCGGTCGTCGGCGGCCCATCGCTCGCCTCGTCGTACCTCGGCATGTTCGTCGTCTTCGTGTACATGTGGCTGCCGTTCATGATCCTGCCGCTCGCGGCGGCGCTCGAGCGCGTACCGGCGTCGCTGCTGCAGGCATCAGCGGACCTGGGCGCCACGCCGGGCCAGACCTTCCGCAACGTCGTCCTGCCCCTCGCCCTGCCCGGGCTCGCGGCCGGCTCGATCTTCACGTTCTCGCTCACTCTCGGCGACTACATCATCCCGAGCGTGGTCGGTGCGCCCGGCTATTTCATCGGCATGATGGTGTACCAGCAGCAGGGAACGGCGGGCAACCTGCCGCTCGCTGCTGCGTTCTCCGTCGTGCCGATCGTGCTGATCGGGTGCTATCTCGCGCTGGCGAAGCGCCTCGGGGCGTTCGATGCGCTCTGACGTCGCTCGCATGCGCCGACCGCCGCGCTGGGAGCGCGCATCGCTGTTCACGCGGATCGCGGCGGCGCTCGGCCTGGTGTTCCTGCACGCTCCCGTGTGGGTCATCGCCCTCTACGCGTTCACGACCGAGGACCGCACTTACCGGTTCCCGCCCCCCGGGCTGACGTTGCACTGGTTCGAGGTCGCATTTGCACGCAGCGACATCTGGGCCGCGATGCGCCTCTCGCTGCTGGTCGCGACGGCGGCGACGCTGCTCGCGCTGGTGCTAGGCACGCTCGCGGCCTTTGCGCTGGCGCGGCGCACCTTCCGCGGCAAGGAATCGATCACGCTGCTGTTCGTGCTGCCGATCGCGCTGCCGGGCATCCTGACGGGGCTCGCACTGCTCGCGGCCATCCGCACGGTGGGTCTCGGCCCCGGGTTCTGGACGATCGTCGCGGGGCACGCGACGTTCTGCCTCGTGATCGTCTACAACAACGTCGTCGCACGGCTGCGACGGATTCCGTCGAGCTGGGTCGAGGCGTCGGGCGACCTGGGAGCCCGCGGACACCAGACCTTCCGGTTCGTCCTGCTGCCGCAGCTCGCGAGCGCGCTGCTCGCGGGCGGCATGCTGGCGTTCGCGCTGTCCTTCGACGAGATCATCGTCACGCTGTTCACGGCAGGCCACCAGCAGACGTTGCCGATCTGGTTCTACAGCGAGCTGTTCCGGCCGCGCGCGCGACCCGTCACCAACGTGGTGGCTGTCGTCGTCGTCGCCGTGACGTTCGTTCCCATCCTGCTCGCGTACTACCTGACGCGGCCGCACGAGCGGGGAAGTGAATGGTGAATGGTTCACTGGTCACGGTTGGTCATTCACTCGTCCGTGCAATCACCGGAGCGCAACATGCAGACAAAACTCCTCATCAACGGCCGGCTCGTCGCGGGCGAGGGCAAGGTCGAGGACGTGCTGAACCCGGCCACCGGCAAGCTGGTCGCCCGCGTGTCGGAAGCGTCGCGCGCGCAGATCGACGCGGCCGTCAAGGCCGCGGAAGCCGCGTTCGACGGCTGGGCGCGCACGGCGCCGAAGGATCGTGCGACGCTGCTGCTCAAGCTCGCGGACCGCATCGAGACTGACGGCCCCGCGTTCGCGAAGGTCGAGTCGCAGAACTGCGGCAAGCCGCTCGCCGCGGCGCTCGCCGACGAGATCCCGGCGATCGCCGACGTGTTCCGCTTCTTCGCGGGCGCCTGCCGGACCATGACGGGCGCCGTCGCCGGGGAATACCTGGCGGGGTTCACGAGCATGATCCGGCGCGACCCGATCGGTGTCGTCGCGTCGATCGCGCCATGGAACTATCCGCTGATGATGGCGGCGTGGAAGCTCGGCCCTGCCCTCGCCGCGGGCAACACCGTCGTGCTCAAACCCGCGGAGCAGACGCCCCTCACCGCGCTCAAGCTCGGCGAACTGCTGGCCGAGCTGTTCCCTGCCGGCGTGGTCAACGTGGTGTGCGGTCGCGGCGAGACCGTCGGCGCGCCGCTCACCAAGCACAAGCTCGTGCGCATGGTCTCGCTCACGGGCGACGTCGCGACCGGCGCGAGGATCCTGGCGCAGGCCGCCGACGGCATCAAGCGCACGCACCTCGAACTCGGGGGCAAGGCGCCGGTGATCGTGTTCGACGACGCCGACCTCGCGAGCGTGGTCTCGGGCGTGCGCACGTTCGGTTTCTACAACGCGGGCCAGGACTGCACCGCGGCCTGCCGGATCTATGCGGGAGCGAAGGTGTACGACCGGCTCGTCGCGGACCTGTCGGACGCGGTCGGCACGATCAGAACCGGGGTGCAGACCGCGAAGGACGTCGAGATGGGCCCGCTGATCAGCGCCGAGCAGCGCGACCGCGTGGCGGGGTTCGTCGCGCGCGCGAAGCGGCAGAAGCACATCGAGATCACGACGGGCGGCAAGGCCGGTGCAGGCGAGGGCTTCTTCTTCGAACCCACCGTCGTCGCGAACGCGAAGCAGTCGGACGAGATCGTGCAGCGCGAGGTGTTCGGACCGGTCGTGTCGGTCACGCGCTTCAAGGACCCCGACGACGCCGTCCGCTGGGCGAACGACTCGGACTATGGCCTCGCCTCCTCGGTGTGGACGCAGGACGTCGGCAAGGCGCTCAGCGTCGCGGCGCGCCTGCAGTACGGCTGCACCTGGATCAACACGCACTTCATGCTCGTGAGCGAGATGCCGCATGGCGGCCTGAAGCGCTCTGGCTACGGCAAGGACCTCTCGGCATACGCGCTCGAGGACTACACCGTCGTGCGGCACGTGATGGCGAAGCTCTAGGGTTCCGCAGGGCCCCCCGCGATCGATGCCGAACATACCGAAGCGGCGCGGCTTGTCACCTGCAGTTCAGCAATCCGTCACATCATGTTCGCGACCGCAAGTGCATGCTGGCCCGGTCTGGCGGGTCTTGCGGGACCCGCCGGGCCGAGCCGAGAGGCAGCGTCAGCCGGATGACGGCAGCAGGGACGGACGCGCCAAGTCCTCGACGCCCGCGACCCCGCGCCGGGGCAGGGTTCCCCCTCCTGCCCCGGCTTTTTTCATGCAGTTGCAACCTCGCCCGCGCGCAAGGCATCCGACCTCGCAGGATCCTGACCTGTCGTACCAGGATGCACGCCATGCTCAACCGCGATCGCCGCCGCGGCACCGCCCGGAGCGTCGCGCTGCTGCTGTCACTTGCCCTTGGCGGACCGGCTGGCGCCGGTGACCCGGTCTCATGCAGCCGGCCGCGACAACGACGCTCGTCGCCGGCGGGGTCCGGGTGCCCTGGCGCCGGCATCCACGGCCGACGGCAATCAGCCGAATTCGGCGAGCAGCCGCTCGATCATCGACGCGGCCTGGCGCGCGTAGCTGCCGCCGAACAGGTTGTAGTGGTTGAGCACGTGATACAGGTTGTAGAGCGTGCGCCGCGTCCCGGCCGCCTGGTCCAGCGGCCACGCGGCCTGGTACGACGCATAGAACGCGGGACCGAACCCGCCGAACAAGCGCGTCAATGCGATGTCTGCCTCGCGGTCGCCGTAATAGACGGCGGGGTCGTAGACGACCGGCTCGCGGGTCGCCGGGAGCGCCGACCAGTTGCCGCCCCACAGGTCGCCGTGCAGCAGCGACGGCACGGGCCGGTGGCTCGAGAAGAACGCGCCGCAGCGGTGGTTGAGCTCGAGCCCGCGCTCGAGAATCCGGGGATGCAGCCCGTTGCGCGCGGCGAGGGCGAGCTGATGACCGAGTCGACGCTGGCGGAAGAACCGCACCCAGTCGTCGTCCTCGTCGTTGGGCTGCGGCGTGGCGCCGAGCACGTTGTCGCGATGCCAGCCACAGCGCGGACCGGTGACACGGTGCTGCATCGCGAGCAGCTCGCCCAGGCGCGCCTGCACCGCCGGCTGGTCGGCCACGAGCGGCGAGAAGTCGCACCATTCGAGCGCGAGCAGCGAATGAACGCCTGCCACTCCGACCGCGATGACCTGCGGCACGCGCAGCGCGCCCGCACCGTGCAGCTCACGGAGCCCTGCGGCCTCGGCCTCGTAGGTCGGCAGGTTGTCCGCGGGCGCGAGCTTGACGAACGCGTCGCCGCCCTGCGCGGGCCAGCGCACGCAGTTGTTGACGCTCCCGCCATGCACCGATTCAGCGTGACGCTCGGCGAAACCTCGCCCCGCCTGCGAGGTGAGCCAGTCCGCGACGACCTGTTGCTCGGTGGGCGACAAGCGCTCGGGCGCCGCGCCCGGCTTCAAACCGCGACGGCTGCGACGTGGCGTGCGTGCAGGCGGCGGGCCTGGTC
>CAVQQX010000182.1:0-51543 GCA_963714645.1 uncultured Gammaproteobacteria bacterium
GCCGGCGTCTACCCGCGCCCGGTGCAGGACCCGCTGCCGGTCTGGGTCGCCGTCGGAGGGACCCCGGAGTCAGCGCTGCGCGCGGGGCGGCTGGGCCTGCCGATGATGATCGGCATCATCGGCGGTGCCGCCGAGCGCTTCACCCCGCTGGCCCGGCTGCACCAGCGGGCGGCGGAGCAGGCCGGCCGGCCGACGCCGGGCGTCGGCATCAACTCCCATCTGCACGTCGCACGGACCAGCCAGCGCGCCGCCGACGACTTCTACCCCTACTACTCGGCGTACATGACGACCATGTTGCGTGGGCGGGGGATGTCCACCCTCGGCCGGTCCGACTTCGACGTCATGCGCACCCAGCGCGGGGCCGTGTTCTGCGGCAGCCCGCAGGAGATCACGGACAAGATCCTCTACCAGCACCAGGGCCTCTAGCGCGACCTGGTCCAGGTCCACGCCGCGGCCCTGGGCGACGGCGCGGCCGAGTTCGAGCGCGGTGCCGCTCGGTGCATCGACCTTGTGCCGGTGGTGTGCCTCGACGATCTCGGCGTCGTATTGCGCCGCTGCGAGTGCGCGTGCCGCGAGCTCGGCGAGCTTGAACATCACGTTCACGCCGAGGCTCATGTTGGGCGCCAGCACGATGGGCAGGCCGCGGGCCAGTTCCACGAGTTCCGCGCGTTGCGCATCGGAGTGGCCGGTGGTCCCGATCACGAGCGGGCAGTTGCGCTCGCGACAGGCCGCGGCGTGGCGCAGCGAGGCATCGGCCAGCGAGAAGTCGATCGCGACGTCGGCGCCTTCGAGCGCCCGCGCCGGCTGGTCGGTCACGGCTACCGCGAGTGGCGCGGTGCCCGCCTGCACGCCGGCGTCCTGCCCGAGCACCGTGTCGCCGGACGCGGCGAGTGCGCCGCTCAGGCGCAGGCCGGAAGCGTCCGCGGCGAGCATGGGCACGATCGTGCGGCCCATGCGCCCGGTCGCACCCAGCATCGCGACGTTGAGGGGTCGCGTCATTCGCCGAGGCTCGTGAAGAAGCGCTTCACGCCGTCGAGCCAGGAGTCCTCGCGGGGATGGTGGTGCTTGTGGTCGGTACGCAGTGCCTCGTCGAAGCGGGTCAGCAGTTCCTTCTGCTCGCGCGTCAGGTGCACGGGCGTCTCGACGACCACCCGGCAGAAGAGGTCGCCAGGCCCCCCGCCGCGCACCGGCTTGATTCCCTTCTCGCGCAGGCGGAAGACGCGACCGGATTGCGTTTCGGCCGGGACCTTGATCGTGACGTCGCCGTCGAGCGTCGGCACCTCGATCGAGCCGCCGAGCGCGGCCGTGCGGAAGCTGATCGGCACTTCACACGACAGGTTTGCGCCGTCGCGCTCGAAGATCGGGTGCTCGCGCACGCGGACCTCGACGTAGAGGTCCCCGTGGGGGCCGCCGTTGCGGCCGGCCTCGCCCTCGCCGCTCAAGCGGATGCGATCGCCGGAGTCGACGCCGGGCGGGACCTTGACCGCGAGGGTCTTCTGCTTGCGCACACGAGCCTGGCCGCGGCATTTCGGACACGGATCGCTCACGACCTGGCCCCGGCCCTGGCAGCGCGGGCAGGTCTGCTGGACCGTGAAGAACCCCTGCTGCATGCGGACCTGACCCTGGCCGCGACACGTCTCGCAGGTGACCGGCTTGGTGCCCTTGGCCGAACCCGTCCCGGCGCACTCCTCGCACTCCGCCAGCGTGGCAAAGTCGAGGTTGACGGTGTCGCCGAAGACTGCCTGCTCGAGGTCGAGTTCGAGCTCGTAGCGCAGGTCGGCGCCACGGAAGACCTGCGAGCGGCCGCGCCGGCCGGCGCCGAAAATGTCGCCGAAGACGTCTCCGAAGATGTCGCCGAACGCATCGCGCGGATCGAAGCCCGCCCCGCCGGGACCTCCGCGCGAGGCCGCATCGACGCCGGCATGGCCGAACTGATCGTAGGCCGCGCGCTTCTGTGCGTCGGACAGGACCTCGTAGGCTTCCTTGGCTTCCTTGAATTTCTCTTCGGTCTCGTGGTCGCCCGGGTTACGGTCCGGGTGCAGCTTCATCGCGAGGCGACGGTACGCCTTCTTGATCTCGGCCTCGGTCGCGGACCGGTTGATTTCGAGAACCTGATAGTAGTCGCGCTTCGCCATGCCTGCCCGTCGCTTCGCTGCCTGCCGTCTGCCCGAACGTCACTCGCACACGCAGAAACGCCGCGGGACTCGAGCCCCGCGGCGATCGAGCGTCTGCGCTCCCCGGCATCATCGCCACTCGCATCGACGCGCGTGGGACCTTGCCCTCAGCCGGCTTGCGGCCGACCGCTCCCGCCACTGCGGGAGAAGTCGAGCCCGTCAGCCCTTGCGTGCCTCGTCCTTGTCGACTTCCTCGAACTCGGCGTCCAGCACCTCTTCCTTGCCGCCGCTCGCACCTGCGCCCGGCCCGGAGGCGCCGCCTTCCGCACCGCCCTCCGCGCCGGCCTGCGATGCATATGCCTGCTGCGCGATCTTGGCCGACGCCTCGGCCAGGGCCTGGGCCTTGCGGTCGATGATGTCCTTGTCCTCGCCCTTCAGCACGCCTTTCAGGTCCGAAGCGGCGGATTCGACGCGGCCGCGGTCTTCGGCCGCCACCTTGTCGCCCAGGTCCTTGAGCGCCTTCTCGGTCGCGTGCAGCAGGCCGTCGGCGCGGTTGCGCGTCTCGGCCAGCTCGCGGAACTTCTTGTCTTCCTCCGCGTGCGCCTCTGCGTCGCGGACCATGCGCTTGATCTCGTCCTCGGTGAGGCCGCTCGAAGCCTTGATGACGATCTTCTGCTCCTTGCCCGTCGCCTTGTCCTTGGCGTTGACGTTGAGGATGCCGTTCGCGTCGATGTCGAAGGTGACCTCGACCTGCGGCATGCCGCGCGGCGCCGGCGGGATGTCGGAGAGGTCGAAGCGTCCGAGCGACTTGTTGTCCTGCGCGCGGTCGCGCTCGCCCTGCAGCACGTGGATCGTCACCGCCGTCTGATTGTCGTCGGCGGTCGAGAACACCTGCGTCGCCTTGGTCGGGATCGTGGTGTTCTTCTCGATCAGCTTGGTCATCACGCCGCCGAGGGTCTCGATGCCGAGCGAAAGCGGCGTCACGTCGAGCAGCAGCACGTCCTTGACCTCGCCCGTCAGCACGCCCGCCTGCACGGCGGCGCCCACGGCGACGGCCTCGTCCGGGTTGACGTCCTTGCGCGGCTCCTTGCCGAAGAAGTCCTTGACGTACTTCTGCACGAGCGGCATGCGCGTCTGGCCGCCGACCAGGATCACCTCGGCGACCTCGTCGATCGAGAGACCGGCATCCTTGAGCGCCGTGCGGCACGGGCCGATCGTCTTCTGCACGAGATCCTCCACCAGCGACTCGAGCTTCGCGCGCGTGAGCCTGAGCGCGAGGTGCTTCGGACCGGAGGCGTCCGCCGTGATGTAGGGCAGGTTCACTTCGGTCTGCTGGCTCGAGGACAACTCGATCTTCGCCTTCTCGGACGCCTCCTTGAGGCGCTGCATCGCGAGCGGGTCGCGACGCACGTCGACGCCCGATTCCTTCTCGAACTCGCCCGCCACGTAGTCGATGACGCGCTTGTCGAAGTCCTCGCCGCCGAGAAACGTGTCGCCGTTGGTGGCCAGCACTTCGAACTGGCGCTCGCCGTCGACGTCGGCGAACTCGATGATCGAGATGTCGAACGTGCCCCCGCCCAGGTCGTAGACCGCGACCTTGCGGTCGCCGCCCGACTTGTCGAGGCCATAGGCCAGCGCCGCGGCGGTCGGCTCGTTGATGATGCGCTTGACGTTCAGGCCCGCGATGCGGCCCGCGTCCTTGGTCGCCTGGCGCTGCTGGTCGTTGAAGTAGGCGGGTACGGTGATCACGGCCTCGGAGACCGTCTCACCGAGGTAGTCCTCGGCCGTTTTCTTCATCTTCATGAGCACGCGCGCGGAGATCTCGGGCGGCGCCATCTTCTTGCCGTGCACCTCGACCCACGCGTCGCCGTTGTCGGCCTTCACGATCTTGTAGGGGACCATGCCGACGTCCTTCTGGACGACCGAGTCCTCGTACTTGCGCCCGATCAGGCGCTTGATCGCGTAGAGCGTATTGTGGGGGTTGGTGACGGCCTGGCGCTTGGCCGACTGGCCGACCAGGACCTCGTCGTCCTTGGTGAAGGCGACGATCGACGGGGTGGTGCGGTCACCCTCGCTGTTCTCGATCACGCGCGGTTTGCCGCCGTCCATGATCGCGACGCAGGAGTTGGTGGTGCCGAGGTCGATGCCGATGACTTTTGCCATGTTCGTGAGGCTCCGCAGGAAGCTCGAAAAGCTCGTTGCCGGCTAGGTGGGGCCGCGGCCGGTCGATTCAAGACGAAACTGTCAGTTGGGGGCGGTATCCGGTGCCCGGGCGATGACCACGCGGGCCGGTCGCAGCAGGCGCCCATTGAGCGTGAATCCCTTCTGCACCACCGCCAGGATGCTGCCCGGCGGCTGCTCCGCCGTCGGTTGCGTGACCATGGCCTCGTGGAACTCTGGGTTGAACGCCGCGCCGAGCGGGTCGAGCACCGCGATACCCGCCTTCTCGAACGCCTTGTCGATCATGCGCAGCGTGGCCTGCATGCCCTCGACCAGGCCGGAGGCCTCCGGTGACGGACCGGCGGCGGCAATTCCGAGTTCGAGGGTATCGCGGACTTCGACCAGGTCGACCGCGAAGCGCTCGATCGCGTACCGATGAGCCGCCTCGACGTCCCGTTGGGCCCGCCTGCGAACGTTTTCCATCTCGGCGTGGGCGCGCAACTGGGCGTCACGTGCCTCGGCGACCTGGGCCTGCGCCTCGGCCAGCTCCGTGACCAGCCGGTCCGCTTCGGTGCCGCCCGGCTCGCCGGGCTCCGGAGCCGGCTGCGCCATGCCCGCGGGATCGTGTTCACGATTGATGCTCATGAGCCTGCCTGGATAATACGATGCCATGCGCCACCCACCCCTTCGCGAGGGGGACCGGCGGCGATGCCGGGTCGATGGGGCCTACCGGCGGGAATTCAAGGCGGACCCGAGCAGCCGGGCCGTCACGTCGACGATCGGGATGACGCGGTCATAGGCCATGCGCGTGGGCCCGATGACGCCCAGGACCCCGACCGTCTCGTTGTCGAGCGCATAGGGCGCGGTGACCAGGCTGATGTCGTCGAGGATCTGGTAGCCCGATTCCTGGCCGATGAAGATCTGCACGCCCTCTGCGCCGAGGCTCTGGTCGAGCAGGTGCAGGATGTCGCGCTTGGCGGTGAACGCGTCGAAGAGCCGCCGCAGCTTGTCGACGTTTGAGAGTTCCGCGAACTCCATCAGGTTGGTCTCGCCCGCGATCACGTATTCGGGTGCGCCCGGTCGGCTGCCCTCGCCCACCATCTGCTGCGCCACCCGGATGGCGTCCCGCATGAGCTGATTGAGCGTCTCCCCGGTCTGCGTCAGCTCGGAGACGATGTCCGACCGGATCTGGTTCAGCTCCTTGCCACCGAACTGCTGGTTCAGGAAGTTGGCCGCCCGGCGCAATTCCTCGGCCGAGTAATAGCGCTCGAGGTCGACGATGCGGTTCTGGACGTCGCGGCCGTTCACGACCATCACCGCGAGCACCCGGTTCTCGGACAGGGGCAGGAACTCGATCTGGCTCAGCGCCTGGTGTGGCTGGCGCGGGATCGTCACGACCCCGGCCAGGTGCGTGATCGACGATAGCACCTGCGAAGCCACCGCGACGAGCGCCTTCGGATCGCGGTCCTCCTGCTGCTCGAGGCGCTGCTGCAGCTCGGCCATCACGTTCTCTACGCTCGCCATCTGTTTCTGCCGCAGCAGCGTGTCGACGAAAAAGCGGTAGCCCTTGTCGGTCGGCACGCGTCCGGCCGAGGTGTGCGGCGAGCTGACGAAGCCGTATTCCTCGAGGTCCGCCATGACGTTGCGTACGGTCGCGGCGCTCAGGTTCAGGCCCGAGTCACGGGAAAGGTTGCGCGACCCCACCGGCTGGCCCTCGCGGATGTAGCTCTCCACCAGCACGCGCAGCAGATGCCGGGCGCGCTCGCTGAGTGGATCGTCCTGCGGGTCGGTCATGGCCGTATCATCCGTAGCCGTCACCGATACGGCAAGTAAAGTCGTCCGCAGCGGCGTAACCTCGCCCGGAATCGCGCTGGCCCGCTCTCGCGCACGCGTGCTAAAACGCTGCACATCCTATGGGAGATCACGCCATCGACCGCACCTGCGTCGCCCTGGCCGGCCGTGCGGCCGATCCGCGCGTCGGCGATGCCATGCGCACCCTGGCCGCCCACCTGCTCGGTCGCGGCATCCACGTCAACGTCGCCGATCCGGCGCTGGCGCTGTCGGGTCCCGGCGTGCACCCGGTCGCTGAACAGCAGCTGGCGGCGGCGGCCACGCTGGTGGTCGCCGTGGGCGGCGACGGGACGATGCTGCACGCGGCGCGCATGGCGGCGATCGCCGACGTGCCGGTCCTCGGGATCAATCGCGGACGCCTGGGCTTTCTGGCCGACGTCGGGCCCGGGCAGATGCTGCAGAGCGTCGACGACGCCCTCGCGGGACGCTGCCACGCCGAACGTCGGATGCTGCTCGCCGCCGAGCTGCAGGCGACGGATGGACAGGTGACCCGCGCGCTCGCCGTGAACGACGTCGTGGTGTCGAAGGGCGAGACCGGCCGCATGGTCGACCTGCGCACCTGGGTGAACGGCGTCTACGTCAACACGCACGCCGGCGACGGCTTCATCGTCGCGACGGCGACCGGCTCCACGGCCTATGCCCTCTCCTGCGGCGGGCCGATCGTGCATCCGAGCCTCGACGCCGTCGTGCTCGTGCCGGTCTGCCCGCACACGCTCTCCGACCGGCCCATCGTCGTCCCGGCCGGCAACGTCATCGAGCTCGAGCTCGCCGACCGGTTCGAATCGCGCGCGCAGGTGGTGTGCGACGGCATCGTGCTGAGTGAGCTCGAGCCTGGCGTGCGGCTGCGGATCGAACGCGCGCCGGTCAGCGCGACGCTGCTGCATCCGCCGGGGCACGACTACTACCGGATCCTGCGCTCCAAGCTCAACTGGGGGCGTGGCGCGCGCGAAGAGCAGTCCGCGGGCGACTGACGCGGGCATGCTGACCCACCTGCAGATCCGCGACTTCGCGATCGTCGAGGCCGTCGAGCTCGAGCTCAGTCGCGGCTTCACGGTGCTCACGGGCGAAACCGGCGCGGGGAAATCCATCCTCGTCGATGCGCTGTTGCTCGCGGTCGGGGGTCGCGCGGACTCCGGATCGGTGCGGCACGGCGCGGAGCGGGCGGAGATCAGTGCGACGTTCGACATCGCCGGCAACGCGGCGGCCAGCGCATGGCTCGAGGCGCAATCGATCCCCCACGACGGCGAATGCCAGCTGCGCCGCTCGGTCGGTACCGACGGCCGGGGCCGTGCCTACCTCAACGGCCAGGTCGTGCCCGCGCAATCGCTGCGGGCACTGGGCGAGTTGCTGGTCGACGTGCACGGGCAGCTCGAGTTCCAGTCGCTCTCGCGTCGTGCCTACCAGCGTGAAACCCTCGACGGCGCGGGCGACCTGGGGGCGGTGCTCGCGCCGGTGCGGGAGGCATACGCCGCGTGGCGCACGCTCGACGACGAGCATGCCTCGTTCGAGCAGCGGCTGCGCGACCGCGACTCCCGCCTCGACCTGCTGCGGCATTACCGCACCGAGCTCGACGCGCTGGACGCCCGGCCCGGCGAAGCCGCCGCCCTCACCGAGGAACGCAAGCGAATCGCCAGCCTGGGGCGCCTCGCGGAGGGCGCGGGCCAGGTGCAGGCGCTGCTCGGTGGGGACGACGGCGGAGCCTCTGCTGCCCTCGCCCGGTCGCAGACGATCATGCGGCAGTTGCGCGGACTCGACGCGACGCTCGAGCAAACGACGCGGCAGGTCGAAGAGGCCGCGATCGCGGCGCGCGAGGCGCTCGACGGATTGCGTCGATACACCGACGCGCTCGAGGCCGACCCGGCCCGGCAGGAATGGGTCGAGGCGCGCCTCGCGTCGTTTGAAGCGCTGGCGCGCAAGCACCGCGTCGACGCGACGGAATTGCCCACCCTGCGCGAGCGGCTCGCGGCGGAACTCGCGGAACTCGAGACCGGGGCCGCGAGCGTCACCGAATTGCAGCGTCGGCTCGACGCTGCGCGCGCGCTCTACTTCGCCGTCGCGGACCGGCTCTCTCAGGCGAGGCGACGGGCGGCCCGGGCGCTCGATGCCAAGGTCACCGCCTTGATACAGGGGCTAGGCATGCCGGGCGGAGTGTTCGAGACGCGCGTGGAGCCGCAGGACCCGCCGCAGTTCGGGCCCGCAGGCAACGACACGATCGAGTTCATGGTCAGCGCCAACCCCGGCCAGCCGCCACGACCTTTGGGCCGGGTCGCGTCGGGCGGCGAGCTCTCGCGCATCAGCCTCGCGCTGCAGGTCGCGGCGGTCGAGGCCGCGCATCTGGGCTGCCTGGTGTTCGACGAAGTCGACGCCGGCATCGGCGGTGCCGTGGCGGAGATGGTCGGACGGCAGCTGCGCACGCTCTCCGCGCGCGGCCAGGTCCTCTGCGTGACGCACCTGCCGCAGGTGGCTTCGCAGGCGGACCGCCAGTTGCGGGTCAGCAAGCAGGTCACCGGTGGCCAGACCCGGACGCGAATCGACGCGCTCGATGCCGAGTCGCGTGTCGACGAACTGGCGCGAATGCTGGGCGGCACGAAAATCACGGAGCGCACGCGCGAGCACGCGCGTGAGATGCTTCATGCGGGGCAGGCGCAGCCTGCGGATGCGTCCGCTCGCAGCGTCAGGGCCGCTTCGGTCGGTACGGGCACGCCTCCCGCACGCAGTGGCCGTGCAGGGTGAGCGAGTGGTCGTTGATCTCGAAGCCGAGCCGGCTGGCGATCGCCTGCTGCCGCTCCTCGATGGCTTCGTCGGAGAACTCCTCGACCCGGCCGCAGTCGGCGCAGACGATGTGGTCGTGGTGCGTGCCTTCGTTGAGCTCGAAGACCGCGGTGCCGCCCTCGAAGTGATGGCGCGTCACGAGTCCCGCGGACTCGAACTGTGTCAACACGCGGTAGACGGTCGCGAGCCCGATGTCCTCGTTCAGCTCGAGCAGGCGCCGGTAGACGTCCTCGGCGCTCATGTGACGCACGGTCGCGCTGGCGAGAATCTCCAGGATCTTCAGGCGCGGTCCCGTGATCTTGAGGCCCGCGCGCCGAAGTTGAGAAGGTTCCAAGGCTGAATCCCCGCGGCCGAGGGTGCCGCGCACGAGCGCGGTTGAGGTATCATCGTGGCGCATTATCGCCGGGCCCGCCCGGTAACTCCAGACAGTGAATCGAGGCTCATGCACGCGACCGTCCGCGCCGCTCTCGTTGTGCTTGTCGCCTGCGGCACCCTGGCCGGGGCGGGGTGTGTGTACCGCCCGACGATCCAGCAGGGCAACCTGCTCAAGGTCGAGGATGTCGACCAGGTGACGGCCGGCATGACTCGCAGCCAGGTTCGCTACCTGCTCGGCACACCGATGCTGGCGGACCCGTTCGACCCGCAGCGCTGGGACTATATCTACACCCTGAAGCGCGGGAGGGAACGCAAACCGGAACGTGCGCATTTCGTGGTGCGGTTCGAGGGCGACAAGGTCAGTCGCGTCGAGAAACTGGACCTGCCCGAGCCTGCGCCCGTCGACCGCAGGACGAAGAAGAAGCACGAGAAGCTCGAAGCGAAACAGGAGGCGGAGCCCGCACGCCCCGCCCCCGCCGCTTCCACGATGCCGGACCAGCCGCAGCCGCAGACCACCACCCCCGGCAGCGGCTGACGACTCCGCGTCGGCCTCTCAGCGACGCTTGCCGCGTGCCGCGGACGTGGCGACGCGTGCCCGTCGCCCGGTGCGCGGATCCTGGCGCAGGGGCCGATAGATCTCGACGCGGTCACCGTCACGCAGCGCCCGCGAGCCGTCGCAGACGGTGCCGAAAACGCCGATGACCAGCGTTCGCTCTTGTATTTCAGGGAATTCCGCGAGCAACCCCGAGCGTTCGACTGCCTCTGCCGCACTCAAGCCCGCCGGTGGCATCGCGACCCGCACGACGCGCTGGCGTCGTGGCAGGGCGTACACCACTTCCACCGACGCGGAGCCCGCCCCGGGACGCGACGGCGTATTGTCCCGAGGCGTTTCAGGCGCGCCCATGGATGGCCTTGGCCCGCGTGACGAAGGCATCGATCAGGTCGCCGACACTCTGCTCGAATGCGCGCCCGAACAGCATCGAGGCAATCGGGTTGGCGAATTCGAACTTCATGTCGAGTGCCACCTTGGTGCCGGCGTCGCCGATCGCACCGAACGTCCAGAGTCCCTCGAGCATGCGAAACGGCCCCTTGACCAGCCGCAGGGACATCCAGTCCGGCCGCTGCATCTCGTTACGCGTCGTGAAGCTCTGGCGCAGGCCTGCCCGCTCCATCGTCATGCTGGCGAGCAGCTCCCGATCGGTCCGGCTGTGGACCTCGGCGCCCACGACCCAGGGCAGGAACTCGCGGTAGCGCTCGACGTCCACGACCAGGTCGAACATCTGCTGCGGCGTGAAGGTGACGAGCGCGGTGCGCTTGATTTCGCGGATGGACATGCGGTCGCGGTGACGGCGGGCTCGGCGCAGTGTATGCGGGGCAGCTAGAATGCGCGACCCGCAGGACGCACGATCTCCATGGCCAGCCCACGCAAGCAGAAGGACGGCAACGACCCTGCGCACACGCAGATCGCGCAGAACAAGCGCGCGCGCTTCGATTATTTCATCGAGGAGAAGCTCGAGGCCGGGCTCGCGCTGCAGGGCTGGGAAGTGAAGAGCCTGCGCGCCGGGAAGGCGCAGATCACCGAAGGCTACGTGCTGGTGCGCGACGGCGAAGCGTTTCTGATCGGCGCACACGTGACGCCACTGCGGACGGTCTCGACCCACGTCGTCGCGGACCCGACGCGCACGCGCAAGCTCCTGCTCCACCGGCACGAGCTCGACCGGCTCGTGGGCGCCGTGGAGCGCAAGGGTTACACCGTCGTGCCACTGGATCTCTACTGGAACCATGGCAAGGCCAAGCTCGCGATCGGGCTCGCCAAGGGCAAGCAGGCGCACGACAAGCGCCACACCGAGAAGGACCGTGACTGGCAGCGGGAGAAAGGGCGGCTGTTGCGGCGGGGGAAGTGAAAGGCCGATGCAGCGGTCCGGAGCTTGTAATCCGCTCCGGCGGCCCTACACTAGTGCCGTTCCCGGGGGCGACCGGTTTCGACGTGGGTCGCGAAACTCCAGGTGCATGCCGAGGTGCAAGGTTCCTCGTTAAACCGCTTGCAAACAACTAGTTGCCAACGAAGACAACTACGCTCTGGCGGCTTAACCCCGCCTAACCCTCGACTGGTGTGTGCTTGTGCATCCAGACCCGAGGGACGCGCTCACAAGCTCGCGTGTCCAGTGTGCTGAGGGCTGGCTCGCTAAAATGCTCCTGAGCTGGTCGGTCATCTTCCCTGCCGCTTGGGTAGTGAACGACGAGAATCAATAAGACGGCTAAGCATGTAGGTCCTGGAACGTAGGGCTTGCGGACGCGGGTTCGATTCCCGCCGCCTCCACCAACACCAAAAGGTCAACAGTTCGCTGTTGGCCTTTTTTTTCCCCGATCGCGCCGCTTCCCGCGTGCTCGCGGGGATTCGTGCAGAAGCCTGCGGACTTCGGCAGCGGATTGCAGCAGAAGACGTACTTACATGCCCCGTTTGACACTGCAGATGTGCAAGCACAGTGCATACGGGCAGGCTCTCCCTGTGTCCGAATATCAGACCTTCGGGCGCTCGGGGCGGCGGGTTCCCGTATCGCAATCCAACGACAAGGGTTCGTGCGTCGTTACGAAGACCCCGAAACTGCCCTATCGTGTTCGTTTCATACCGCCATCGTTCTGATGGGGGGGCGACAAACGAAGAGCGAGGTAGCTGCAGATGCACACACGTAAACTTGGCCAAGAGGGTCTTGAGGTTTCCGCACTCGGGCTCGGGTGTATGGGCATGTCGGACTTCTATGGCGGCCGCGACGAAGCGGAGGCGGTGGCGACCATCCACCGCGCTATCGAGCTGGCCGTGACCTTCCTGGACACGGCCGACATGTATGGCCCGTTCACCAACGAGGTGCTGGTCGGCAAGGCGATCGCGGGCCGCCGCGACCAGGTGGTGCTGGCCACCAAGTTCGGCAATGTCCGCAACGAGAAGGGCGAGTATCTCGGCATTCGCGGGGACGCCGCCTACGTGCGGCAGGCCTGCGACGCGTCGCTCACGCGCCTCGGCGTCGACCACATCGACCTCTATTACCAGCACCGCGTCGACCCGAACACGCCGATCGAGGAAACGGTGGGCGCGATGGCCGAACTGGTCAAGGCCGGCAAGGTCCGCTACCTCGGCCTGTCGGAGGCGGCGCCGGACACGATCCGCCGCGCGCACGCCGTGCACCCGATCACAGCGCTTCAGACCGAATACTCGCTGTGGAGCCGGGAGCCGGAGGAGCAGATCCTGCCGACGGTTCGCGAGCTGGGCATCGGCTATGTCGCCTACAGCCCGCTCGGACGCGGCTTCCTCACCGGGCAGATCCGCCGCATCGAGGATCTGCCCGAGGACGATTACCGCCGCCACTCGCCGCGCTTCCAGGGCGAGAATTTCCAGAAGAACCTCGACCTGGTGCGGGAGATCGAGACCATGGCGCGGGAGAAGGGCTGCACGCCGGCCCAGCTCGCGCTGGCCTGGCTGCTGGCGCAGGGAGAGGACATCGTGCCGATCCCGGGGACCAAGAAGCGCCCCCGGCTGGAAGAGAACGTCCGCGCACTCGAGGTGCGGATCAGCGCCGAGGACCTCGCCCGCATCGACCGCATCCTGCCGCCGGGGGCGGCCGCGGGCCCGCGCTACGCCGCGCCGCAGATGCAGGCGCTGAACCGATGAGCAGCGGGCGACTCGACGGCCAGGTCGCTATCGTCACCGGCGGCGGGCGCGGGCTCGGCCGCGCCATGGTGCTGGGTCTCGCCGCGGCCGGCGCGCGCGTGATTGCGACCGCCGCGCGTGAGACGACCGAAGTCGAAGCGGTCGCCGCAGCAGATGCCAGTGGACGCATCGTCCCGATGATTGCCGACGTGACCCGCGAGCAGGACTGCGAGCGCGTCGTGGCCATGGCACTGGAACGCTTCGGCCGGCTCGACCTGCTGGTCAACAACGCCGGTCGCGGGATGAAGTACGTCAGCGATCGCTTTTTGACGGAGCCGACCCGGTTCTGGCAGACCGAGCCCAGCGTCTGGCGCATGGTGATCGACACCAACATCAACGGGCCGTTCCTGATGGCGCGCGCGGCGGTGCCCGGCATGATCGCCGCCGGCCACGGGCGCATCGTCAACATCACCATGAATCACGCCACCATGCGCCGGCGCGGCTTCTCGCCCTACGGCCCGTCGAAAGCGGCGCTGGAATCGGAAACCATCATTTGGGCGCAGGATCTGGACGGCACCGGGGTGACGGTCAATGCGCTGCTCCCGGGCGGCGCCACGGCAACCGGCATGATCCCGGACGGCCTCCCCGCCGAAGCGCGCACCAACCTGCTCGATCCCGCCATCGTCGTGCCACCGCTGCTTTGGCTGGCCTCGGACGCCTCGTCCGGGTTCACCGGGCGACGCCTCGACGCCTCCCGCTGGCAGCCTGGGGTTCCGGAGGCCGAGGCGGCGGTCGCGGCGATGGACGATGCCGGCTGGACCGTTGCCTGACAGGGAGGCAGGGCCGAGGGCATTGCGCTAAAGCCACAAGTCAGCGCCATACAGATCAAAGCGTTACGCGCGGACGAATCAAGCGGTTGGATCGCGGCATCGGGTGGCGAAGGAAACGCTGTCGTTGCGTTTTGTCGGTAGTTATCGCTACCGACAGATTGCAACACGGATGTACGTGCTTGGATGAGGCCAGGACGAGAAAGGTCTTGTCAGGACAATGTCCGGACGCCTACCATAGAGGCATCCAAGATCAGTCCGGAGGGGCACCATGAGCACCCTGAATCTTTCCAAGACCGAACGCATTGACGTTCGTGCAAGCACGCCAGTCAAGCAACTACTGCAGGAAGCCGCACGCGCCTGCCACAAGAATGTCAGCGAGTTCCTGCTCGACGCGGGCGTGACGGCGGCTGCGCAGACACTGGCGGATCGTCGCCAGTTCGTACTGGACGACGCGCAGTGGCAAGCGTTCCAGGAGGCGTTGGATCGTCCGGTGCAAAGCAAGCCGCGCCTGAAGAAGTTGCTGCGTGAACCCGGGGTGCTCGGTTGAGTGATGCCTACGCACCCGTTCGCAAACTCCTTGCTACAGATCAGGTCGATGCTTTCGACTGCGGCCAGGCCGCGCTGAACCAGTTCCTGCAGCGCTATGCCCTCGTCAATCAAAAGGCAAACAGTGCGCAGACCTACGTCTGCTGCCAGGGTGATGTGGTGGTCGGCTTCTACAGCCTCGCCGTCGGCAGCGTCGATCCGGAAGTCGCGCCGTCGAGAGTGATGAAGGGTCTGGCGCGCCATCCGGTGCCAGTCATGATCCTGGCCCGGCTCGCCGTGGACAAGGAGCATCAGCGCAAAGGACTGGGCCAGGCCTTGCTCAAGGACGCCCTGCTGCGCACGGCGCAGGCCGCCGACATCGCCGGCATTCGTTGCCTGCTGGTGCATGCCAAGGACGATGCTGCGCGGCATTGGTATGAATCATGGGAATTCGAGCCCAGTCCGACCGATCCGTATCACCTGTTCCTGATGCTCAAGGATCTCAAGGGCGTGTTGAGCTGAGGTGGCGTCGCCACCTCAGACCCCGACTCTCTCGCGCTGCTCATCCCACAGCGCTGGCGGATCAACCGCCAGATCAAACAGCGTGACGTGGTTCGGCAATGCGTCGTCCACCCACGGTCTAACCGGCGCGGTTTCGCCGTTTGGCAAGGTGACCAGCTTGCGTGGGCGGATGTTCGGCCTGGTACCACTGATCCTTGCGCCTCGATTCACCGAGGTAGGTTCGGTTGCTGAGAAGCTTGTAGATGTGGCCCTTGTCGATCGGTCTGCCATCGCGCGTCCTGCCGTCTTGCGTGGTCCACGCCTTCGACGTTACGCCATCCAGTTTCAGCGTTTCAGCTCTTTGACCAGCGCAGTACTGGAGCCGAGTTCGACGAAACGCTGAAAGATGTGCCGGATCAGTTTGGCCTCGCGTTCGTTGGGCACCAGTCGGCGGTTCTCGACGTCGTAGCCTAGCCTGCTTTATGCGCGAAGCAGCGTGAGGTACTGAAAAAAACAAAAGCCCCAATCGTGCGAAAAAGGCTTTGCTACAAGACTTTCCGGCACTCAAGAGGCTTTTTCGTGAACGACGATAGCATACGACAGTCTGTCCTGTTTGCGGAGTTGGGCGGCAAGCCGCTGACGGTGAAGTTTGACCAGCCGCACGCGAGTTCCGACGGCGGAGCGATCCTGCTGCAGGCGTGCGATCGACGGCTCGGTCTGACCGAGGCGTTGGTCGGCGCCATCCATGACCGACGTCAGTCGGGCAAGGTCCGTCACGCAATCGGCGATCTGGTTCGTCAGCGACTGTACGCGATCGGCTGTGGTTACCCGGACGGGAATGACGCGAGCCGCTTGGGTGGCGATCCGATCCAGAAGCTGCTCGGTGGTCGGGATTCGGTTCGTGGCGAGGAGCTGGCCTCGCAGCCGACACTGTCGCGTTTTGAGAACGCCTTTACGCGGGCGGACCTGTACCGGATGGGAATCGCGCTCGCCGAGAGCGTGATCGAGCGGCACCGGCGGCGATTGAAAGCGCAAGGTCAAGCGCATCACGATCGATCTCGACCCCACTTCTCGCACATGGTGAGCGGATTCCGGGCTGCCAGGGGTTGGTCGAGGGACATCCCGGACGGCATCGTTTCCGCTCCGGCTGACGGCCAGACCACGGCAACATTCCTGGACAGCGCTGTGACTGATGCATTCCGGGCGTTTTTCCATGACCAAGCGATGCTTCGGATTCTCTGCCGGGAAGCAAACCTGCAGACCGCTAGTTCAGCTCGTCGACCGAAGGTTGCACGGCCGGTCCGGTTGGCGTGACCCGCTCCGGTCGCCTGCGATCGAGCCAGCGTAGACGTCTGGCGGACGCGGGTTCAATTCCTCAAATGGGAATCGAACTGGCGTCCTGTCTGATGCACTTGGCTGGTGACCTCGGCCGGGCAGAACTGGTAGGATTGTTGGCAGTTGGGGCTGGATTCCGCACCTTTCCGCAGGAGTTCGCAGCGGTTCTAAGGCGCTGAGTTACATAGGTTTGGCGCAGGGTTCCACCCCACCACCAACACCAAGGGCCTGGATAGTCTCCAGGCCCTTTTTTCTGCCCGAAATCCCTGCGCCACGCGGGGTTCCGGGCGTCTGCCCTGCGGGTGCCGACCCGACCAAGTGCGCGAAATCACCCCGTTTCCCGGCCAGCCCAGTCTATTTTCTCTGTTTGCCCTGCGGGTAGTCGCGGCGTCGAGCCCTTTATTTACATGGACTTGGCGGCCTTTCTGCAGTCAACCATGGCAACCGGGCACCCGTCAAAACTGGATGCTGTTTGTCTTTTGTACTAACATTGCGTCAATTGCACTAACACATGGAGGGGCGCCATGACTGCCTCTACATCTTCAGCGACCCGTTCGGCCCGCTTGGGATTGCGTGCCACCCCCGAGCAGGAAGCCGTTCTGCGCCGCGCCGCCGACGTGGCGCACAAGTCGCTGACGGATTTCATTCTCGACAGCGCTTGCCAGGCCGCCGAGCAAACCCTGCTCGACCAACGCTTGTTCATGGTCTCGGGAAGCCAGTACCAGGCCCTGATGGATCTGCTCGAACAGCCGGAACAGGCCAACGAGGGGCTGCGCGATCTGTTCTCGCGTAAAGCCCCTTGGGACAAGACATGAGCTTGAGCGGTCCGAAACCCCTTGGGCCACAGCATCGGCTCGAAGGTTTCGATTGCGGCAAACCGACACTCAATGACTGGCTGGTGCGCCATGCCCGACAGGCGCAAGCGAGCGGCTCGGCCAAGACCTTCGTCGTCAGCGAAGACGACCGCGTCGCTGGTTATTTCAGCCTAACCGTCGGCCAGATCGACACGCTCGATGCGCCGGAACGCATTCGCAAGGCCATGGGACAGTATCCGATTCCCGTCGTGATTCTTGCCCGTCTGGCCGTCAGCCTGCAGGATCAGGGCCGAGGGATCGGCATCGGGTTGTTGCAGGATGCCATCCGCCGCACATTGCTGATTGCCGAGCAGGCCGGCATCCGCGCGATGCTAACCCACCCCATCGACGAGGAAGCGGCGCGGTTCTACACCCGCTTCGGCTTCATCGCCTCACCGCTGCGCGAGCAGCAACTCTTGCTGCTG
Organism: uncultured Gammaproteobacteria bacterium; assembly: GCA_963714645.1. Classification (GTDB taxonomy): domain Bacteria; phylum Pseudomonadota; class Gammaproteobacteria; order Steroidobacterales; family Steroidobacteraceae; genus RPQJ01. Next base: position 17,389 of record CAVQQX010000182.1, read on the forward strand.
CTCAAGGACGCCCGCCGCTGGGTCAAGTGATCCCGCGTCAAGCATCGAACCCATCGACCACCCGCCGCTGCTCGATCCAGTCCAGCGGCAGCGGGTTGCGCTGGAACCAGATCAGGCTCATGCAGCGCGGCTGCTGGCCCGCCAGAATGGCTTGGATGATGGCCGGCTCCAGCAGGGTCAGGCGCAGCAGTTCGTTGACGGTCGAGTGATGCAGCCCCTCGCGCTGGGCGATGTCGGTGCCGCTGGCGACCACGCCGTCCGTCGAGCGGTTGCTGCCAATAGAAGGCCCGCGCCAGTGCCACCGGCATGGGGCTGTCGAACTGGCCGCGTGCGGCCGGAGCGGCGCGCTCCCCGTCCGGCCGGATCACCACCTTGCGCACGCCGCGCTTGCGGATCTGTAGCGGGATGAAGGTCGAGAGCTTCACGGTGCCGCCGTCCATACGCTGCTGCACGGTGGCCTCGCCTGATTGCCGTATCCGCGTCATACCGTCATCTCCACTTCCGCCAGTTCCGCGCCGATGCTGCCGGGACGCAGTTCGTCGATGAGTTCCACCCAGCCGGCATCGCGCCAATCTGGGGGACAAGAAGGGATTGTTCTATTCGGCCTTCTTCGAACTATCGATTGGTTTTGAGCGGGTGTTGAAGCTGGCCTTGATCCTCGACCATATGGCGCGCAATCAGCTGGTTCCTCCCGACAGCAAGATCGTCGAGGATTACGGACACAAGCTTCGCTGCCCTCTTCAACGCCGCAAACGCCGTGTGCGGCGCGCGCGACGTGACCGCACTGGATGGATTTCAATCCGATTCATTGCCGATCGTGATCCTGGGCTTCCTCGACGATTTCGCCCACCCCGGTGGGCGCTATTCGAACATCAACAAGCTGACCGGCCACAGGCATCAGACAATGGTCGACCCCATCGCCCGGTGGGGTGAGATTGCAAGCCAGATCATGCAAATGCAGGCCACGCTCGCGGGAACGCGAACGCGCGCAGATGAACGGTCGCATGGCGAAGTATTGCGTTTGGGAATGCCGCTGCCAGTCTGATGAGCGATCTCGACCAGCAGCGGATGGATGTAGCGCCGCTGCATGTCCGAGCCTCGGAACTGGATACCGCCGCCAAGTACGCCATCTACGCACTGGTCACCCTGATCGCCGCGTTGCGCGATGTGATCGACTCGCTTTGTGACAGTGCGTGGGCGGTCAATCGGGCCGCACAATCCGGCGCAGCCGAGGTGCCAGCCATGAAAGAGTTTTTCCAGTTTGCCTGGGCTGACAGACAGTACGTGATGCGGAAGCGGCAGTGGCCATGACCGATCGAGACAAGATCCTGCTTCTTGGGGCAGTGCCGCCCGGCAACTGTAAAGGCATCCTTGGCGGGGGTGGCCGGCGGCAGACCCTTTAATCAAAAGATACTTCAACGCTGGCGCTTAATATTAAAGAATGCTTTAATAAAAAATATCACATGAAAGATATCTTCACTATGAAGCGAGCCACAGGCACTTACGTCATCTCGACGACGCTGGGCGAATCGGTTCAGGCCTTTGTGCCGCATCCGCTCCCACCCGCCGAGCCCGTGCTGACACCAGAGGCGTATGCCGACCTGAACCATCGGGCAGAGCTGGCGCTCGCCCGCCTGTCCGGGGTGTCGGGGCTGGTGCCATCGGTGGATTGGTTGCTTTACAGCGCCATCCGCAAGGAGGCCCTGCTCACCTCACAAATCGAAGGTACCCAGGCCACATTGACCGACCTGTTCGACGAGGAAGCGGGATTCGCCGTCGCCAACACGGATGAAGTCGAGGAAGTCATCAACTATCTGAGCGCCTTCCGGCTGGTACACGACAACCTGCGCGACCCCCATGGACTGCCCATCAGCGTCCGTTTGCTGTGTGAGGCCCATCGTGTCTTGCTGGACGGGGTGCGCGGTGCCGGCAAGCAGCCCGGGGAACTGCGGCGTTCGCAGAACTGGATCGGCGGCACCCGTCCGGGCAACGCCGCTTTCGTGCCGCCACCGGCCGACCGGGTGGCAGATCTGCTGGGCGATCTGGAGCAATTCATTCACGACGAAGCAAACACGCTCCCGCCTCTGGTCAAGATTGCGCTGGTACACGCCCAGTTCGAAACCATCCACCCCTTCCTCGACGGCAATGGCCGTATCGGACGTCTACTGATTGCCGCACTGCTCGAACACTGGCGCCTGTTGCCCGAGCCGCTGATGTACCTGAGCGGCTACCTGAAGCAGCATCAGGCCGAGTATTATCGGCGCCTGTCGATCATCCGCTCCGAGGGCGACTGGGAGTCCTGGGTCGCGTTCTTCCTCGAAGGTGTGGCGACAGCCGCCAGTGACGCCGAACGCAGCATCATTGCCATCGCGACCCTGGTGGCGTCCGACCGGCGCCGTCTGCTTGAATCTCCCAAGGCTGGCCCCGCCAGCTACCGGCTGTTCGAAATGTTGCCGATGATGCCGCGCTTCACCATCGAGCGGGTACGCAAGAGTCTGGACACCAGCTTTCCGACCGCCAATGCGGCCGTCAAGGTGCTGGAAGAGCTGGGCATCGTGACGGAAATGACCGGCCAGAAGAAGAATCGGAGCTACAGCTACCAGCGCTACATCGATCTGCTGACGCGCTGATTGCGCGGCAATGGCATCGGTTCGCAGCAGTCCAAAATGGCTGACCGAGGACCCATTCCGGCGGTCAACCATCCGCCACCAATAACAAAACCCCAACCGAGAACGGTTGGGGGTTTTGTTTGCCCGATCCCGCCGCATTCCACTCTCTCCTGGCCATTCCTCGCTCCGACCTCGCTCCCTGAAACTGGCCCGAAGCCCGCAAAAGCCAAACTTCCGACCAATACAGATCAACGAGTTACGCGTGGACGAAGCGGTTGGATTGCGTGCTTCCACTGGCCGCCATCATAGACCGATTGCATCATACAAATGGCTAGCCATATACTGTGATGCCATATATTTCAGGAGGTGAAGCATGAGCACTCTGTATTCAACTGCGGTTAATGCAATCGGCGGTCGCAACGGCACGGTAAAAAGCACCGATGGGCTACTCGACCTCAGGCTCGCGATGCCCAGCGGCCTTGGCGGCAAGGGAGGCGCGACCAATCCTGAACAGCTTTTTGCCGCCGGTTATGCCGCCTGCTTCGGCAATGCGGTGATCCATGTCACCCGCAACAAGGAACACAAGATCAAGGATGACGATGTCGAAGTGATGGCCACCGTCGGCCTGGAGCCGAACGGCAGCGGCGGTTTCGCGCTTACCGTCGCACTGGATGTCACGCTTGCGGGCGTCGATCAGCCGACTGCCGAGGCGATCGTGGCGCAGGCGCATGAGGTCTGCCCCTATTCAAACGCAACGCGCGGCAATATCGATGTCGTGCTGAGTGTGAAGACGCGATGACGAACGTCGAGCACGAAGGCGATGCCGACCACTGGCTCCGCCTCGACCGTCAGGTCTGCTTTCCGCTCTACGCGGCGACCAACCTGATGCAGCGCCTGTATCGTCCGCTGCTGGACGCCGCTGGGGCTGACCTATTCGCAGTATCTGGTGCTGCTGCTGCTGTGGGAGCGCGGCAGCGCCACCGTCGGCGAATTGCGCGATTGCCTCTATCTCGATGCCGGGACCATCACCCCCCTGCTCAAGCGCATGGAGCGAGGCGGCCTCGTGACCCGCAGCCGGGACAGTGAGGACGAGCGTCGCGTGATCATCGCACTCACCCCGCACGCCACCGCGTTGCGGAAGCAGGCCCAGCGGATTCCCGAAACGCTCGCGGCCCGGATCGGTTTCGATGCCACGAAGGGAGCGGCGCTTCACGACGTGACCACCTCACTGGTCGAGCGGCTTCAGGCGCTCCTCAAGCAGCGACATCCGCAACAGTCTTCTCAACATCAACCGGCTTTATGACGAGACCCAAACATGACAGCACACAACCTGCCGCGGTTCCGTGCAGACAACGGCCTGCGCTATCGCAAGCTCGGTAACTCGGGCCTTTTTGTATCGGAACTATGCCTGGGCACCATGACCTTCGGCGGCGACAAGGACATCTGGGGCCTGATCGGCAATTTGCAGCAGGAACAGGCCGACGAGCTGATGAAGTTCGCCCTGGAGGCGGGTATCAACTTCATCGACACCGCCAACATCTACGGGCACGGTGGCAGTGAGCGCATCGTCGGCCAATCCCTGAAGAATCTCGGGGTTCGCCGTGAGGATATTGTGCTGGCCAGCAAGGTGCTGGGGCCCATGGGTGATGGCCCCAATGCCCGTGGCGCTTCCCGCGGCCATATCATGAGCGAATGCAAGGCGAGTCTGGAGCGCCTGCAAACGGACTATATCGACCTCTACCAGATTCACGGATTCGACCCGGCCACGCCGATCGAGGAAACCCTGGAGGCACTCAATACCCTGGTGCAACAGGGCCACGTGCGTTACGTGGGTCTGTCCAACTGGGCCGCCTGGCAGGTCATGAAGGCCATCGGCATCACCCAGGCCCGCAACTTGTGCCCGATCGTGTCCCTGCAGGCCTATTACACCCTCGTGGGTCGCGACCTGGAACGGGAGGTGATCCCAATGCTGGCGTCTGAAAAGGTCGGGCTGATGGTGTGGAGTCCGCTGGCAGGTGGGTACCTGTCCGGTAAATATGAGGGGCCGGATGTTTCCGAGGAAAACCGGCGTGCCAAATTCGATTTTCCGCCAGTCGACCGCGCGCGCGGAAGTGCTGTCATTACGACCATGCGGGAGATTGCCGGAGGCAAGCAGATCGACGGTGAGCCTGTCAACGTGGCCCAAATCGCCCTGGCGTGGCTGTTGCACCAGGACGCCGTGACCAGCGTCATCATTGGCGCCAAGCGGCCCGACCAGCTCAAGGACAATATCCGTGCGGCACAGGTCCACTTGTCCGATGACGAGCTTTCAGCCCTGGATGAGGTCAGCCGCCTGCCGGAAGAGTATCCGGGCTGGATGATGAAAATGATGGCGGGGTATCGGGATCATATGCAGGAATGATGGCTTCAGCTTTCTTCATGGGCGTCCCCTCGTTGCAGCGTCATCCAATACATAGCTTGTGCTGCGCCCGCCCGCATCCGTTTTCCGCAGCACGCCGCGCGCAAGCAGATCGTTGATGTCTCGCAGCGCCGTGTCCGGCGAGCACCTGGCAATGGCCGCCCACATGCGGGTGGTGAGCTTGCCTTCCAAGCCGTCGAGCAGCTTGTTCAGCAACTTCACCTGTCGCTCGTTCAGTGGCGTGGTCGCCCAGCCCTGCCAGAACCGCACCTTGGTCAATACGGCGTCGAGCGTGTGCTGCGCCTGATCGACGGCGCGATGGAGCGTATCGAGGAACCAGGCAAGCCAATCGGTGACATCCATCGACCTCTTCTGCGTCCGCTCCAGGATGTCGTAGTAGGCCTCGCGTTCCCCTTGGATCTGCGCCGAGAGGCTGTAGAAGCGTTGCGGGCTGCCATCGGCGCGCGCCAGCAGCAAATCACCGATGGCCCGGGCGATACGGCCGTTGCCGTCGTCGAACGGGTGCAAGGTGACGAGCCACAGGTGGCCAAGCCCGGCCTTGAGCAGCGGCGGGTCGTTCGATGCGCCGTTCAGCCAGTCCAGGAATCGGCGGGTTTCAGCCTCCAGGCGCTCGGCCGGTGGCGCCTCGAAATGCACCTTCTGGCGGCCGATGGGGCCAGACACCACTTGCATCGGACCGCTGGCATGGTCGCGCCAGGCGCCGACCTTGATCGTGGAGAGTCCGGAGTAGCCGGTAGGAAACAGCGCCGCATGCCAGCCGAACAGCCGCTCGCGCGACACCGGTGCATGACAGTTGGCGGTGGCATCGAGCACCATCTCGACGAGGCCTTCGACGTGCCGATCCACCGGGGCCAGGGCGCCGATGTCCACGCCCAATCGGCGCGCGATGGACGAGCGCACAGATTCGACGTCGAGCAGCTCGCCCTCGATCGCGCTGGTCTTGACCACGTCCTCAGTGAGCGCGGCCAGGCGGGCCTGATCGCGCAGCGCCAGACCCACGTCGGCCAGACGGCCCAGCAGGAGCCCTTGGGCGCGACTGACCTCAGCCATAGGCCCGGCCAGTGCCGCCAGGTCGAAGTGCCAGTTCGGCCAGTCGCTGGACTGCCAGATGTATTTGTAATCGCCGCTATTCATGCGGAGATCATGGGCTGGATTCCCCGTACAGGCCAGTCTTTCGCCGCACAAGGTGCGGAGAAAAGGGGGACCATTCACGGCACGTAAGGCAGAGCAAATAGGGTAGTCTGGAGTTTATTAGGGTAATTAATTATCTAAATACCCCTTTATTCAATACGATTACGCCATTCCGCCGCCAGTGATGCGCCCATGCACTCACTTTCGCCCGACTACCTTGCCAGACTGCGCTTCGACGCCCAGCAGCTGGCGACACTGCGCGCGCTCGGGGAGTGCCGGGGCAAACAGCGCCTGTACGTCGCCCAGTCGCCCCAGGTGCTGAGCGATCTGCGGCAGGTCGCCGTGGTGGAGTCCACAGAGTCCTCCAACCGCCTCGAAGGCGTAGTGGTCGCAGCCGCCCGCCTGAAATCACTGGTGCTGAAAAACGCCGCGCCCAAGAGCCGTTCCGAGCAGGACCTGGCCGGCTATCGCGACGCGCTGGGCCTCATCCATGAAAGCGACGAACAGATGCCGTTCTCCGCGGACTCGGTGCTCCGGCTGCACGGCATCCTCTACCGCTACACGCCGCAGCCGGGCGGCCGCTGGAAGGCCACCAGCAACGACATCGTCGAACGCCACCCGGACGACGGGATTTCCCACATCCGCTTCCACCCAGTGGCCGCGCATCTCGCGCCGATGGCGATGACGGACCTGATCGCGCGTTATCGCGCCGCGCGGGATCAGCATCTGGCCGACCCGCTGGTGCTGGTACCGCTGGCCGTCCTCGACTTCCTGTGCATCCACCCCTTCCCCGAGGGCAACGGCCGCATGGCACGGCTGCTCACCCTGCAACTGCTCTACCACTTCGACTACGCCGTGGGCCGCTTCATCAGCCTGGAACGCATCGTCGAGGAATCGAAAGAGAGCTACTACGCAACACTGGAAGCCAGCTCGCAGGGCTGGCATGAGGCCGCACACGACATCGCGCCCTGGCTGAATTACTTCTGGGGTGCTCTGCTGCGCGCCTACAAGGAATTTGAAGAGCGCGTCGGCACCATCGAACGTGGGCGCGGGGCCAAGGGCGACCGGGTGCGCGTCGAGATCCTCAAGCGCAACTTGCCGTTCTCGATTTCGGAAATCGAAGAAGCCTGCCCCGGCGTCAGCCGCGACATGGTGCGGCTGGTATTGCGGGCGATGAAGAAAGAGGGACTGATTACTCCGACGGGCAAGGGGCGCGGAGCCAAATGGATCGGCCTCGGACAACGACCGCCCACACAAGAATAGAAGAACCTATCGGGATCGCGAATGCCTACATTGAACTGGATCGGCAAAGAAGCCGTCGTCAAACACCACAAAGAAGTACCGTTCCGCCTGCTGGAGCCGGTGCCCGACCGGTCCTGCGGCGATGCCCGGGAGAAGCTGTGATGAGACTGGATGTCTACACCGCGGTGGCTTCAAGGACGACTTCACGTACGGGATCGAGCGAAGCTGAACATCACCGGCTAACACCCGTGTGTGAGGTTGTTGCCATGAGGATGCGAACATGAACATCAAGCGTTGGGCTCTTCGATCGGGCGTGGTTGCCGCAGTGGCCGTTGCAGCGGTGTATTTCTGGCTGCAGCACGACGGCGACGGGGCAATGGAGCACATCGTCAGTGGCAACGGCCGCATCGAGGCGGTGGAGATCGACATCGCGGCTCGCCAGCCGGGCCGAATCCAGTCCATCGAGGTGCGCGAGGGCGAACTGGTCCGTAGCGGCCAGGCGCTGGTGCGCATGGACACCGACTCGCTGCAGGCGCAACTGCGACAGGCGGAGGCCCGCATGCGTCAGGCGGAAGATGCGGTGGCCACGGCACGCAGCCAGCTGGCCCAGCGTGAGAGCGAAAAGGCCGCCGCAGATGCCTTGGTGGTGCAGCGCCAGACCGAGCTGGCGGCCACGCAGCGGCGCGCGCAGCGTTTCGCCGAACTGCGCCGACAGGCGTTCATCTCGCAGCAGCAACTCGACGACCAGACCGAAGCGGTCGATCGCGCCGCGGCCGCGCTGACCGCTGCGCAGGCGCAGCGGGCGGCCAGCGTCGCCGCGATTGCGGCGGCCCGTAACCAGATCCGAGGCAGCGAGTCGGCGGTCGAGGCGGCGCAGGCGGAGGCAGCCCGCATCCGCACTGACATCGAGGACAGCCTGCTCAAGGCCCCGCGCGATGGTCGCGTGCAGTTGATCGTGGCCCGTCCCGGCGAGGTGGTGGGCGCCGGTGGGCGGGTGCTCAACCTGGTGGACCTGAAGGATGTGTACATGACCTTCTTTCTTCCCACCCGCGCAGTCGGCCGCGTCGCCCTGGGCAGCGAGGCGCGACTGGTGCTCGATGCCGCGCCGCAGTACGTGATTCCGGCGCGCATCTCCTTCGTCGCCGACGTGGCGCAGTTCACACCGAAGACGGTGGAAACCCAGGTCGAGCGCGAGAAGCTGATGTTCCGGGTGCGGGCGCAGATTCCCCAGGAGCTGCTGGAGAAGCACCTGGCCCAGGTCAAGACCGGTCTGCCTGGGATGGCCTATGTCACGCTCGACCCCGACAGCGCCTTGGCCACCGCACTTGCAGCTGAGGCTGCCGGAATGAACAGCGTCGCCGTCCCGGCGGCCGCGCCGGTGGTGCGCCTGCAAGGCGTCGGGCTGCGCTACGGCAAGACACAGGCGCTTGCGGGACGTCGACCTCGACATCCCCGCCGGGGTGATGGCCGGCCTGATCGGCCCGGACGGGGTCGGCAAGTCCAGCCTGCTCGCACTGGTTGCGGGCGTGCGTGCCCGTCAGGACGGGCGCATCGAGGTGCTGGGCGGCGACATGGCCAGTGCCCGCTTTCGCGCCCATGTGTCCCCGCGCATTGCCTACATGCCGCAAGGGCTGGGCAGGAATCTCTACCCGACCCTCTCCTTGTTCGAGAACGTGGACTTCTTTGGCCGCCTCTTCGGGCATGACCGTGCCGAGCGCGAGCGGCGCATCGGCACGCTACTGGCCGCCACCGGGCTCACGCCGTTTGCAGACCGTCCGGCCGGCAAGCTCTCGGGCGGCATGAAGCAAAAGCTCGGATTGTGCTGTGCGCTGATCCACGACCCCGAGCTGCTGATCCTCGACGAGCCCACCACCGGCGTCGACCCGCTCTCGCGCCGCCAGTTCTGGGCGTTGATCGACGACATTCGCGCCGAGCGACCGGGCATGAGCGTACTGGTGGCCACCGGCTACATGGAGGAGGCCGAGCGTTTCGACTGGCTGGCGGCCATGGACGCGGGTCGCGTGCTCGCCACCGGCACGCCCGCCGAGCTGCTGGCGCGTACCGGCTGCTCCACGCTGGAACAGGCCTTCATCGCACTGCTTCCGGAAGCGCAACGCGCCGGCTACCGGCCGGTGGAGATCGTGCCGCAGGCGGCCGACGCCGCAGACGGAGATTGCCATCGAGGCGCGCGACCTCACCATGCGCTTCGGCGACTTCACCGCGGTGGATCGGGTGAGTTTCCGCATCCGGCGCGGCGAGATTTTCGGCTTCCTGGGTTCCAACGGCTGCGGCAAGACCACCACCATGAAGATGCTCACCGGGCTGCTGCCCCGCGAGCGAGGGCGAGGCGCTGCTGTTCGGCAAGCCGCTCGACTGCCCACGACCTCGCCACCCGCCGTCGCGTCGGCTTCATGACCCAGAGCTTTTCGCTCTACGGCGAGCTGACGGTGCGCCAGAACCTGATGCTGCACGCGCGCCTGTTCGGCTTGCCGGAGGCGGACATCGAAGCCCGCGTGCAGGTCATGGCCGAACGTTTCGACCTGGCTCGACATCCTCGATGCGCTGCCCGACGCGCTGCCGCTGGGGGACCGTCAGCGCCTGTCGCTGGCGGTGGCGATGATCCATGGCCCAGAGATACTCATCCTCGACGAGCCCACCTCGGGGGTGGACCCGGTGGCGCGCGACGCCTTCTGGCGCGCGCTGATCGAGCTCTCACGCCGCGATGGCGTCACCATCTTCATCTCCACCCACTTCATGAACGAGGCCGAGCGCTGCGACCGCATCTCGCTCATGCACGCCGGACGCGTGCTGGTGACCGACACGCCCCAGGCCATCGTGGCGGCGCGTGGCGCGCCGACGCTCGAGGACGCCTTCGTTGCTTACCTGCAGGAGGCCGCAGGGGAGTCGCCGCAGGAGCCGACCCGGCCAACCACCCCGACGACCTCGCCCGTCGCCCCGGCGGCGTCACCGCACGCCGCCCGCCGCGCCTTCAGCCTGCGGCGGCTGTTCAGCTTCACGCTACGCGAGGCGCTGGAGCTCAAGCGCGACCCGATCCGCCTGACGCTGGCCGTGTTGGGCAGCCTCCTGTTGATGCTCGTACTCGGCTACGGCATCACGCTGGATGTGGAGGACCTGACCTATGCGGTGCTCGACCACGACCAGACCAGCATCAGCCGCGATTACAGCCTGAGCCTGTCCGGGTCCCGCTATTTCGCGGAGCGTGCGCCGCTCTCCGACTACGCCGATCTGGACCGGCGCATGCGCGCCGGCGAGATCAGCCTGGCCATCGAGATTCCGCCGGGCTTCGGGCGCGATCTGCTGCACGGCCGGCCGGTTCAGATCGGCGCCTGGATCGACGGGGCCATGCCCACCCGTGCCGAGACGGTGCGCGGCTATGTGCAGGGCATCCACCAGCACTGGATGAGCCAGCGCCTGCGCGAGGCGCTCGGCGAGGCCGCCGTGGCGCCGCTGGCGACCGTGGAGACGCGCTTTCGCTACAACCCCGACGTGCGCAGCCTGCCGGCGATGGTGCCGGCGGTGATTCCGCTGCTGCTGATGCTCATCCCGGCCATTCTCGCCGCGCTCTCGGTGGTGCGCGAGAAGGAGATGGGCTCGATCATCAACTTCTACGTGACACCGAGCACACGACTCGAATTCCTGCTGGGCAAGCAGATTCCCTACGTCGTGCTGGCCATGGCGAGTTTTCTCCTGCTGGTGCTGATGGCCGTGGTGTTGTTCCGCGTGCCGGTCACCGGCAGCTTCGCGGCGCTGGCGCTGGGCGCGCTGCTCTACGTGATCAGCGCCACTGCCTTCGGTCTGCTCATTTCCACCTTCGTGCGCAGCCAGGTGGCGGCCCTGTTCGGCACGGCGCTGCTCACCATTCTGCCGGCGGTGCAGTTCTCCGGCCTCATCGATCCGGTCAGCTCGCTCGAAGGCGCGGGGCGCTTGATCGGTAACGTCTTTCCGACAACCCACTTCGTGACCATCTCCCGCGGCACCTTTTCCAAGGCGCTGGAATTCGGCGACCTACGCGCCTCCTTCGTGCCGCTGCTGATCAGCATCCCCGTGCTGATCGGCCTGGCCGCCGTGCTGCTCAGGAAGCAACAGCGATGAAACGGCAACGCTTGCGCAACATCGCCCACCTGGGCCTGAAGGAGCTGCGCAGCCTGCTGCGCGACCCGATCATGCTGGTGCTGATCGTCTACGCGTTCAGTTTCTCGATCTACACCGCCGCCACGGCGCTGCCGGAGACGCTGCACAAGGCCCCCATCGCGGTCATCGACGAGGACCGCTCGCCGCTGTCCGAGCGCATCGTCGATGCCCTGCGTCCGCCCTATTTCATGCCCCCGGCACTGATCACCCCGGCCGAACTGGATGGGCGCATGGACGCCGGGCTCGACACCTTCGCCCTGTACATCCCGGCCGGTTTTCAGCGCGATGTGCTCGCCGGGCGCGCCCCTGCCATCCAGCTGAGCGTGGATGCCACGCGCATGAGCCAGGCCTTCACCGGCAGCGGCTACATCCAGACCATCGTCCTGGACCAGGTCAACGAGTTCGTTCGCCGCAATCGTGCCGCGTCCAGTCTCGCCGGTGGAATTGGTCCTGCGCGCGCGCTTCAACCCCGAACTCAACAAGTCCTGGTTCGGCGGGGTGATGCAGATCATCAACAACATCACCATGCTGTCCATCGTGCTGACCGGCGCGGCCCTGATCCGCGAGCGCGAACACGGCACCCTCGAGCACCTGCTGGTGATGCCGGTCACCCCGTTCGAGATCATGGCCTCCAAGGTGCTGGCGATGGCGGCCGTGGTGCTGGTCGCGTCGGCCTTCGCCCTCAATGTCGTCGTGCGCGGCCTGATGGGCGTGCCCATCGAAGGCTCGCTGCCGCTGTTCTTCGTGGGTGCGGCCCTGCATCTGTTCGCCACCACGTCGTTGGGGATTTTCCTGGCCACGCTGGCCCGTTCGATGCCGCAGTTCGGCATGCTGCTGCTGATGGTTCTGCTGCCCCTGCAGATGCTCTCCGGTGGCAGCACGCCGCGCGAAAGCATGCCGGAGATCGTCCAGTTCGTGATGCTGGCAGCGCCCAACACCCACTTCGTGATGTTGTCGCAGGGCATTCTCTATCGAGGGGCTGGCCTGGAGGTGGTCTGGCCACAGCTGATCAGCCTGGCCGTGATCGGATCGATCTTGTTCGTGCTCTCGCTGGCGCGGTTTCGCAGGACCTTGGCCTCGATCGCGTAAATGAAGCGTCCGAAGCCGTGGCGCTCGGCTTCATCGATGCGCTGGAGCAGGCCTACGCCACATCGATCGCCACGCCGCCACCAATTATGGTGCGCCGCGAGTCCCGCGTTACACCGGGCGGCGTCGCAGCCAGGCGAGCGCGCCGAGCAGCAGGAAGGCCGCCGGTCCACCCGCGCCGCCGCCGCTGTTGTTGTTGCGACGCCGGCCGCAGCGCACATCGCCGTCGATCTCCTCGCCTGCACCGCTGTACTGGAAGAGCGACCCGTAACCGCACCCACCGCCGCTCGAGACAGTGCCCAGGAACTTGTCGCTGCCGAGCTGCAGGAGGCGGCTGCTCGGCGCAGACCCCACGGTACCGTCGAAGCTGTGCAGTCGCGTGAAATTCGTACCCGCGCGATCGATCACGAAAATGGTACCGAGGCTCGTCGGCTCGTCATTCTCGTTCACTCCGCCGGAGACGGTCGTGCCGTAAAGCCGGCCGTCGGTGCCGAGCAGCAGCTCGGCCGTCGGCCGCGCGCCCGTCTTGCCGTCGAAACTGTAGAGCACGGTGAACGAGCTGCCGTCGGCGGGAAACGTGAAAACGACGCCGCGCCCCGTGCTTCCGCCGACACTGGTGACGCCGTAGAAGGACCCGTCGCCGCCGTCGGCGAGTCCGGCGAGCGGCGTGGACCCGTCCGTGTTCTCCGGCAGGCCGGTGTCCGGGTCGTTGGCCGTGGCCGTGAAGTGATGCAGCACCTCGAATGCGCTGCCATCCGGGTTCACGCGAAAGACCGTGCCAGCCCCGTTCGTCCCGCCGGTCGACGCCACGCCGTACAGGAACCCGTTCGCGCCCTGGACGAGCGCGCCGCGCGGGGAAGCACCGTCGACAGTGATGATCTGGCCGCTCGTCGAGGTGTCGGTGTCTGCAGCGAAGGTATGCAGCACGTCGAAATCGGTGCCGTCGCGCGCGACCCGGAACAGTCCGCCAGTGCCGTTCGGCCCGCCCCCCTGCGTGACGCCATACAGGTATCCGTCCGATCCCTCGACCAGTTCGCCTTCCGGGTAGGCGCCCTCCGCATTGGTCGAGTCCTGGCCGTCCGAGAAGTTCTCGAACCGATGCAGCACCTGGAAGCCCGTCCCGTCCGTGGCGACCCTGAAGACCGTGCCGGTGCCCGTCAAGTCGTTCGAGGACCCGAAACGCGTCGTGCCGTAGAGGAAACCGTCGCTGCCGAGCATCAGGCCACCCTGCGGCGTGATCGCGTCGTCGGGATCGAGCTGGTAGATGGTCGCGGTGCTCGTACCGTCCGCCGCCGCGCGATAGAGCACGCCGCCCGTCGCCGACGTCGCGGAGGAATTGATGCCGTAGATGGCGCCGTCCGTGCCGAGGACCAGGTTGCCGACCGGATTCGAGATGCTGTAGGCCACGACGGCCGACACCGCCGGCGTCGCCTGCGCGTGCGCGAATGCCGCGCACAGGGTGAGCGCGCCGAGCGCAAGTACGGAACGGATCGATGACATCGGGTTGGCTGGCTCCGGGCCCGGCGAGGGCCGGCCTGACGTAAGAGCGGCGAATTGTGCCGTAGTTCGCCTCCTCCCGCCAAAAAAGACGCCCGCGGTGGGAGAATGCGCGGCTTCGTGCCCCAGCCGACCGACGCCACTCGTGATTCGACTGCGCCAACTCACGCTCGCCCGCGGCGCGCGCCCGCTCCTAGAGGACGTTTCGCTGCAGGTCCACGGCGGCTGGCGCGTCGGCGTGGTGGGGGCCAACGGTACCGGAAAGTCGAGCCTGTTCGCCCTGTTGCGCGGCGAGCTGCACGCCGAAACCGGCGATTGCGAAGTGCCGCCCCACTGGCGCATCGCATCCGTCGCGCAGGAAACGCCGCCGCTCGAGCAGCAGGCGATCGAGTTCGTCCTCGACGGCGATGTCGAACTGCGCAACGTGCAGGCGGCGCTCGCGGCGGCCGACGCCGCCCACGACGGCCACGCACTCGCGGAACTGCACGCGCGCCTCGAGGCGATCGGTGGTTACGGCGCGCGGGCCGGCGCCGCGGCCTTGCTCGCGGGTCTCGGATTCTCGCCGACCGACATCGAGCGCCCGGTGGCCGACTTCTCGGGGGGCTGGCGCATGCGTCTCAACCTCGCACAGGCACTGGTGAGCCGCGCGGACCTGATGCTGCTCGACGAGCCGACCAACCACCTCGATCTCGATGCGGTCGTCTGGCTCGAGCGCTGGCTGGCGGAATACCGCGGCACGCTGCTGCTCGTCTCGCACGACCGCGATTTCCTCGACGGCACCGTCACGCACGTCGCGCACCTCGAGCGACGGACGCTGACGCTCTACGCCGGAAACTACGGCGCGTTCGAGGTCCAGCGCGCCGCGCGCCTCGCCGTGCAGCAGGCGATGTACGAGCGACAGCAGCGCGAGATCGTGCACATGAATGCCTTCGTGGCGCGGTTCCGTGCCAAGGCGAGCAAGGCGCGCCAGGCGCAGAGCCGGCTAAAGGCCCTCGACCGGCTCGAGCGCATCGCGGCCGCGCACGTCGACACGCCGTTCGATTTCGTGTTCGAGCCGTCCGACCGCGCACCCGACCCGCTGCTGACGCTCGAGGACGCGCAGCTCGGCTACGACGGCCGCGCGGTGGTCGGCCCGGTACAGCTCTCGTTGCGGCCCGGTGCGCGGGTCGGATTGCTCGGCCCGAATGGCGCCGGCAAGTCGACGCTCGTCAAGACGCTCGCCGGCGACCTGCCGGTGGTGGCAGGCCGCCGCGTCTCCGGTCACGGGCTCGAGACCGGATACTTCGCCCAGCACCAGGTCGAGCAGCTGCGCGGCGACGAGTCGCCGATCCGCCACCTGCAGCGGATGGAGCCGCGCGTCCGGGACCAGGACCTGCGGAACTTCCTCGGCAGCTTCGACTTTCGCGGCGACATGGCCGACGCCCCCGTCGCCCGTCTCTCCGGAGGAGAGAAATCGCGGCTCGCGCTGGCGCTGATCGTGCGCCGGCGCCCCAACCTGCTGTTGCTCGACGAGCCGACGAACCACCTCGACCTCGAGATGCGCCACGCCCTGACGCGTGCGCTCGCCGAGTACGACGGCAGCCTGGTGCTCGTGTCCCATGACCGGGCACTGCTGCGCACCGTCTGCGACACATTCCTGCTCGTCGCCGACGGTCGCGCCGTGCCGTTCGACGGTGACGTGGACGATTACCTGGCGTGGCTCATGGCGCGCCGTGACGTCTCCGGCGCCGTCACCGGCACCTTCGGCGCCACGGCGGCGGAACGCCGGGAGACCCGCCGTACGCAACGCGAGGAGGCCGCAGCTGAAAAGCACGCGCGGCTGGCGCGACGTCGCCCCCTGGTGAAGGAATCGACGCGGCTCGAATCAGAGATCGCTGCGCTCGAGGCGGAGCGTCGCGCGCTCGAGGCACGGCTCGCCGACCCCGCCTTCTACGCAACCAGCCCGCCGTCCGACGTGCAGTCGACGAGCCGCCGTCGCGCCGACGTGGTCACGCAACTCGCGGCCGCGGAGGAACGCTGGCTCGCCGTGCAGGAAGAACTGGAAGGAAGTGGATAGTGAATCTCCGGAAATGCGCCGCCGGCTGCGTGTCGAGACTCGCCTCTGACCTGTGCACTATTGACTACTCACTGTTCATTGCTTGCTCTGTTCATTGCTTGCTGCTCGGTGGACGCACCGAGCGCAGGCACCACTTCGAGCTTCGCGGCGCTGCTGGCTTTCATTGCGAGGGTGGCTCGGTGTCGTCGTTGCGGCCGGGTTGCGCGGCGAGCGACGCGCCCCAGTCGATCTGGGTCAGGGCCGAGTCGAGGTCGTCGTGATAGCCGCCGGGCCCGACCAGGTCGATCAGTCCGGCGCGTTCGAGCTTGCTGAATACGCGCGGGGTGGCCCCGCAGAGCAGCACGTCGACGCCGCGGCGCTGCAGGTCCCGAAGCGCCTCCTCGAGGCTCTGGATGCCGGTGATGTCGATGAACGGCACGCGCCGGAGCAGCAGGATCAGCCGTCGCGGGTCGGTATGCGTCTGCGCGAGTGCGCGCTCAAACGTGTCGACCGCGCCGAAGAAGAACGGCCCCTCGATCGAGTACGCCATGACTCCCGGCGGCAGCGTGGGCCAGCGGCGCTTCTGCAGTGCGAGATCGAGTTCGGCGCCTTCGAGGGGCTGCACTTCCACCGAGCTCGCCATCCGGCGCAGGAACTGGAACATCGCCAGGATGACGCCCACGTTCACGGCCAGCACGAGGTCGCCGAAGACCGTGAGCAGGAAGGTGATCAGCAGAATGGCGACGTCGGCGCGCGGCGCCCGGCGCACCATGGCGGCGAAATGGCGGACCTCGCTCATGTTCCACGCGACGACGAACAGGACGGCCGCCAGCGCCGCGAGGGGCACGAACTCGGCGAGCGGGGCGAGAAACAGCAGCACCAGCACCAGCGTCACGACGTGCACGAGGCCGGCGAGCGGCGCGTTGCCGCCGTTGCGGACGTTGGTGGCGGTGCGCGCGATGGCGCCGGTCGCGGCGAACCCCCCGAAGATGGGCGCGGCAATGTTGGCGATCCCCTGCCCGACCAGTTCCTGGTTGGAGTCGTGGCGCGTGCCCGCCATGCCGTCGGCGACGACGCACGAGAGCAGCGACTCGATCGCGCCGAGCATCGCGATCGTGAACGCGGGCCCCAGCAGTTCCAGCACGCGCGGCAGCGTGATCTCGGGCACGTTGAGACCCGGCAGTCCGCGCGGGATGCCGCCGAACTCGGACCCGATCGTCGCGACCGAGTCGAAGTGGAAATAGGCCTGCGCCGCGGTCGCCAGCACGAGCGCCACGAGCGGGCCCGGAACCCGGCGCAGGCCGGGAACGCGCGCCGAGCCGACCACCGCGACGAGGCTCGCCGCGCCGATCGCTGCGGTGATCCAGTCGACCCGCGGCAGCGCCTGCGCGAGTGCCCAGACCTTCTCGTGGAAATGCTCGCCGCCGACCACCGGCAGGCCGAGGAAATAGCGCCACTGGCCCACGAAGATGATCACGCCGATGCCGGCCGTGAAACCGGTGATCACCGGGTCGGGGATGTAGCGGATGATCCCGCCCATGCGGGTAAGGCCGAGTGCGAGCAGCATGATGCCGGCCATGAACGTCGCGATCTGCAGGCCGTCGATGCCGTGCCTCGCGGTGACGCCGGCGAGGATCACGACGAACGCGCCGGTCGGGCCCGCGATCTGCAGGCGGCTGCCGCCGAACAGCGAGACCATGGTGCCCGCCACGATCGCGGTGTAGAGGCCCTGCTCCGGCTTCGCTCCCGAGGCGATCGCAAAGGCCATCGCGAGCGGCAGCGCGACGACCCCGACCACGAACCCCGCGACGACGTTGCGCAGCCAGTGTTCGCGGCGAAACAGCCCTGCCTCCCAGGCTTCGCGGAACGCGATCATGAGTGGATCAGTTGCGGACCGAGCTCGTCGAGCACGTGGCAGCCGAGCAGCGTCATCGCGCGCTCCATCTCCGCCCGCAGCAGGCTGAGCGCGTGCGAGGCGCCGGCCTCGCCACCCGCGGCAAGACCGTAGAGCGGCGCACGGCCCAGCATCACCGCGTCGGCGCCGAGCGCAACCGCCTTGAGCACGTCGGCGCCGCGCCGGAAGCCGCCGTCGACCAGCACAGCCATGCGATCACCCACGGCCGCGACCACCTGCGCGAGCACCTCGATGCCGGTGACGCAGGAGTCGAGCTGGCGACCGCCGTGGTTGCCGAGCGCGATGCCGTCGCATCCCGCCTCGACCGCGCGCTTGGCGTCCTCGACGCTGACCAGCCCCTTCAGCACGAGCTTGCCCTGCCAGCGGGCACGCATGCGCTCCACGTCCGCCCACGCGAGGCCCGGGTTGATCTGCGTGCCCATGAACCGCACGCCCTGCAGGGCTGATTGGGCGCCTGCAGGCAGGAACTCGGCGATGTTCACGAACCGCGGTGCGCCGCGCGGCAGCATGACCTGCCTGAGCCAGCGAGGGTGCATCAGCACGTCGAGCTTGCTCGCGAGGCTCAGGTCGAGCGGCCGCGCGTAGCTGCGCTGGTCCCACTCGCGCGCGCCGAGCGCCGGCACGTCCACCGTCACCACGAGCTTGGTGCAGCCGGCCTCCTGCGCCTTGTCGATCAGGCGGTCGGCGGTCTTGGTGTCCTTGAGCGGATAGAGCTGGAACCACGCCGGCATGCTGAGGTCGCGATTCATGGCACCGAGCTCGTAGTTGCTCACGGTGCTCAGCGTGAACGCGATGCCGGCGGACTCGGCGGCCTTCGCGAGCGCGAGGTCGCCGTCCGGCCAGAGCATGCCGTTGAAGCCGGTGGGCGCGATCACGACCGGCATGTGCAGCGTGTCGCCGAGCACGTCGCGCTTCAGGTCCGGTACACCCGTGCCGACCAGCATGCGCGGCACCCACGCGATGCGCTCGAGGATCGTGCGATTGCGGCGCAGCGCAACCTCGTCCTCGGCCCCGCCCTCGAGGTATTCCGCCTGGAAGCGCGGCAGGCGCCGCAGCGACACGCGGCGCAGTTCCTCGATGCAGAGCGCGCGACGGAAATCGCGGCCGGCATAGTAGCGGCGCTGGGTCACGAGCGGACACCCTCCTGCACCATGCGCGTGATTCGCGTCGCCGTTTCCAGGGCGCGCACGCCGTCCTCGCCGGTCACCACCGGCGTCGAACCCGCGCGGATCGCGCGCAGGAACGCCTCGATCTCGTGCTTGAGCGCGTCCCCCTGCTCGTAGCTGCGCTCTTCGATGACGACCTGCCCCCTCGGCAGGTCGGAGCTCGCGGGCGGCTTGCGCACGATCGTGAGCACCTTCTGCTGCAGGTCGATCGAAACGTAGGCGTCGTCCTGGAACATCCGGAGCTTGCGTTCCGTCTTCATGCTGACCCGGCTCGCCGTCGTGTTGGCGACGCAGCCGCTCGCGTAACGGATGCGGGCATTGGCGATGTCGAGCCCCTCGGAGAAGACCGAGGTACCGACCGCGTCGATCGACACGATCGGCGCGCGCACGAGGCTCTGGATCAGGTCGATGTCGTGGATCATCAGGTCGAGCACGACATTGACGTCGGTGCCGCGCTCGCGGAATGGCGCCAGGCGGTGCGACTCGACGAACCGTGGCGTGCCCAGCGTCCCCGCGAGCGCGAGGATCGCGGCGTTGAAGCGCTCGAGGTGGCCGACCTGCAACATGCGCCCGGCCCTGCTGGCGACGTCGACCAGCTCGCGGCCTTCCTCGAGCGTCGCAGTGATGGGTTTCTCGACCAGCACGTGCAGGCCGTGCTCGAGGCAGTCGCGCGCGATCGGGTAGTGCGACGGCGTCGGCGTCGCGATGCTGACGGCGTCGATCCTGCCGAACAGTTCACGGTAGTCGGCGACGGAGCGGCAACCGGTTTCGGCGGCCACCCGGTCGCGCGAGTCGGCGTTCGCGTCGACGACGCCCACCAGCTCGGCATCCGTCAGGGCGGCGTACTTCTGCGCATGGAACCGACCGAGGTACCCGACGCCGATCACCGCCGTCCGCACTTTTTGCATCGAGCTGCCGTCCCACGCGGCTTCGGTCCGCCGCAACCCGGCGATGATACTCAATGGGGACTCTTGCGAGCGGTGCGGCTTACCCTCACGATCGCGGCGATGCCCATCCTGAAGCGCCGCACCGGCACCCTGCTGCTCGCAGCTCTCGCCGCAGGCGTCTTCGTGCTGCCGTTCCTCGTCTACCTCACGGGCGTCTTCGTGCTCGGCCGGTACTCGGGCGGGGGCGCCCTCGGTTTCTTCGGCGATTTCCTGCGCGGACTGGCCGCCCTGCGCTGGCACTCATGGGTGCTGGCGGCCGGACCTGCAGTGCTCGTTGCGCTCTGGCTCGGCGTGTGGAGAATGGGGGCGCAGGGAAACAGGGAACAACAATGAAAATCATCGGCATGCAAGGCCAGCTGCTGCAGTGGTGGGACCGGTTGCTGGACCGCCCGCCCTGGTATCGCGACGGCGGTCCGCCCGAAGCCGGTCCGGCCGTGAAATCGACCGCGGGCACCACGCGCCGAGTCCCGGCAGGAGCCGCGCCCGGCGAGATGTCGCGGTCCGACGCACCCCGCGGCAAGCGCCCGGCTGCCCGCGGACGCTCCCTCGGCATGGATCCGTATTCGCACGACGCCGGCTTTCCCACGGGCCAGGGCTGGGACAGGGTCGACCGCAGCTAGCCGGATCCGCGCGAATAATAGAGGTAGAGCCCGGCGAGCAGCGCGATCGCCGCCCACAGTGCGCCCTGCGCCCGCCGCCGCCACGGGCGCGCATGCACCTGCCCGATGAAACTGAGCCCGGCCAGGGCGGTCAAACCCACGAAGATGGCCAGATATCGCGCCAGCATCGGCAGCTCGTCCCGGAATTGCGGAGTCTCGTCGGCCAGCACCAGGAAGACCACGAGCGTCGCGGCCAGGCCGAAGGCGGTCGCCGCTGCCGAGCCGAGCACGATACCGATGAGTACGGTCAGGGGTCGCACGAGGTCGAAATTCCTGCTTGCCTACAGCGAGACTGGCTGCTTCGTCGAAGAATATGTCGTCCCCCGGGGCCGGCCCTTGATTGCACCCCGGGGTGTCTCTAGCCTAGCAGCGTCCTGCCTGCCGACCCGCGCGGGCGCCTGCGGGCGCGTCGCATCGGCGCGCCAGGACCGAACGACGTCGTTGATGCCGCGGCGGCCGCCCGGCGAGGGTTTGTCCAGTGTCTCAGCCAGTTGAATCGGGCTCGTCCACGTCGCAGGCCCGCCGGGCCGGGGTGACCCGCGCCGGAGCCGCGATCGCCGCCGCGCTCGTCCTCGCCGTCGGCACGCTGCTACTCGGCACCGCGAAGGCGCCTTCGGCGTCCGCGAATGCGACCACCGCCGACTTCGCGCCGTCGGAGAGGCACGCCAAGGTCGCGCGGCTCGTGAGCAGCATGTTCGAACGCTCGCACTATCGGCAGGCCCCGGTCAACGACCCGGTGTCCTCGCTGGTGCTCGACCGCTACCTCGAATCGATCGACGGCACGCGCAGCTACTTCCTGGCGAGCGACATCGCCGAGTTCGAGAAGTACCGCTACGAGCTCGACGACGCGGTGACCTCGGGCAAGCTCGATCCGGCGTTCGCCATCTTCAATCGCTTCCAGCAGCGCAACCGCGAGCGGATGGCCTTCGCGCTCAAGCAGCTCGACTCCGAGCCGGACTTCGCGCTCGACGAGACCTTCGAGTTCGACCGGGAGCACGCGCCCTGGGCGAAGACCGCCGGCGAGCTCGACGAGCTGTGGCGCAAGCGAGTGAAGAACGATGCGCTGTCGCTCATGCTCACGGAGAAGTCCTGGGTCGAGGCGCGCGACGTCCTCAAGAAGCGGTACGAGCGCGTGGCGAAGCGTTCCGAGCAGGTGACGGCGGACGACGTGTTCGAGAACTTCATGAACTCGTTCGCGCACGTGTTCGATCCGCACTCGAGCTATTTCTCGCCGCGCAACTCCGAGGAATACCGGATCCAGATGAGCCTCTCGTACGAGGGCATCGGCGCGTCGCTGCAGTCGATCGACGACTACGTCACGATCATGGAGATCCTGCCCGGCGGCTCGGCGCAGGAGAACGGCGGGATCAAGGCGAACGACCGCATCCTCGCGGTCGGCCAGGGCAAGGACGGCAAGATGACGGACGTCGTCGGCTGGCGGCTCGACGACGTCGTGCAGCTCATCCGGGGTCCGAACGGCTCGTTCGTCCGGCTGCAGATCCAGCCGGGCAATGCGCCTCCCGGCACGCAGGAGCAGGTGATCGTGCTGCCGCGCAAGAAGATCACGCTCGAAGCCCAGGCTGCGAAGAAGGAGATCCGGACGATCCAGCGCGGCGAACGCACGCTCAAGGTGGGCGTGATCACCGTCCCGTCGTTCTACCAGGACTACAACGCGCGCGCGGCCGGCGACGCCGAGTACCGCAGCACGACGCGCGACGTGCGCAAGCTGCTCGAGGAGATCAAGGCCGACGGCGGCGTGGATGGCCTCGTGCTCGACCTGCGCGAAAACGGCGGCGGTCATCTCTCGGAGGCGATCGGCCTCGTCAACCTGTTCGTGTCGAAAGGCCCGGTGGTGCAGCTGCGCGAGACCGGCGGGCGAGTCGAAGTGCTCGAGTCCGAGGACCCGGGCGTCGCGTATGCCGGCCCGCTCACGATCCTCGTCGATCGCTTCAGCGCTTCGGCGTCGGAGATCTTCGCCGCCGCGATGCAGGACTACGGCCGCGGCCTCGTGATCGGCCAGGAAACCTACGGCAAGGGCTCGGTGCAGAACCTCTACCCGCTCGACCGCTATGCGCTCGGGCAGGACCCCGGCTACGGCCAGCTCACGGTCACGATCGGCATGTACTACCGGGTGACGGGCGACAGCACCCAGAACCGCGGCGTGATGCCCGACCTCGCCCTGCCCTCCGCGATCAGCGTCGACGAAGTGGGCGAGAGTTCGCGTGACGGCTCGCTGCCCTGGAACCGCATCCGTCCCGCGGACTTCCGGCGCGAGGGCGCGTTTGCCGCCCTGCTCCCGGACCTGCGGCGCGCGCACGACGAGCGCATTTCCCACGACGCGAACTTCCAGCACGCCGTGCAGGAGATCTCGGCTCTCGAGAGCATGCGCAACGAGAAGTCCGTATCGCTCAACCTGGCCAGGCGCAAGGCGGAGCGGGAGACGCGCACGCAGCAGCAGCTCGCGCGCGAGAACGCCCGGCGCTCGGCGCTCGGCGAGACACCGTTGAAGTCGGCGACCGACATGAAGGATCCGCCCGACGCGATCCTCGGCGAGGCCGCCCAGATCACGGCAGACCTGTCGCAACTCGAGCCGAGGTTCATGGCGCGGACCAGTGCCGCGGCGGCCGGCCGCTGAGGACGGAGATTCCGGCTGACTGAACGCCCGGTACCATCGTGTTTGGTGTAGTACTTGACTACAACACTATAGACCCCATACGATCACGCCCAGACCGGGATGACTACAGGGGCTCGAGGTCCATGACGAACCACGATCTGCAGGCGGACACGCGGAAGTTCGCCGTGCGTTGGCTGGTGGCAGCAGCCCTGGCGGGCACGCTGGCCGTGGGTTGCAGCAATGGCAAGGCCAAAGAAGGCGACGTCGAGAAGGTCACCGCCGTCCCCGTCGAGACCCAGGCCCTGAAGCGTGCCGAGATGGTGGCCGTCTATTCGGGCACCGCCCCGATCGAGGCCCACGAGGAAGCACAGGTCGTCGCCAAGGTCGGTGGCGAGGTGCGCCAGATCTACGTCGAAGAAGGCGACACGGTCGAGACCGGCCAGCTGCTCGCAAAGCTGGACGGCGACCGGCTGCGCCTCGACCTCGCGAAGACGGACGCCAACCTGAAGAAGCTCGAACGCGACTACAAGCGCACGCTCGACCTGGCCGGCAAGGGCCTGGTGCCGCAGAGCACGGCCGAGAACACCAAGTACGACCTCGACGCGCTCAAGGCGAGTTACGACAGCGCCCGGCTCGAGCTGAGCTACACCGAGATCCGCGCACCGATCCCGGGCGTGGTGTCGGCGCGCGACATCAAGGTCGGCAACACCATCCGCCCGAACGACCCGACGTTCACGGTCACCGACCTCGATCCGCTGGTCGCGTACGTGCACGTGCCCGAAAAGGAATTCCGCAAGATCGCGCCGGGCCAGGAGGCCGAGGTCGTGGTCGACGCACTCGGCGGCGAACGGTTCCTCGGCAGGATCTCGCGCATCAGCCCGACCGTCGACCCGCAGACGGGCACCTTCCGTGCGCGGGTCGAGGTGGCGGACCAGTCGCGGCGCCTGAAGCCCGGCATGTTCGCGCGCGTCAACATCGTCTACGAGCGCCGCCAGGCAGCGCTGCAGCTGCCACGCACCGCGATCCTCGACGCCGACGGCCAGCAGTCGGTCTACATCGTGGCCGACGGCAAGGCGCAGCAGAAGGTCATCCGCACCGGCCTCGCGCACGACGGCTGGATCGAGGTGCTGGACGGCCTGAAGGGCCACGAACGCGTCGTGACGGTGGGCCAGGCCGGCCTCAAGACGGGCACGCCCGTGAAGATCGTGGGCGATCCGGCACCGAAGCCGATCGCCGCCCTGGCCTCCGGGAAGACCAAGGCCAGGTGAGACTGCGCCCGGGCGTCTCCAGCTCGGTGACGCCCCGCTTCGCGCCCTGGGAACCGCCATGCTCAAGCACCTGATCGATTTCGCGATCAAGCGCCGCGTCACGATCGTGATGTTCACGGTCGCGATCGCGCTGTTCGGCTTCGT
This sequence comes from uncultured Gammaproteobacteria bacterium, assembly GCA_963714645.1. GTDB lineage: Bacteria > Pseudomonadota > Gammaproteobacteria > Steroidobacterales > Steroidobacteraceae > RPQJ01. The sequence goes on from CAVQQX010000182.1 coordinate 42,273, forward strand.
GTCGCTCGCGCGACTCAAGCTGAACCTGCTGCCCGACCTCTCTTACCCGACGATCACGATTCGCACGGAGCTGCCGGGCGCCGCGCCGCTCGAGGTCGAGACGCTCGTGACGCGCCCGGTCGAGGAAGCGGTCAGCATCATCCGCAATGTGCGCGAGGTGCGCTCGGTCTCGCGTGCCGGCCAGTCCGACGTGACCCTGGAGTTCCTCTGGGGCACCGGCATGGACCTCTCGGGCATCGACGTGCGCGAGAAGCTCGATCTGGTCCAGCTGCCGCTCGAAGCCAAGCGGCCGCTGCTGCTGCGGTTCGACCCCTCGAGCGAGCCCGTGCTGCGGCTCGCCCTGCTCGACGAGAAGGCGCGGGGTTCGGACGAGAGCGTCGAGCGGCTCAAGGCGCTGCGCCGGCTCGCCGAGGATCGCCTCAAGCCCGACCTCGAGGCCGTCGAGGGCTCGGCCGCGGTCAAGGTGAGCGGCGGTTACGAGGACGAGGTCCAGGTCTTCGTCGACCAGCACAAGCTCGCCCAGCTCGGCCTGTCGATCGAGGTCGTGACGCGCCGCATCCGCGCCGAGAACGTCAATCTCTCCGGTGGTCGCCTCGAACAGGGCACCCAGCGCTTTCTCGTGCGCACGCTCAACGAGTTCGAGACCGTCGAGCAGATGGCGAACGCCATCATCGCGACGCGCGAGGGGCGCCCGGTGTACCTGCGCGACGTCGCGGCGGTGTCGCGCGGCTACAAGGACCGCGAGGCGATCACCCGCGTCAACGGCCGGGAAGCGATCGAGCTCGCCGTCTACAAGGAAGGCGACGCGAACACGGTGCAGCTCGCCGAGGGCGTGCGTGCGCGCATCAAGGAACTCGAGAAGGGTCTGCCCGAGGGCACGGTGATCCGTCAGGTCTACGACCAGTCCACGTTCATCGCGGCGGCGATCAGCGAGGTCAAGAGCGCGGCGCTGATCGGCGGCCTGCTCGCGATCCTGGTGCTGTATGCGTTCCTGCGCGATGCACGCGCCACGCTGATCTCGAGCATCGCGATCCCGGTCTCGGTGCTCGGCACCTTCGTGCTGATGTACGCGTACGACCTGACGCTCAACATCATGTCGCTCGGCGGCATCGCGCTCGCGGTCGGCATGCTGGTCGACAACGCCGTGGTCGTGCTCGAGAGCGTCGTGCGCATCAGGGAGAAAGGCGTCTCGCAGCTGGAAGCCGCCCGGGCAGGCACCACCGAGGTGGCCGGCGCGGTGTTCGCCGCGACACTGACCTCCGTCGCCGTGTTCGCGCCGATGGTCTTCATCACCGGCATCGCGGGCCAGCTGTTCAAGGACCAGTCGCTGACGGTCACGTTCGCACTGAGCTTCTCGCTGCTGGTCGCTTTGACGCTGGTGCCGATGCTCGCGGCCGGCCGCGTGCGCGCTGCCGAAGCCGCGCCGGACCCCTCGATCCCGGTCCAGCCGGCAGGTCGCGTCGGGCGGTGGCTCGGGGTCGCCGCGGCCGGCCTGCGCAGCGCGGGGGGCTGGATCTCGCGCGCCTGCGCGCTGGTCCTGAGCCCGCTCGTCAACGTGACGCAGGCGGTCAACCGCTGGGCGGACCGCAAGTACCCGTCCGCGATCTCCTGGGCGCTGGCGCATCCGGGCAAGACGATCGGCTCCGCGGTCGCGCTGTTCGTGCTGACGATGCTGCTCATCCTGCCGCGGCTCGGCACCGAGTTGATCCCGCAGATGTCGCAGGGCGAATTCGACGTCGACCTGCGCCTGCCGCCGGGCACGCCGCTCGAGCAGACCGACCGCTCGGTGCAGGCCGCGCAGCAGGCGAGCCAGAAGCTCGGCAACGTCGCCCTCGCCTACTCGGTCGCGGGCACCGGCAACCGGCTCGACGCCAACCCCGTCGACGCGGGCGAGAACACGGGGCGGCTGAGCCTGACACTGCAGTCCGGTGCGGGCCGGGACGACGAGCAGGCGGCGATGGTCGCGATGCGCGCCGACCTCGAGAACCTGCCGGGTCTCCAGTACCGGTTCAGCCGGCCCGCACTCTTCAGCATGGCGACGCCGCTCGAAGTCGTGGTCTCCGGCTACGACCTCGATCGCCTGGGCGAGGCGGCCGAGCGCGTGCGGGGCGAGCTGCTTAGGGACGACCGCTTCGCCGACGTGAAGACCACCGTCGAGGCCGGCAACCCCGAGATCCAGATCGTGTTCGATCAGGAGCGCGCGACCCGCCTCGGACTCGTCGTGCGCGACATCGCCGACCGCGTCGTCAACAGCGTGCGCGGCGAGGTCGCCACGCGCTACAAGCTGCGCGACAAGCAGATCGACGTGCTGGTGCGCAGCGTGGACTCGCGCGCGGCCTCGATCGAGGAGGTGCGCAACCTGATCGTCAACCCGGACAGCGCCTACCCCGTGCCGCTCTCGGCCGTCGCCGACGTACAGCTCGCGGTGGGCCCGGCCGAGGTGCGGCGCGTGAGCCAGGAGCGTGTTGCGGTGATCTCGGCCAACCTCGCCCACGGCGACCTGGGCTCGGCCGTCGAGGCGCTGCACGGCATCGTCGACCGCGTCGAGCTGCCGGTCGGCACGACGGCGTTCCTGTCGGGCCAGAGCGAGGAGATGACGTCGTCGTTCGAGTCGCTGCAGTTCGTGCTGCTCCTCGCGATCTTCCTGGTCTACCTCGTGATGGCGTCCCAGTTCGAGTCGCTCGTGCACCCGTTCGTGATCCTGCTCACGGTCCCGCTCGCGCTGATCGGCGCAGTGTGGGCGCTCTGGATCACGGGCACGACCGTCAACGTCGTGGCCTACATCGGCCTGATCATGCTGGCCGGCATCGTCGTCAACCAGTCGATCGTGCTGATCGACGCGGTCAACCAGGCGCGTGAACGCGGCATGGACAGGCACGCCGCGATCATCGAGGCCGGGCGGCTGCGCCTGCGGCCGATCCTGATCACCAAGCTCACGACCATCCTCGGCCTGCTGCCGATGGCGCTCGGCATCGGTGAAGGCGCCGAGGTGCGTGCGCCGATGGCGATCACGGTGATCGGCGGCGTGCTGCTCACGACGTTCCTGACGCTGCTGGTGATCCCCGTCGTCTACTCGGTCATGGACCGCAAGCAGTACGTCGCACCGCCCGCGACCGCCCGCCCGGACCTGCACGGTGGCGCAGCGGCCGAACCCGCCGCAGGCTGAATGCGGACGGGACGCCACGTGCTGCACACCAACGTCGCGCTGCACCGCCCCGTGACCACCGTCATGGTGGGGCTCGCCATTCTCGCCGTGGGAGTGATCTCGAGCCGGTTGCTGCGGCTCGAGGCCGTGCCGGACATCACGTTTCCCGGCATGCGCATCATCATCCCGTACGCAGGCTCGACCCCGGAGGAGATGGAGGAACTCATCGTGCGGCCGGTCGAGGAAGCACTTGCGACGCTCTCCGGCATCGAGCAGATCGAGGCGAGCGCGCAGTCGGACCAGGCGACGTTCGACATCCAGTTCAACTGGGACCGCGATGCGGATGCCGCCGCGTTCGAAGTGCGGACCAAGCTCGACTCGATCCGCCCGCAGCTGCCGATCGGCGCCGACCGCATGCTGATGTTCGCATTCAGCGCGGGCGACCAGCCGATCGCGGTGATCCGCATCTCCTCCGACCAGGACCTGACCGACCAGTACGAGACGCTCGAGAAGTACCTGCAGCGGCCGATCGAGCGCATCGAGGGCGTGGCACGCGTGGAGCTGCAGGGCGTGCAGCCCCGCGAAGTGCGCGTCCTCGTGGACCCGACGCGTCTCGCGGCCTACGGCGTCAACGTGATCAAGCTGCGCGCGCTGCTCGAGTCGAGCAACTTCTCGGTGAGCGCGGGCGAGATCACCGAGAACGGGTCGCGTTTCACCGTGCGTCCGATCGGCGAGTTCCGCAGCCTCGAGGACGTGCGCAACCTGCTGGTGATGCCGGGCGTGCGAATCGGCGACGTCGCGCAGGTGGAACTCGTCGCGCCGGAGCTGCCGATCGGACGTCGCATGGACGGCCGCCCTGCGGTCGGCATCGACGTGTTCAAGTCCACGCAGTCGAACGTCGTCGACGTCGCTGACCGCGTGCTCGAGGCGGTCGAGCAGGCGAGGAGGATCCCGCAGCTGCAGGGCGTGCAGATCCTGGTGGTCGGCAACCAGGCCGGGAGCATCCGCGAGTCGCTGCGCGAGCTGCGCAAAGCCGGGCTGATCGGCGCCGTGCTGAGCTTCTTCATGCTGCTGTTCTTCCTGCGGCATCTGCCGACGACGCTGATCGTGAGCCTGGCGGTCCCGGCTTCGCTGCTCGTGACGCTCGGTGCGATGTACTTTCTGGGCCTGACCCTCAACATCCTCACCATGATGGGCATGCTGCTCGCCATCGGCATGCTGGTGGACAACTCGGTGGTCATCACGGAGAGCATTTTCCGCCACCGCCAGCTGCACCCGGACGAGCCGCTGCAGGCGACGCTCGCGGGCGTGCGCGAGGTGGGGCTCGCGACGCTCGCCGGCACGTTCTCGATGGTGATCGTCTTCCTGCCGCTCGTGTTCGGCGAGAAGAACGAGATGTCGATCTTCCTGGTGCACGTGGCGGTGCCTATCGTCGTTGCGATGCTGGCCTCGCTCGTGATTGCGCAGACGCTGCTGCCGATGCTCGCCGCCCGCATGTCCCCGCCGCCGCCGGTCGCGGCGGGCTCCTGGTTCGGGCGGCTGCAGGACAGGTACGCGGGCGCGCTCGCGTGGGCGATGTCGCACAGCAAGACGATGGGGCTCATCACGCTGCTGCTGGTGATCTCGCCGGCGCCGCTGTTCGTGCTGAAGCTGGCGAAGGTGGACCCGTTCCCGCAGGAAGCGAGCCGCGTGCTCATGATCAATTACCACATCGAGGGCTCGCACCCGATGGCGCGCGTCGAGGAAGCGGTGCGACGCATCGAGGCCTACGTCTCCTCGAATCTCGAACGCTTCGACGTCGAGACCTACTACTCGGTCTGGCTCAATAACGAGGCGAGCACGCGCCTCTACCTGACGCCCAAGGACGAGGCCGAGGTGCCCGCGGCCGAAGTCATGAAGCGCGTCCTGGCCGACATGCCCGAGATCATCATCGGCAAGCCGAGCTTCACTTTCGACGGCAGCGCGTCCAGTGCCGCCTCGTTCAGCCTGCAGCTTTCGGGCGAATCGACCGACCGGCTCGCGGACATCTCGCGCGAGGTGGCGCACCGCCTCGCGTCCGTGCCCGGCCTCGAGGCCGTGCGCTCGGAGGCCGGCACCGGCGAGCAGGAGGTGCAGGTCGTCGTCAATCGCGACCGCGCGTCGCAGGTCGGACTGACGACCGAGGACGTCGCGCTCACCGTGGCGGGCGCCATGCGCGGCGACCGCCTCCCCGAACTGCGCACGTCGGAGCGCGAGCTCACGATGCGGCTCGCGTTCCGCGAATCCGACCGCCAGTCGGTCGGAGACCTCGCGCGCATTCCGCTCATGCTGCCGGAGGGCACCCGCATTGAACTGGGTGCGGTCGCCGACTTCACCGTCAGCCCGAGCGATCGCGAGATCCGGCGCCTCAACCGGCTCACCACGGCGATCGTGAGCGCGAACCTCGCGGAAGGCACCACGATGGACGACGCGCGGCAGCGGGTCGGGCCGATCATGCAGGCGTATCCGCTGCCGCCCGGGTACTCGTGGCAGTTCGGTCGCGGCTTCGACCAGAACGACAAGGCCGTGCAGACCATGGCGCAGAACATGCTGCTCGCGGTCGTGCTGATCTTCCTCGTGATGGCCTCGCTGTTCGAGTCCACGCTCTATCCGCTCTCGATCATCACGTCGATCGTGTTCGCGATCGTGGGCTCGATCTGGTTCCTCACCCTGACCGGGACCACGATCACGATGATGGCGATGATCGGGTTCATGGTGCTGATCGGTGTCGTCGTCAACATCGGCATCGTGCTGATCGCGCACGTGATCGACCTGCGCAACGCGGGCCTGCCGCGCCGCGAGGCGATCGTGCAGGCCGGACGCGACCGGCTGCGCCCGATCATGATGACGACGCTCACGACGCTGCTCGGGTTGATGCCGCTCGCGATCGGCGACGCACAACTCGGCGGCAGCGGCGACGGCAGTCCGGCCTATTACCCCATGGCGCGCGCCATCATCGGCGGGCTTGCATTCTCGTCGGTGATCTCGCTGCTCGTCGTGCCGATGTTCTATCTCTGGTTCGACGACCTGAACCTGTGGCGCCGGCGCACGTTCGCACGGGCGCCGGCGGGAGCCGCAACCGAAGCCGGCGGGATCGCGGCGGCGATGGAGAGGTAGCAAGGTCTCACGCGCGCCGCCTGCGCCCTCTGCCGCGGACGCGGGAGAAGCGCCTCAGCGCACCAGGCCGCGGTAGATGTCCCAGTATTCGTCGAGCAGGACATTCGGCGGCGCGCGCCGCCCGATCGGTCCCGGCGGGGGCGCGATCGACTCGGACGCCGGCAACACGTCGGTCTCGTTGCGGTAGTTCACTGTGCGCTTCAAGCGGTCGACGCGGCTCTTGATGTCCGCGAGGTCGTCGCTCATCCGCTCGAGCTCCGACGCGGCCTGTGCGGCGTGCTGCATCAGTGCCTGGCATTCCGACGGCGAGCCGTAGCTCGAGTCGTACACGCGCTTCAGCGTGCTCTGCCGCGAGAATTCCGCGAGGTTTCCCGGCGACAGCCTTTCGTGGAGCATCTCGGCATAGGCGATCACGGCGAGGTTCACTGCCCGCCGTCCCTCGATGCTGAGCCCCTCGAACAGCGGCGGAGGCTCGGTCTCGATCTCCTGCAGGCGCGCTTCGAGGTCGCCGATTTCGCTCACTGAAGTCTCGATGCGCTGCTGGCGGGTCTCGATGCTCTCGTCGAGCCGGCGGCGGCGGAAGTAGTTCCAGAATCCCTTGAGCTGCTGCATGCGCTGCCGCGCGAGCTTCTGCTCGGCCTGCAGCTGCTCGCCGAGAATCCGCGCCTCGACCAGTTCGCGCCGCACGGCGTCCATGCGGTGCTGCTTGTCGCGATCGTGCTCGCCGAGCTGCGCCTTGCGCTCGCGATCCTTCTGCTGCCGGGCGAGCTCGCTGCCGAACTGTTCCAGCCTGCGCGCGGCGACGCGCCACAGTGCCTTGAGCTGGAAGTAGGCGAGGCTCTTGCAACCCTCCTCCGGCCTGCCGAGGTACTGCTCGAGCGCGGCCAACTGCTCCTCGACACGCATCGTCGAGCCTTCCTGCAGCTTGAGCCGGTCGAGCAGGCGGTGCCGCTCGTCGTCGAGCGCGTTCAGTTCCTTCTTGAGTTCCGCACGATTGCGGAACAGCGCCACGAGGCGTTCGTCCTCTCCGGTGGGTTCGCGGCCGGCGAGTCGATACGCCAGCCGACGCAGGCTATCCGGCAGCCGCATGCATCCGGGCACCGGCGGCCGCCACGAAACCGTGGCCGCGTTCGAGGCAGTAGTCGAGCCACTTGTTGAGCAGCATGTTTCGCAACCAGCGTTCGCCGAGCCGAGCCGGAACGCCGGCACGGACGTGCTCGAGGCTCTCGTGACGGATCCAGCGACCGCAGGCGCTCGCCTCGGCGAGCTTCGCGTCGTGGTATACGCGCAGTTCGAGGTCCGGGTCGTCGAGCGAGCCGGCCGCGTCCTCGAAGCGGTACGTGAGCCGCACGCGCGACGTGTACGGTGCATGCTCGAGTACTGCCAGGTGCAGGTCGCAATCGCCGGGCACCGTCGAGCGGCGCTCGCCGTGGTGCGCCCGGACGTCTCCGCCCAGCAGCGCGCGCAGCCGCAGGTAGTTGCTTTCGTAGAGCGACATGAGGCTCACGAAACTCACGGGTCGCGCGCGCCAGGACGTGAGGCAGAGGTGGTCGAGCACCATGGCCCGACTATAGCACAGCGTTTCAGGGCCGCAGCCGACGTTCGATCCCCATCCGATCGATGATGCGGCTCGCGATTTCCTCGATCGAGCACTCCGTCGTGTCGATGCTCGGGATGCCGTGTCGGTGGAACAGGTTCTCCGCGCTGCGCACCTCGAATTCGCACTGGCTGATCGAGGAATACCTGCTGCCGGGACGACGCTCGTTGCGGATCTGCTGCAGCCGCGTCGGCGAGATCGTGAGGCCGAACAGCTTGCGCGTGTGGGTGCGCACCGACACGGGAAGTTGCTTGGTTTCGAAGTCTTCCTCGGTGAACGGATAATTGGCTGCGAACACCCCGTACTGCATGGCCATGTAGATGCAGGTCGGCGTCTTGCCGGAACGCGAGACGCCGATCAGCAGGACGTCGGCGCGATCGTATCGTCCTCGGGCTGCCCGCCTCCCTCGCCGGCGGGCTAGCGTTCGTGGCTCCTCGATGGTCGTCATGCGAGGCCTGCTCGAGTCGGCGATCGCCGACCGCATCGAGCTCGACGAGCTGATCTGATGGCCGTCATCGTCGAGGCCGACGTCATGCTCGCCCGGCGCAAGATGTCCGTGGGCGACTTTGCCAACGCTGTCGGCATCACCCCGGCGAACGTCGCCGTTCTGAAGAACGGGCGCGCCCGAGCCATCCGGTTCGCCACCTTGGACTCGATCTGCCGGGTGCTCGATTGCCAGCCGGCTACATCCTCCGGTGGACCGCCGACCCGCCAACACCTGCCCCACCCCCTTGACAAGTCCTTCCATATCAGGTGTAGGCGCGGTTGGCCTTGGCACGCATCGTGCGCCGACAATCCACGACGAGACGATCTCGAACACGCGCACCACCTTGGTCACGCCGGACACACCGCGCGCAATGTCGGTCACGCGCGCTGCTTCGCGCTGAGTCACCAGCCCCATCAGATAGACCACGCCGCGTTCAGTCACGACCTTGAACGCGCTCGAAGACAGGTCGCGCGCATCGACGATGCCTGCGCGCACCTGACCGGTGATCCAGGCGTCGCTCGAGCGCTCGCCCAGCGACGAATTGGGCATCACGGCCAGATCGTTGACCACGGCGCGCACGTTCTCGACCTGCACCATGGCCTGCTCCACGCGCTGGCGGTCTTGCTCCGTGGGCACTTCGCCGGTAATGAGCACGCGCCGGTTGAAGCTCGTGACGTTCACGTGGCCGCGCTCGCCCAGCAATTCGTTCAGGCGGTTCGCGGCGCGCAGCTCTATGCCTTCGTCCTCGAGTTGTGCGCCCGAAGGCGGCCGGTCGGCCGCCACCATGCCGCCCATGGCTGCGCCGCCCAGCACCACAGGAGCGCAAGCGCTCAGGCCTAGCGCCAAAACCAGGGCCAACACCTGTAGCGGCCATTTTGCGTGCGCCAACGCATCGTTGTTTGCTATC
>CAVQQX010000183.1:0-5810 GCA_963714645.1 uncultured Gammaproteobacteria bacterium
CCGGGAAGCTGGCGCTCCCAGAGGGATTCGAACCCTCGTACCAGCCTTGAGAGGGCTGTGTCCTGGGCCTCTAGACGATGGGAGCGTGTCCGGACCGGATGGACTCACCGGGCCGGGAAGAGGGCGCGTATTATACTCGGCCGTTTTCATCGGTCCAGCGGAAGCCAGAATACTTGTTCCCGTTTTCGAAACTCTTCCGGTCGCGTTCCGCCAGCAAGTCCGCGGGCGAACCCGTCGCCGCGCTGCAGCCGCTCATCGTGCCGCGCGCGGACCACGTCATCTCACGTGCGAACATCTCGCCGGCCGCCCTCAAGGTGCTGTACCGGCTCAAGGAATCGGGCTACCAGTCGTTCCTCGTCGGCGGCGCGGTTCGCGACCTGCTGCTCGACATCCAGCCCAAGGACTTCGATATCGCGACGAACGCGCACCCGGAGGAAGTCCGCCGGATCTTCCGCAACTGCCGCCTGATCGGACGTCGCTTCCACCTCGCCCACGTGCGGTTCGGCCACGAGATCATCGAGGTCGCGACGTTCAGGGCCGCCCACACCGAGATCGACGAGGACCACGGCGTCGACGAAGTCGAACATCGCGTGCTCGACGAGCACGGCAGGATCCTGCGCGACAATCTCTACGGCACGATCGAGGAAGACGTCTGGCGGCGCGACTTCACGGCCAACGCGCTCTATTACAACATCGAGGACTACTCGATCTGGGACTACGTCGGCGGTGTCGAGGACGCGAGGCAGCGAGTGCTGCGCCTGATCGGCGATCCGGCCACGCGTTACCGCGAGGACCCGGTACGCATGCTGCGAGCTGCACGATTCGCCGCGAAGCTGGGTTTCACGCTGCATCCGGGGACGCAGGCGCCGATCGCCGACCTCGCCTACATGCTGGATCGCATGCCGCCGGCGAGGCTGTTCGACGAAACCATGAAGCTGATGCTGTCCGGTCACGCCGTGCCTTCCTTCGAATGGCTCTGCCGGCTCGACCTGCTCCCGCACCTGATGCCGGACGTCGACCACGCGCTGCAGGCGGCACCCGAATCGGCCGGCGCGAAGTTGCTGCAGATCGGACTCGAGGGCACCGACGATCGCGTGCGCGACGACAAGTCCGTGACGCCGACGTTCCTGTTCGCGGTGCTGCTGTGGCCGGCCATCCTGCATGCTGCGGGCGTGCCGGACGGTCCGCTGCCCGAGGATCCGCAGCGACTGCTCGACGCCTGCGACCGGGTGATCGGCCGCCAGCTCCAGCGCATCGCGGTGCCGAAGCGGTTCTCGTTGCCGATGCGCGAGCTGGTGATGCTGCAGACCCGCTTCGAGCGGCGCCAGGGGCGTCGCGCCTTGCGACTGCTCGAACACCCGCGGTTTCGCGCGGCGTACGACTTCATGCTGTTGCGAGCCGAGGCCGGCGAGGCCGACGCGGAACTTGCCGACTGGTGGACGGAGATCCAGGACGTCCCCGCGGCCGTACGGCTGGCGCGCGTCGAGCAACCTCGCGGCGGTGACGACGGCCAGGCGGCCGCGGACCGGACCGAGCCGTCGGGCGATTCGGCTCCGCGTCGTAGACGGCGTCCACGACGCCGGCGACGGCCCCCGGATTCTTCGCCCGCGCCGTGAGGGTGTACGCCGGCGGCGCGGCGACCGTGGGCCCGATGACGCACGACTCACCGCGTCCACTTCACTGGATTCCGGCGTATGTCGCGCTCGGCAGCAACCTCGATGAGCCGGAGGTCCAGGTCGAGCAGGCATTCGCCTCGTTCGAACAGGGTGCGGTTGCGCACACGCGGCTCGTTGCGCGGTCGGCCAGCTACCGGTCGGCGCCGCTGGGCCCCGTGGAGCAACCGGACTTCGTGAATGCCGTCGCGGGACTCCTGACGACGCTGGACGCCCCGACGCTGCTGCGTGAGCTCAAATCGCTCGAACAGCGGCTCGGGCGCGGGGCGCCGGTCGTCCGTTGGGGACCGCGCCGGATCGACCTCGACCTGCTCGTCCACGGGTCCACGCGCCTCGACACCGAGGCGATCGTGGTGCCGCACCCTGGCATCGCCGGGCGGACGTTCGTACTGGCGCCGCTCGCCGACGTCGCTCCCGACCTGGATGTTCCCGGCGTCGGGCGCGTGAGTGCCTTGCTCGCACGACACCCTGCCGCCGGACGACCGACACGACTGGGTGACAGCTCGTGACCCGACGGGACGTGGACGAGCGCACGTCGGCGGCACGTGACGAGGACGACGGGGGCGCCGACGCGTCCGTCGTCGGCACGCCGCACCGTTACGTCGTGGTCGAGGGGCCGATCGGCGTCGGCAAGACCAGCCTGGCGCAACGGCTGGGCCGCAGCTTCGGCTGCGAGCTCGTGCTGGAGCAGGATGCGGAGAACCCGTTCCTCGAGCGCTTCTATCGCGATCCCCGCGGCGCCGCCTTCCAGACGCAGCTCTATTTCCTGTTCCAGCGCGCCAGGCAGCTCGCCGGGCTGCGGCAGGCCGACCTCTTCGAAAAGGTCCGCGTCGCCGACTACATGCTCGAGAAGGACCGCCTGTTCGCCCGTCTCACGCTGGACGACCAGGAATACGCGCTGTACGAGCAGGTCTACGAGCGCATGGCGATCGACGCGCCGCCGCCGGACCTCGTGGTGTACCTGCAGGCCCCCGTCGACGTGCTGCTCGACCGCATCGCGCGACGCGGCATCGGATACGAGCAGCAGATCGAGCGGCGCTACCTCGAGAGGCTCAACGAGGCGTACGCACGGTTCTTCCTCGAGTACGACGCCGCGCCGCTCCTGATCGTGAACGCGGCCGACATCGACCCGGTCGGCAACGAGGCCGACTACCGGGGACTACTGGCGGAGGTGATCCGCCCGCGCAAGGGCCGGCATTACTTCAATCCGCTCAAGAGCCTGCTCTGAAGGACTGGCCGCGCCGGCCGTTGCCGTTTGAAGGCGGCTCCTGCATCCTTGCCGCCTCGCGCAAAACGACCCTTACCGTCATGTACACCCAGCTGCAGTTGCGCGATTCCATGCGCCCGCCCGTCAATGTCGCCTCGCTGCGCCAGATGAAGGAAAAGGGCGAGAAGATCGCGAGCATCACCTGCTACGACGCGAGCTACGCCGCGCTCGTCGACGCGGCGGGCGTCGACGTCGTGCTGGTCGGGGACTCGCTCGGCATGGTCATCCAGGGCCACGACACGACGGTGCCGGTAACGCTCGAGAACGTCATCTACCACAGCCGCGCCGTCGCCAGGGGCCTGATCCGGCCGTTCCTCATGGCCGACATGCCGTTCATGACCTACACCTCGCGCGAGCAGGCGTTGCAGAACGCCGTGCGGCTGATGCAGGAGGGCGGCGCCAAGATGGTGAAGCTCGAGGGCGGCGCCGGTCAGGCCGACATCGTCGAATTCCTCGCGAGCCACGACATCGCGGTCTGTGCCCACCTGGGATTGCGGCCGCAGTCGGTCCACAAGACCGGCGGGTTCCGGGTGCAGGGCCGCGAGGAAGCCGCGGCGGCGGCGATGCGCCGGGACGCGAAGATGCTGCAGGACGCCGGGGCCGACGTCGTGCTGCTCGAGTGCATTCCGTCGAGTCTCGGGGCGGAGATCACGGCCGAGCTGCACGTGCCCGTGATCGGGATCGGCGCGGGGCCGCAGACCGACGGGCAGATCCTCGTGCTGTACGACGTGCTCGACATCACGCCCGGAAGGAAGCCGCGCTTCGTGCAGAACTTCCAGCAGGGCCACGACAGTCCCGTCGCTGCGCTGCAGGCCTACACGGCGGCGGTGAAGAGCGGGGCGTACCCGGCTCCCGAGCACTGCTTCTGACCGGGTCGGCCACGCGCGCATCGGTCCGGCCCGCATAGTCCCATGCAGACCATCACGCGGATCGACGGGCTCCGTACGACCGTCACGCAATGGCGGCTCGCGCGCGAGACCATCGCGTTCGTGCCGACGATGGGCAATCTGCACCTCGGCCACGCGAGCCTGATGGCGGCGGCGCACCTGCACGGGCGCCGCGTGATCTCCAGCATCTTCGTCAACCCGATGCAGTTCGGGCCGATGGAGGACTTCAGCGCGTATCCTCGCACGCTGCCGGACGACGAGGGCCTGCTGCACGAGTACGGCGTGGATGCGCTCTTCCATCCGACCGTCGACGAGATGTATCCGCAGGGCAGCATCGGCAGCACCGTCGTCGACGTGCCGGGGCTCACCGACGTGCTCTGCGGCGCCTTCCGGCCCGGTCACTTCCAGGGTGTCGCGACCGTGGTCGTGAAGCTGCTGTGCCTGGTCCAGCCCGACGTGGCGATCTTCGGCGAGAAGGACTACCAGCAGCTCACCGTGATCCGCCGTGTGGTGCAGGACCTGAACCTGCCGGTGAAGATCGTCGGCGCACCGACGGTGCGTGCGGAGGACGGTCTCGCCCTCAGCTCGCGCAACCGCTACCTGAGCACCGACGAGCGCGCGCGCGCTCCCGCCATCTACCACGCGCTCGACGGCGCACGGCGCCGCCTCGAATCGGGTGACTCCGACTATCCGGCCATCGAAGCCGAGGGCCGGGCGAGGATCACGCGGGCCGGCATCGCGCCCGACTACTTCGAAGTGCGCACCGCCGACCGCCTCGACCGGCCGACCGGGACCGAGGTCGACCTGGTCGTGCTCGCTGCAGGACGGCTCGGCAAGGCTCGCCTGATCGACAACCTGCAGTGCCGGGCCCCGGTGAGGAAGTGAGTAGAGAAAAGTGAAAAGTGAAGATCGGAGCTGCGTCGGTGCCTCGGCTGCGGCTTCACTGCTTGACTATTCACCAGCCACTTTCTCCAGCGCCCAGCGTACGTGTTCGCGGACGATTGCACTCGGATCGTGCTCGCGCGAGCGCAGCGCGGCGACGATGTCCTCCGCGTGCGGGGCGTTGCCGAGTGCGATCGCGACGTTGCGCAGCCAGCGTTCGTAGCCGATCCGGCGGATCGCGCTGCCTTCCGTGCGCCGCAGGAAGTCTTCCTCGCTCCAGGCGAACAGTTCGACCAGGCCGGGTGAGTCGAGTCCGTGGCGCGCGCGGAAGCTCGGCTCCGCGCTCAGCTTCGCGTGACGGTTCCACGGACACACGAGCTGGCAGTCGTCGCAGCCGTAGATGCGGTTGCCGATGGCCTCGCGAAACTCGACCGGCACGGCGCCTTCGTGCTCGATCGTCAGGTAGGAAATGCAGCGACGCGCGTCGAGCTCGTACGGCGCGACGATGGCTTGCGTCGGGCACGCCGCGATGCAGGCTGTGCAGCTTCCGCAGTGCGCCGTCACCGGCGCATCGGTCGGCAGCGGCAGGTCGGTGTAGATCTCACCGAGGAAGAACCACGAACCGGCGTCGCGATCGAGCAGGTTGGTGTGCTTGCCGATCCAGCCGAGCCCCGCCTCCCGTGCGAGCGCCTTCTCGAGCACGGGGGCGCTGTCGGTGAAGGCACGGTGGCCGGCAGAGCCGGCCGCCTCGGCCACGCGTCGCGCGAGGCGGCCGAGCCGGCCGCGCACGAGCTTGTGATAGTCGCGTCCGACCGCATAGCGGGAGACGAAGCCCAGGCGGGGTTCGGCGAGCACGGCGTCCGAATCGCGCGCGTCGGTGCGATAGTCCATCCGGGCGCTGATCACGCGCAGCGTGCCGGGGACGAGTTCCGCGGGACGGGCGCGCCTCATGCCGTGGCGCTGCATGTACCGCATCGTCCCGTGACGCCCGAGCGCCAGCCAGGCTTCGAGCCGCTGCTCGTCGGCCACGAGGTCGATGCCGGCAATGCCGACCTTCTGGAAGCCGAGTTCACGGCCCCAGTCCTTGATCGAGCAGGCGAG
>CAVQQX010000184.1:0-14305 GCA_963714645.1 uncultured Gammaproteobacteria bacterium
TTCTGTCCCTGCTCGACCGGTCGTACCGCGCCTGGAGCCTCGGCCTCTCGTGGAATCGTGGCGCATTCGAGCTCGACCTCGCGCATTTCGGCACGGACGCGGCGGCGCGCGAACTGTTCGGCGACCGGGTCGCCGGCGGGCGCTGGGCCCTGACGGCGATCTGGCATTTCCAGCCGCCCGATTGAACCCCATGCTGCGCGTGCGGCACTCACCGATGTAAGGCGGCCCCGGCATCCCCGGGCGGAGGCGCATTCGTGGACGTGGAGGCCCACAGGGTCGCAGGCAGCGAGTCGGAGGCTCACGCCGTCGGCGACACCCACGAGCGCGAGTTGCTGCGACGGACGGCGTCCGGCGACCGCGACGCGTTCCAGGCGCTCTACCACCTCTACCACCGCAGGCTGGCGCGATTCCTGACGCGCATGACCCGCCACTACGACCTCGCCGAGGAGATCATCAACGACACCCTTTGGATCGTCTGGCAGCGTGCGGGGGATTTCCGCGGGTCGTCGCGGGTTTCGACCTGGGTGATGGGCATCGCGTACCGGCGCGCGCTCAAGACGTTCCGTCGCGCCAGCCTGCATCCCGTGGCCGACGAATCCGAAGCCGTGGACGCAGGCAGCGACGCCGGCGCCGACATCGACCAGGCCGCGCGAGGCCAGTCGATCGCACGGGCGTTGGCGGCACTGCCCGTCGAGCAGCGTCTCGTGGTCGAATTCACCTATTACCTCGGCCATTCGTGCGCCGAGATCGCGGAGATCATGGACTGCCCCGTCAATACCGTGAAGACACGCATGTTCCACGCGCGGCGCAAGCTGCGGATCCTGCTCGCGGGAGAGCGCGACCTTGAACGCTGACCACGAACGCGGCGCCTGCGACAGCGAAGCGGGGCGGCTGCTGCCCTGGTTCGTGACCGGCCGGCTCGATCCGGTCGAGCGAGTACGCGTGGAGACCCATGCGGCATCCTGCCCGACCTGTCGCGCCGAGCTCGACGAGCAACGCGCACTGCACGGCCGGCTGCTCGAGGACGAACACCGGCAGGTGCAGTACGCCCCGCAGGCCTCGCTGCAGAAACTCATGACCCGGATCGACGAGCTGGACCGTGAGACGCCCGCCGCCCGCGCGTTGCCTGCGACCCGTCGGACGCGGCCGCACCTGCAGCGCTGGCTCGTCGCCGCACTGGTGGGGCAGGCGATCGGCCTCGCGCTGCTGGGATCGGCCATCTGGCGGGATGCTCGCCGCTTCGGCGGGCCGGCCGAGTTCCGCACGCTCGCCTCGTCCACGACGGGCGCGCCGGGCCGCGCTCACCTGCGGATCGTGTTCGCACCCACGACGACGTCGGCGGAGATCGCCGCCCTGCTCGGTCAGTTCGACGCGCGGATCGTCGACGGGCCCTCGGAGGCGGGAGCCTACGCGCTGCAGCTGGGCGGTGACGACGCGACGCCCGCGGCGGTCGATGCCGCGCTGCCGCGCCTGCGCGCCGACGCGCGGATCGTGTTTGCCGAGCCGATCCTGGCGACGCCGGCCGCGTCGCGATGAACGCTGCCGTTCGCCTCGCCTGCTGGTTGCTGGGCGTCCTGCTCGCCGGATGCGCCACGCCCGGCATGCGTGACCTGGCCGTACACCTGCCGCCCGGGGCACGCGCGGCGCCCGATCGCTACGTCGTCGTCACGGTGCGCAACGCTGCGCAGTCCATGGGCCTGCGTGCCGCAGGGACCGCGCGTGGTTACGACGGCAGCGCCGGGTACACTATGTCGCCCGCCGCCCGCGCGTCCGCACGATCGATCGCGGCGGACTATTCGCTGCTGCCGGCTGCGAGCTGGCCTATCGTGGTACTCGGCGTCCATTGCGTGGTCTACCAGTTGCCACCGGCCGCGAACCGCGACCGCTTGCTGGAACGGCTCGCCGCCGACCTGCGCGTCGAGTCCGCGCAACCGTTGGCGAGCTTCGCGACCCAGTCGACGCCGGCGACGTACAACGACCCCTACGCATGGCTGCAGCGGAACCTCGGGCAGATGGCAGTCGCGGAGGCCCAGCAATGGACCCGCGGACGCGGCACCCGTGTCGCGATCATCGACACCGGGGTCGACCTCCGTCACCCGGACCTGCGCGGGCAGATCGCCGAGGTTCGCAATTTCGTCGACGGCGACGCGCAGGCATTCGCGGCGGACATGCACGGCACCGGCGTCGCGGGCGTGATCGGCGCGCTCGCAAACAACCGGATCGGCATCGCCGGCATCGCGCCCGACGTCACGCTGCTGGCATACAAGGCGTGCTGGCAGCAACCCGGCGCCGACGGCCGTGCGGTCTGCAACTCGTTCACGCTCGCACAGGCGCTGGTCGCCGCCATCGACGGACGCGTCGACCTCGTCAACCTGAGCCTGGCAGGGCCGTCCGATCCCCTGCTCGCCCGGCTCGTGCTGCGCGGCCTGCAACGCGGCATCGTGTTCGTCGCTGCCGCGCCCCCGGCCGGTGCCCGCAGCGGCTTCCCCGGTGACGTCGACGGTGTCGTGATGGTCGACTCGCCGGGCCGCCTCGACGGTGAGGCCGCGGCCATCGTCGCGCCGGGCAACGACGTCCTGACGCTCGTGCCCGGCGGGCGCTACGACTTTGCCTCGGGCAGCTCGCTGGCAGCCGCCCAGGCCTCGGGCGTGGTCGCTTTGCTGCTCGCGAGCGGCAAGCACGTCACCCCCGCCGAGCTCTCGCGCGTGCTGGCCCGCACCTCCCGACGCGTGGCCACGCCGAGCGGCACGTTCAACGCGATCAATGCCTGTCGCGCACTCGTGGCGCTGCGCCGCCAGGGCCACTGCGAGAACACGGACGCGGACCCTTCCCCCGGACTCGCTGCCGCCCCGGAGGCGCGTGTCAGCGAACGGCGGTGAGTTCGGTTCTCGCTCAGAAGAATCCGTGCAGCTCGAAGAACCAGGCGCGGCGATTGTCGAGGTCGTTCTGCGGGATGCCCTCGTGGATGCGGGCGCCTGCGCGCAGTTGCAGGTACGGCAGCGGCGTGTACTCGTAGACGGCGCTCCAGCGCGTCTTCTGGTCCTCGTCGATGTCGCGGTCGGGATCGAAGTACTCCGCCGTGAGCTTGACGTTGTGCCCTCGCCGCCACGCCCAGTCCACTTCGGCCAGTCCGACGAGCATCGTGCGCGTGCCTTCGGCAAAGCCTTCGTCCCGCACGTAGTCCGCCTCCGCGAGCCATGCGACCGGGCCCGTGCGCAGTCCACCGAACACGCCGCCGACGACGCGGTCGCCTGCCGGCGAGTCGGTCTGCGAGGCCGCAAGGCCGATCCGGCCTCGCTCGTACACCCGGGCCGCCTGCCCGGTGAACTGGTGACCCTGTCCCGTCCCTGCGTTCGCCGCACCGTTCGATACCGCGAGCTGCAGCGACCACCTGGACGATTCGTAGCCCAGCTCGACGCCTTCGTCCTCGGTATTCATGCCGATACCCGTGACCTGCCGCACGAACGCGGTGTCGTCCTGCAGGCGCCAGCCGAACGGCAGGTAGAAGCGCCCGCCTTTCACGTACCAGCCGGGCTCCGCCGAGGTGTACATCGCATACGCCTCGCGGGTCTGCGCGTTGCCGGGCGCCAGTCCTTCGTCGACGTAGAGTGCGAGCCGGCCGGGGATCACGTCGACGGCCGCATACACGCGCAGCTGCTGCAGGTCCCATTGCTCCTGCGCGTCTGCGTCCGGGACGTCGATGCGGGTCCAGTTCTCGCGCAGGTCGCCGCCCAGCCTCACGAAGTCGCCGACCTTCCCGAGCCACCGCGGCAGCGAGTCGGGCAGCGTACGTGCCGGCATCGAGTTCTGCAGGAAGACGACGCCGAAATCGTTGCGCATTCCGCCACCGGTCGGATTGACGTGGCAGGCGACGCATTTGTAACCCTGCTGCACGGCAAGATACGGCTCGGCCTGTGCCGCGAGCGGCAACACGGCGATCCACAGGCAACTCCCGAGCTTTCCGCGCAACTTCATCGCGACCTCCCGACGTCGAACCGGATGAACAGCGACGAATCCGGCGCGCCATCCGCGTGCGCGAGGGGCATGCCACCCACGTGCGCCAGGTCGCGTGTCGCAAGACGCAGGACGTAGCGACCCGGCGCGAGGTCTGCACGCGCCGTCACGAGCATCGCGCGTGGATTCGCGGCGGAAACCGCGACGTCGATCGCGACCCGCTGCGCCTCGTCCGGCGCCCCGATGCGCTCGAGGATTGCGGTCGCGGGCCCGATGCGCGTCTGGTCGAGTTCGCCGGTGAATGCGACGACGAACGGCCCGCGCGCTTCTGCAACGGCGAGCCGCGCGCCGTCCGCAGGGAACGTCGTGGCCAGGTCGAACGAGCCGGGGCTGTCCGCAGCGGCGGCCGGCGACCGCTGCGCGCCGTCGGTTATCCACTGCCGGATCACGTCGATCGTCGCCTGGTCGAGGTACGGGCCACCGAGCGGCATGCGGGCGCCGACCGATGCGCTCCCCTCGAGCTTCTGCACGAGGTAACTGCCGCCGGGATCGCCCGGCTCCACGCGCAGCAGCGAGGGTTGTTCCGTGCTCGGCACGCCGACGAGCAGGTCGTAGCTGTTCCCGGCATCGAGACGCAGCCCCTGCGGCGCACTCGCGCCCGCGTGACAGCTGGTACAGGCCGGCGTGAGGACGTGCGCCTGGATCGAGTCGAAGTCGGCAGTGAGCGGTCCTCCGTCCGGCGGACCCGACCCGATCGGACGTCCGCTCGAGTCGAGACCCTCGCCGTTCCCGGCGCACGCGGCCGCGAGGATCGTCGACGACGCGATCGCGATGCACGTGCGCCTGCGGCCTCGCATTCCGGCACCTCGCTTCGAGTGAGCTGTGCCGTGAGTGCCCGGGCGTCCGCGAGCGGTTCAAACGTCGTGGTCCGGATCTCGATTTCGAGAAGACGTGAACCTTTTTACGTGCCGCAGGGCACTCACGCAGGCAACACGCGAAGACGCGCGTCTTCGCGCACCTCGTTCCACGCGAAGGAGTAGCACCTCATGAAGCGGTCCCGGCGGCGCGCTGTCCCGCGCCTACTTGCGACAGGCGTTCTCGTCATCACCTCACTCGGGATCGCGGGCTGCAGCGACTCCGACGACGACAATGACGGTCGTCGAGCCACCGTCACGCTGTCCGCCGCCCCGGCCTCGATCGTGCTCGGCCAGAGCACTGTCCTCACGTGGACATCCGACGCCGGCACCGCGTGCACCGCAAGCGGCGCCTGGACCGGCGCACGCGATGCGTCGGGGACGGAAACGGTCACGCCGACCGCGGCGGGCAACATCGCGTACACGCTCGCCTGCAGCGGCGGTGAGTTCCCACGCGAAGGCATGGCCACGGCGACCGTGGCCGTCGAAGCCGCGAGCGCCTTTTCCGCGACGAAGCTGATCGCGGACACTGCCGGCACCGGTGCGATCACGACGGATGCGAGGATCGGCAACGCATGGGGCATCGCATTCGGCCCGACCTCGCCGCTCTGGGTCGCCAACAATCTCTCCGCGACCTCGACCGTCTACGACGGCAATGGCAAGCCACAGCCGCTCGCGACACCTCTGGTGGTGCAGCTGCCGGATCCGGCGGCCGGTGTCGCGTTCGCGCCCACCGGGATCGTGGCCAACGGCACGACCGACTTCACGGTGTCGTCCGGCGGCGACTCCGGCACGGCGCTCTTCATCTTCAACGGAGAATCCGGCGCGATCGCCGGCTGGTCACCCGCCGTCGACCCCGGGCAAGCCATCGTCGTCTACATGGACGACGGCGGAGCGAAGTACACGGGCCTTGCGATCGCAAGCAACGGCACGGCTAATTTCCTGTACGCCGCGGATTTCCGCAACGGCAAGGTCGACGTGTTCGACGGCACCTACGCCCGGCAGGCGCCCACGGCGACGCAGTTCGCGTTCGAGGACCCCGCGCTGCCGGAGGGCTATGCGCCGTTCGGCATCCAGGCGATCCCGAACGGACCCGAAGGCAGCACGCTGATCTATGTGAGCTACGCCAAGCAGGCGCCGCCGGACAACGACGACGAACTGCCGGGCGCCGGGCTCGGCATCGTCAATGTGTTCGACGCCGACGGAGTCTTCGTCGAGCGACTCATCGATGACGGTGGACTGCTGAATGCCCCGTGGGGCATGGCACTCGCCCCCGAGGAGTTCGGCACGCTCGGCGGGACCCTGCTGGTGGGCAATTTCGGGGATGGCCAGATCCACGGATACGACCCCGGCACCGGCGCGCTCGTCGGCACCGTCGTCGATGACGCGGGTGAGCCACTCGCAGTGGCCGGACTGTGGGGCATCGCGTTCGGCAACGACGCGCACAACCAGCCAGCGAGCACGCTGTTCTACGCCGCCGGGACCAACGACGAAGTCAACGGTGAGATCGGCCGCATCGACCTGGGCGCGACCCCGCCGGTGCTCAACGAACCGCCGGTCGTGACGGTCACGGCGCCGACGGGCACGGTATCGGGGACGACCAACGTGACGGCGACGGCCACGTCGCCGACGAACATCGCCCGCGTGGAGTTCTTCGCAGACGGCGATTCGCTCGGCACCGTGACGACGGCCCCCTACTCCGTCGAGTGGGACACCACGGCGGTGCCCGACGGCACGGTCGACCTGACGGCGACGGCGACGGACACGAGCGGCAACGTCGGTACCTCCCCGATCGTGACCGTCACGGTCTCGAATGCCGTGGCGACCGTGACGCTGTCACAGCTGCAGACGGACGTGTTCACGCCGAGATGTTCCGGCTGCCACGACGGCAGCAACGCACCAGGTGGCGCGCTGCCGGGGTCGATGGACCTCCGCGCGGGACAGTCCTGGGGCAGCCTCGTGAACGTCGCGAGCCTGGAGAAACCGGCGTTGATGCGCGTCGAGCCGGGAGACCCGGCCAACAGCTACCTGATCCACAAGCTCGAAGGGGCGCCCGACATCGGGGGCTCGAGGATGCCTCTGGGCGGGCCATTCCTCGACCAGGCGACGATCGACGACGTCAGGGCGTGGATCGCAGCGGGCGCCAACGACGATTGACGGGCCGAGGCTCGCGACGGGCGACGGGTGGAGACACTCGTCTTCCGTCGCTCTTTTTTTCGCGGGCGCCTGAGGCAGGCAATCAGGTCGGATCGACCGGAAGCGCGACGGGGCAGCTCACGCCTGTCCCGCCGAGGCCGCAGTAGCCGCCAGGGTTCTTGGCGAGATACTGCTGGTGGTAGCCCTCGGCGTAGTAGAACTCGGGCGCCGGCACGATCTCGGTCGTGATAGCTGAGAAGCCCGCTTCCCGGAGCGTCGCGCCGTAGGCGGCGGCGCTGCGTTCGGCAGCCGTCCGCTGCTCGTCGTCGTGCCAGTAGAGGCCCGACCGGTACTGCGTGCCCACGTCGTTGCCCTGGCGCATGCCCTGGGTCGGGTCGTGCGATTCCCAGAATGCCTTCAGCAGCTCGTCGTAGGTGACTTCGCGGGGATCGTAGACGACGCGTACGACTTCGTTGTGGCCGGTGAGGCCGGAACACACTTCTTCGTAGGTCGGATTGGGCGTCGTTCCGCCGGCGTAGCCGACCGACGTGCTGTACACGCCCGGCAACGTCCAGAACTTGCGCTCCGCGCCCCAGAAGCACCCCATGCCGAACAACGCCAATTTCATGCCGGCGGGGAATGGCGGCTCGAGCCGGTGTCCATTCACGAAATGCTGCGCCGGCACTGCCTGGCGCTCGACACGACCCGGCAGTGCCTCGGCCGCGGTCGGGAGCTCGAGCTTCTTCCTGCGTAGCGTGAACATCCGACATCCTCCTGGACGCGCACCCGGCGAGCGTCGCCGGGCAGGTTGCCAGCATACGTCAGGCCGGATCCGCGGGCTTCATGGCCGGCCGCCGCCGGCCCGCACGGCCGCGGCGAGGCCCGACCAGAAACCGGGGTCCTCGAGGATCATGGTGAGCCCGTTGATGAAGAACTGCACGCCGATGCAGATCATCAGGAATCCGGTGAGGCGCGTGAGCGCGATCATGCCGGTGGCCCCCAGCAGCCGGTTGACGCGTTCCGCCCCGCTCAGCACGAACCAGGCGAGCAATGCTGTCAGCAGGATCGCCGTGAACACGGCCAGAAAATCCACCATGCCCAGCCAGCCCTTGCGCGATGCGGCCTGCGAGGACAGGCTCATCACCACGGCGAACGTGCCGGGCCCGCTCAGCCCGGGCATCGCGAGCGGCGTGAACGCGATGTCGTATTTGCTGCCCGCGGCCTTGGTCATCTCCTCCCGGTCCGAGATCGGGTTCGGAAAGAGCATCTGGAACCCGAGGAACCCGACGATCAGTCCGCCGGCGATGCGCATGCCCGGCAGCGACAGGCCGAAGAAGTTCATGATGACGCCGCCTGCGAACAGG
This sequence comes from uncultured Gammaproteobacteria bacterium, assembly GCA_963714645.1. Classification (GTDB taxonomy): domain Bacteria; phylum Pseudomonadota; class Gammaproteobacteria; order Steroidobacterales; family Steroidobacteraceae; genus RPQJ01. The sequence goes on from CAVQQX010000184.1 coordinate 8,369, forward strand.
AAGCCTGCCATGAGGAAGAACACGTAGATGCAGGCGCGCCGGATCTGGCGCAGCCGCTCCTGCTCCGGCAGGTGGCCCGACGCAGAGATCACGAGCGGCACCGCGCCGAACGGGTTGACGATCGGCAGGATCGCGAGCAGCGCCCCCGCGAGGAAGCCGAAGTAGTCGCCGAGCCATCTCATTCGCGCACTTTAACCGGCCGCTAGAATGCGTGCATGACGAGCCCTCCCCGTGCACCGTCCTCCGTCTCGCGCAGCACGCCGCGCGTGCGCCTCATGGCGCTCGCGGTCCTGGCCTGCGTGCTGGCGGTCGCGGTCTCGGAACGGCCGACGTTCACGGGAGCTTGGGGGACGCTGCTTGCCGCCGCCGGCTTCGCGCTCGTGGTGGTGGCCGCGCTCGGACGCCTGTGGACGTCGCTCTTCATCGCCGGGTCGAAGGACTCGTCGCTCGTCCGCGTCGGTCCTTACGCAGCGTGCCGGCACCCGCTCTACGCATTGAGCCTGATCGGCATGCTCGGGCTCGGACTGTGCACGCGCAGCGTCGTTCTGCTGCTCGCCCTCACGTCCGTCGCCGCCCTGCTCCACGCCCGCGCATTGCAGGACGAGGATCGCCTGCTCGAGTCGATCCACGGAGACGCGGCTCGCCAGTACCGCGCCAGCGTGCCTGCCCTGTGGCCCGACCGGTCGCAGTACGTCGTGCCGGCGGCGCTCGAGATCCGGCCACCCGTGGTCTGGAAGGCATTTCTCGACGCCGGCAGCCTGCTGCTCGCGTTCGCGCTGGTCGACGTCGCGCATCTGCTGCAGCGCGCCGGCAGCTGGCCGCCCTGGTTCGTGCTGCCTTGACGCTGCTCAAGCGCGATTCGTTCGGGACTGTCTCCCGGACCGCCGCGCAGCCGGATGCGGAGGCCTGCGTCGAGCGCGACACGGGCATGGCGCGTTGGTGGGCGCGCCCGCTGGCGCGACGCCTGGCCGCGCGCGAAGCGCGCATGCTGGTGCAGGCGGCGCGCGTCGACGGCGTACCGCGGCTGGTCTCGTGGGACGGGTGTCGACTGCGTCGCACCTGGCTCGAGGGCACGCCGATGCACCTGGCGCGGCCGACCGATCGAGCGTACTACCGCGCGGCGTTGCGGTTGCTGCGCACTCTTCATGCGAGCGGCATCGTGCACAACGACCTCGCCAAGGAACCGAACTGGCTCGTCACGCCGCCCGGTGAACCCGCGCTGCTCGATTTCCAGCTCGCGATGCGACCCTTGCGCAGGGGCTGGCGGTTTCGCGCGCTCGCCTACGACGACCTGCGCCACCTGCTGAAGCACAAGCGAACGTATTGCCCCGGGTCGCTGACGGCACGCCAGCGCGCGATGCTCGCGCGACGGTCCGTCGTCGCCGCCGCCTGGCATCGCGCCGGCAAGCCGCTCTATCGACTGGTGACGCGGCGCCTGCTCGGGTGGTCGGACCGCGAAGGAGCCGGCGATCGCCGGCGATGACGAGGACGCTCAGGGATCGATCGTCTCGAACTCGAGCGTTGGCGCGTCGCCGGGCCGGAAATAAAGGTAGCGACCGCGCATTTGCGAGAGCGCCGCATCGCGCTCGGTGCGCGTGGCGAACCAGTGCTCCTTGTGCCAGTCGTCGCCCACGAGGTGGCGGAACGGATCGTTGCGTCGCGGACGCAGACGCAGCCCGTACGGTCGGGCCGCCGGCAGCGGTTGCCGCAGGTTGTGCTCGTTCGCGATGGTCATCGGCTGGAAACTCCGGGGGAACGCGCATTCTAGCGGAACACCGGGGGGCGTGACCGCGGTCGTGCCGTTCAGAACGTCTTGCCGAGATAGAGGTAGAAAGCCGTTTCACCGCCGCTCGCGAGGCCTGCCGCCAGGTAGACCGGACCGAACGGGCTTTCGGCGCCGAGGAACAGGCTGCCGCCCGCGTGCAGGTCGTCCCAATCGACGTCGTCGCGCGTCTGCCAGACGTTGCCCGCCTCGACCGACACGCCGAGGTACGCGGGAAACTCGAAGAAACCCGTGCCGCCGCGGCTGATCCGCCGGTACAGGATTCCGCGGGTGATGCCGTACTGGGTCCCGGTCAGGCTGTCGGGCGCGAGGCCCGACAGATCGAACAAGCCGCCGAGCGTGAACAGCTCCTGGGGCGAGACCACGACGTCGTCGAGCGCGGAGCCCACGTCGGTCGACCACACGAAGCTGTAGCGGCCGCGACCGCGCGCGAACTCGAACGATGCCCGCACGATGTCCGCGTCGCGAGTCGCACCGAGCGATTCGCGGTCGGCGAGCCACGAGGCCCGGAACGCCTGTCCCTGCTTCGGAAAATAGGCGCTGTCGAGCCGGTCGAAGCCGAGCTGCAGGAACGCGCCGCCCAGGTCGTAGTCGCCGGCCGGCAGCGTCGGGTCCCCGACCAGGATGCGCGCGCTGCCGTCGCCATACCGCAGCCCCGCGCGCACTTCGCCCCAGGTCGCCAGCTCCGCGCCGAACGCCAGCGAGAACTCGGTATCGCGGATGCGATAGCGGGCGATCCGGTCACCGGCATCGCTCACGAGCTGCACGGATTTCGTCTCGTATCTGACAGCCGGGGCGACGAACACGGGCGAGCGCAGCGACAGCGGCTGGTGGAGATCCGTGGCGAAGCGCGGCTCCTCGCCGACCTGGCCGTCGAGCGTCCACTCGGCATCCAGGGAGTTGAGTCCCGTGAGCCGAAGTCGTGCGGCGGCGTTCGCCGTCGCGCCGCCTTCGTAGTCGTTCTCGACTCCGACGCCGAGTCGCAGGAATGCCGGACCCCACGACTTGCGGCGCAGGTCGACCTCGATGCCGCGGGCCCGGTCGTCCCCGACCACGCGATAGTCGACGTTCTCGAACTGATCCAGCCTGTATTGCGAGGCGAGCCGGCGTTGCAGCTCCGGAGAATCGAGCTTGCGACCGACGAGGTCGCCGAAGACCGCCTCCACCCGACGGGTTTCCGACCTGGAATTTTCGCTCGGACGCACGAATGCGATTCGCACCGGGGGCTCGGGCGCGCGAGCGCGCGCTGCAACATACTGTTCGTACTGGGGAGCGGGCAGGACCAGTGCGGCGAGCCCCGCACGGCTGGCGAGCGCGGCCGTTCGACCCCGCTCCATGACTTCCGGCATGCGCGCAAACTCGAGGGTCGTCATGGCGCCGAGGTTGGGTGCGATCAGGACGTCGCCGGGCTCCATGCGTTCCTTCGACTGCTGCGTGCCGCGGCGCACCATGATGCCGATCATCTGGTTGGTGACGTCGAGCGCGGACCCGAGGTCCTCGCGGCGCGCGAGCGGAAAACTCACGTCGACGACGATCAGCCGGTCGACGCCCATGCTGCGCGCGAGCTGCACCGGCAGGTTGTCGACCAGCCCGCCGTCCACGACCAGCCGTCCGGCGAGCTCGACCGGCGTCAGCACGCCGGGCGCCGACATGCTCGCGCGCAGCACGGTCACCAGGTCGCCCTGCCCCAGCACGAGCGGCTCGCCGGTCTCGAGATCGGTCGCGAGCGCACGGAACGGCGTCGGCAGGCGATCGAAATCCTGCACGTCGGCGACGCGCGCCGTCGCGGCGCGGAGCACCTGGTTGATGCGCTGCCCGCCGACGAGCCCGAGCGGCAGCACGACTCCTTCGCCAGGGCTGACGCCCAGCGCACCGCGGGCGAGGATGTTGCGATCGTCCTGCTTGCGCCGGTACGCGAGATCCTTGCGCGGCGCGCGATCCCGGATCATCTCCTCCCAGTCGAGCCGGTTGAACACGCTCTCGATCTCCTCGCCGCTCAATCCGGCGGCGTAGAGACCGCCGACGACCGCCCCCATGCTCGTGCCGGCCACGGCGTCGATCGGGATGTGGAGCTGCTCGAGGGCACGGATCACGCCGACGTGCGCCGCGCCACGCGCGCCGCCTCCGCTCAGCACCAGCCCGATGCGTGGCCTCGAATCCGTGAGCGCCGCGGCCGGGACGACGGCGGGCGTCGCTGCTGCCGTGGCCGGCCCGGCGGCACGCGCGTCGGTGGCCGAGGTGGCGCACAGAACGATGCAAGCGAGCCAGGGCGCGATCCGTTCCCGGGCCGGGTGCGAAGGACGCGGTCGGTGTGGCATCGGCGATGTCCGGGCCCGTGGAAATTCGGCGATGTTAGCAAACGACGGCCTCACGCCCGTTGCGGTCCTCGCACCGCCGGCCGACGCCCGCCCTGTGGTCGATGACGCCGAGGGCGGTTCCCCGGATGATCGATAATGCTCCGGTGCAATCGAGAGTCCACGTCCCGGCATCGGGTCCTCGTGCCGCAGCGTGCGCGGTCGTGGTGGCGGAGCTTTGGGGCAACGCGGTCGCGGCCCACGCGGCGGGGCGCGGCAGCCTCGAGGAAATCGTAGTCACGGCCCAGCGACAAGCCGTGGCAAAGCTCGCCACTCCACTCAGCATCGATCGGATCGCGGGTGCCGACCTCGACCTCACGGGCGCCACCCACAGCAGCGAGGCGCTGAACAGGATCCCGGGCGCGATGATCCAGCGCGGCAGCGGGCAGGAAAGCCTCACGGCGATCCGCTCGCCGGTCTTGACCGGCGCCGGATCCTGCGGCGCGTTCCTGTTCCTCGAGAACGGCGTGCCGGTGCGTCCGACGGGGTTCTGCAACGTGAACGAGATGTTCGAAATCAACACCGAACAGGCCGATGCGATCGAAGTGCTGCGCGGCACGGGCAGCGCGCTGTACGGCTCGAACGCCGTGCACGGCACGGTCAACGTGCTGCAAGACGCGCCGGCCGACCTGCCGCGGGCGGGAGTGGACTTGACCGGCGGGCCGTCCGATTACGGGCGCCTCGGCGTCGTAGCGTCGCGCGATGGCGACGGTGATCCCGGTGATCGACCCGCGCGGCGAGTTGATCGGGCAGGTGACCCTCGACGCCGTCAAGGCCGTGCCGCGAGACCTCTGGCCGGTCACGCCCGTGGCGCAGGTCGCCCAGCCGTGTACCACCGATACCGCCGTCCCGGAGAACGAGGACGCGATGGACGCCCTGGGCGTGATGAGCCGCACCAACACGCCTCGGCTGCTGGTTGTGGACGGGCGCGGCACCTGCGGGGCGTGCTCTCGCTGCGAGACCTGCTCCAGGCCCTGTCGCTCAAGCTGGAACTGGAATCCAAGGACCGATACGGGCACGCGGCGTAAGGCGGGCATTCATGGGTCTTATGGGTCGTATAGGTCTTATACGACCCAAAAGACCTATAATATCTATCTAGCCGGACCCTCCTGCTTCGGGTACACTGTGTTTGCACCCGCACTTCAGGAGAACGTCCATGAAGCTCGCCCACAACTTGATGGTGCCGCCCGGCAAGGCCGTCCGGCTGGACAGGATCGATCCCGATTCGACGCCCGGCTTTGCCGACAAGGCCGAGGCCCAGGCCGTACTGGAACGCAACATCAGCCGGATGTCGGAGCTGCACTACCTGCTCTATGCCGAGGGCACGCGCAGCCTGCTGGTGGTCTTCCAGGCCATGGACGCCGCCGGCAAGGACGGCGTCATCCGGCACGTGATGACCGGCCTGAACCCCCAGGGCTGCCAGGTCACCGCCTTCAAGGCGCCCAACTCGGTCGAGCTGGCCCACGACTTCCTCTGGCGGGTCCACCGCAACGTCCCCCCGGCCGGCAAGATGGGCATCTTCAACCGCAGCCACTACGAGGACGTGCTGATCGTCCGCGTACACAACCTCGTGCCCAAGGCCGTCTGGTCGCGGCGATACGAGCACGTCAACGATTTCGAGCAATTGCTCACCGACGGCGGCACGCGGGTGCTGAAGTTCTTCCTGCACATCAGCAAGGACGAGCAGTTGGACCGCCTCCGCAAGCGACTGGAGGACCCCAGCCGGCAGTGGAAGGTCGACCCCCAGGACTTCGAGGAGCCGGCAAGCACTGGAAGGACTACATGGAGGCCTACGAGCAG
>CAVQQX010000185.1:0-28380 GCA_963714645.1 uncultured Gammaproteobacteria bacterium
GGGCGCCGCAGCGCGCGCTCGGCGTCGCGTTGCGCCAAGTGCGCGCTGTCGAGCAGCAGGATGCGTGCGAGGTCGCGGCATGCCGCCGTCGCGTGGATCGGGCCGCGGTAGCCGCGGCGCAGCAGCAGCGGCAGGCGGCCGCAGTGGTCGATGTGCGCGTGGCTCAGCACCACGGCATCGATGCTGGTCGCCTCGAACGGGAAGGGCTCGCGGTTGCGCGCTGCGGGGTGGTCGCCGCCCTGGATCATGCCGCAGTCGAGCAGCAGGCGGCGTCCCGCGACTTCGACGATGTGGCAGGAGCCGGTGACTTCACCGGCCGCGCCGTAGAACTGCAGGTGCATTGCGCGAATCGCCCTCAGGCGATTCGCTGACCCGGCGCGTCGCCTTCCTGGTGGATCGGGGCCGGGACCTGGCCCGATGCCTGTCCGTCGCGCAGCAGCTTGACGCACGCCTTCACGACCCGTGCATCGTACCGCCGGCCCGCCTGGGACTGAAGTTCGTCGATGCAGGCCGCGAGCGACAGCGCGGGACGGTGCGGACGCTGCGCGAGCATGGCCTCGACCGCGTCCGCCACCGCGACCACGCGTGCCTCGAGCAGGATGTCGTCGCCGCGCAGACCGTGCGGGTAGCCGGAGCCGTCGAGCCGCTCGTGGTGCTGGCGCACGACGTCGGCCACCGGCCACGGGAACTCGATCGACTTGAGTACGTCGTAGCCACGTTCCGCGTGGGTCTTGACCAGCTCGAACTCCGACGGCGCGAGCGTGCCCGGCCGCCAGAGGATCTCGCGCGGGATCTGCAGCATGCCGACGTCGATGAGCTGGCCCATGACGCGCAGTCCACGCACGGTGTGTCCCGGCAACCCGAGCGCGGTACCGATGCCGGCCGCGTAGTCGCCGACACGCTTCGAGCGGCCGACCTTGCAGGCGTCCTGCGCCTCGGCGAGCTGCGCGAGCGACTCGATCGCGCCGAACATGACGCGTTCCATGTGGTCCATGGCGCTCACGATCTCGGCATCGGAGCGTCGGCGCCGCAGCAGCTTCCAGGCAGCGTCCGCGACGTGCGCGGCGTTGCGACGGTCGTCGTCGTCGTAAGGATGGGGCGCGTCCGCCAGCAGCAGCACGCCGGTCAGGCGTCCGCCCTCCAGTATGGGCGTGACGACCTGGCGCGCGAGTTCGGCCGGCAACCCGGCCTGCTGCAGCACACCGGCAGGCTCGGGCGCCTCGCGCACCACGGATCGCTGCGAGCCCGCGCACTCGTAGAGCGCGCTCGACTGCGGCGGCGCACCGCGCCAGCGCGTCAGCGTGGTGATCGGCTCGTTTGCGGCTTCGCCACCACGCCGGGCCGCGAGTTCCACGATCGGCGCTTCGGCGCCGGCCAGGAAGACGAAGGCGAGCGGGCTGCCCGTCAGCTCCTGGGTGAGCTGCAGTGCGCCGTCGAGGATCTCGTTCTCGGTCAGTCCGTGCACGCGCTGGGCGAGGTCGAGCAGCCTCGCGGAGCGGAGCTGATCGCGCTGGTTGCGCAGCGCCGTGCGGCGCAGGGCGGACACGTCGCGGACGTTGACGACCCTGAGGTTGCCGTCGGCACCGTAGCGCACGACCGCGAGCTCCACGTCTACGACCGTGCCGGCCGGCCGGCGCCAGCGCAATTCCTGCCGGTGCGGTCCCTGCATCGCGAGTGCCGCGGTGCGGATGGTCGAATCGGTGCCGGCGTCGGCGTCGAGCGCCTGGAGCGTCAGCGACTCGAGCTCCGGGCGTCCGACCCCGAGCAGTGCGAGCAGCGCGCCGTTGCCGTAGCGGAAGCGGCCGTCCGCGTCGACGACGCCGCACGGCTCCGGCGCGGCCTCGAGCGCCTGGGCTTCGATGATGAGTGCCTGGGCCCGGGTACGCGTCGCAACGTCCTCGGTGACGTCCCGGGCAGTGACGATCCAGCAGGCGCGGCCGGCATACGACGTCGCGAGCCGACGCAGCTCGAGGCGCGCGTCGCTGCCGTCCGGCCGACGCAGCGCGACGATGGCCTCGCGTGCGGCGTCGTCGGGGAATGCGGCGCCGGGGACCACGTCGAGGAAGGGCTTGCCGCGCAGCGCAGCCGGCTCGACGCCGGCGAGGGCCGCGGCCGTGTCGCTCGCCGCGTGCACGAGCCGCGATTCCATGTCGACGACGTAAGTCGGGGTCGGCTGCGACGCGAAGGCACGCTCCGCATCGATGGCGGCCGACTGGGCACGGGCGCGGGCGGTCTGCAGTTCGGCCAGGCGGCTCTCGAGCGTCGCGAGTTTCGCCCCTCCAGCCTTCGAATCCTCGATGAGGGTGCGCGTCTGCGTCTCGGCCGCCTCGGCGGCCTGCTTCTGCGCGGCCTCGAGGTCGCGGATGCGGTGCTGCAGTTCCTTGATCCGCACCGACTCGGACGCGGCGAACTCGGCACGGGCACGCGCTTCGTATTCGGCCCGCTCGCGGGCGACTCGCTCGGCGGCCGCGACCTGCTGGTGTGCCACTTCGAGATCGCGCAGCTGCTTCTCGAGTTCGGCGAGGCGCCGGCGGTCCTGTTCGCGGCGGTCGAGCAGGCCCGGGACGAGTGCCGGCATGCGCATCGTGCCCGAGCCCGGGGTCTCGTCGAGTGCGGCAGCAAGGTCGTCGAGCGTCGAGCCGCGCGGCAGGAACTTGAGCGCGCCGACTTCCGCCGCGAAGGCCTCGTACTTGGGGCCCTCGACACGGAACGAGTGCAGCACCACCGGCAGCTGCAGGAAGGCCGGGTCCTCGCGCAGACGGCGACACAGCGCGAAGCCGTCCATGCGCGGCAGCATCACGTCGCTCACCACCGCGTCCGGGGTCTCGCTGCGGATCGTGTCGAGCGCCTCGACGCCGCTGCGGGCCTTCAGCACCTTGTGCCCGCGCGACTGCAGCACGGTCTCGACCGCAGCGAGATCCTGTTCGCGCTCGTACGCCAGCAGGACGGTCTTCATGGGAAAATCCAGGCTCCCTGCAGGGCGACGCGCGCGGCCGCAACCCGGCCCGGTCGGCGCCCCTGATTTCGCGGGAGTATGCTCCAGCGTCCTTCCGGGGCACCAATTTCAGGCCTCAACCCGTCGACCTGCGTCACAGAATGCCCCGCGTAGTACAATCCCGGGCCTCGAAAAACGTGAGGCAGACATGACCCGTCGGGCAGCCCTCGCTTGCCTGGCCTGGCTGGTGACGGCCACCGGTTGCGCCGTGCACTGGGACGTCGACACGTACGCCTCGCCCGGTACCACCGTCGCGACCGCCAACACCTTCTATTGGAAGGGCGGGGACTACGCCACTGCTGCGCAGCTCGAGCCGGCCGCGATTTCGATCGCCGAGGGCCTCGCGCGCACCGCGGTGGTCGAAGAGCTGGCTCGCAAAGGATACGTCGAGGTGCCGGCCGCCACGGGCGCCGACCTCGTCGTGAGCTACCAGGTCTCGGGCGTGCGCCGGTTCGTCACGAACGAAACGCCGCGGATCGGCGCGCCGTCGCCCAACACGGTGCTGAGCCCGAGCGAGATCCAGCCGCCACCCGCCTCGAGCGTGCCGCGCGAGATCCGTGTGCGCGAAGGATCGATCGTCCTGTTCGTCGACGACGCGCGGCTCGGCCGGCTTGCGTGGCGCGGCGAGGTCGCGGGCGAGATGCGTGCGGGTTCGCCCGAGCAGGCCGCGCGGATCGTCGCGCAGATGGCGCGAGAAATCGCGAAGGAAGTTCCGGCACGCAGTGCCGGCGGCGGCTGAGACTCACCCCCGCGTGACGAGCAAGGTGCCGGCGACGAGCAATGCCGCCCCGAGCAGCCGGACCGGCGTGACCTCGACGCGCGGAAAGCCCAGCACGCCGAACTGGTCGACGACCAGCGCCGTGACGAGCTGGCCCGCGAGCACCAGCGCGACCAGCGCGACCGCGCCTAGCCGCGGGCCGAGCACCGTGACCGAGGCAACGTATCCGGCGCCGAGCAGGCCGCCGAACCATACCCACGCCGGCACCTGCCCGGCCGTGCCGGGCACGATGCGCGTGCCGGCGGCCAGCGTGCACAAGAGCAGTACGGCGAGGCCGACCGCAAAATTGACGACTGTCGCCCAGAGCGCCGAGCCGAGCAGGCGGCCGAGCGTCGCGTTCATGCCGACCTGGATCGTCAGGCCGGCACCGGCTGCGACTGCGAGCAGGTGCGGCCAGTAGGTCCCCGTCATCGTCGGTCACTCCCCGGCGCGCGTCGCGAGCCACCGTCGCATCAGCCACCATGAAACCACGATTGCGACCAGCCACGCGACGGCCGCGAGCAACCCGCCGAGCGTGACGTCCTGCGACAGCAGGCCCCAGCGCGTGAGGATCTCGCGCCAGTCGTGGTGCGTGGCCGGATCGAGACCGCCGATCAGCGGCAGGTCGAGCGCGCGCGCATCGCCCATGTAGGTCGCGACGTTGCGCAGGCTCTCGCAGGCCCAGCCGGCGGCGAGCGCGAACCCGAGCGTCTGCCGGCGCGAACGGAACTGCCACGCGGCCGCGAGCGGAAACACCAGCTGGCCGAGCGTGCCGCCGTAGACGGCGAGCCGCGCGGAGACCATGCCGAGCACCACGTGGCCGCCCTCGTGGAAGGCGAGGTTGGCGTGATCGAGGATCGGCACGAAGCGATCGCCGGTCGAGGCGCGCAGCATCGCCCACAGCACGGCCACGACCCCCGCGAACGCAGCCAAACTGCCGACCGGCGCCCACGGCCGTGGTGTCTCGATGACGATCGTGCTGCGCGGGCGGGACGGCTCGCGTGCGGGCGGTCGTCCGGCCGCGTCGCTCAGGCCGGCGCCCCGGGCATCGTCGGCGCCGGTGGCGTCGCCGGTGTCGTCGGTGGCGTGCGCCGCGGCCAGCCCTGCCACACGAGGGAGCCGATGCCGAGCAGCAGCGCGACGAACGTGATCCATCCGCCCAACATCGGCACTCGGCCCACCAGCCAGAGCGCGAGCGTCGCGAGCAACAGCGCCAGCAGCCGCAGCCCGGTCGTCGCCGGTCGCGACGGGCGCACGAGCTCGAGGCCCTTGCGGCCCACGAACAAGGCAGCGGTGACCCAGCCCAGGAACAGCAGCAGCAGGTAGAGCAGCAGGATGATCAGCGCGAGCGGGATGCCGACGATCGTGATCAGCAGGATCGCCGCCAGAATCGGCAGGCACACGAGCACGACGAAGCCGAGGCCGAGGCTGCGCAGTGGCTCGCGGCCGATCCAGTCGGCGGCGCGCGCGGAGTACGCCGGGAACGCGAGCATGAAGAGCGTGCCCGCGATGAACACGCCGACGATCCACAGGAACGAGCCGATCCCGTGCGCGACCGTGCGCACGTCGCGCACCGAGTCGCCCTCGTCGAAGTGGACGCGCGCATCGGCGCGGTGGTACTCGAGCCCTCCCGCGATCGCCGCACCGGGCGGGATCGTGGGCTTGTTCGGGCCGCGCACCACGAGCCGGCCCTGGATGCGCGTGGCCGGGCCGATGTCGACCTGCTCCGCACGCACCTCGGCGTCGCCGAACACCGTGCCGTCGATCAGCACCTTGCCGCCCGACGCCTGCAGCGCCCGGTGGGTGTTGCCCTCGAAACTGATGCGGCCGCCGGTCAAGGTCAGGTTGCCGGTGACGACGGTCGCGGGCCCGACGCGAACGTCTCCGCCTGCGATCCGCGCGTTGCCGGCGACGATCGCGTCGAGCTGCACTTCGCCACCTGCCGCGTACAGGTCGTCGCCGATGCCGCCACCGACCGAGACCTCACCTCCCGCGACGACCAGGTCGCCGCCGATCTCGCCCGCGGTCGCGACTCGCCCACCCGCGAGCATCGCGTCGCCCTCGACGGGGTCGGTCAGGTTCAGCGCGCCGCCCGCACCGAAATAGTCGGAACCGAACTGGTGGGTGACCGCTTCGTCGCTGTCGTAACGCACGTCGCAGGCCGTGATGGCGAGCACGAGCGCAAACACGCCCGCGGCTCGGGCGACCGTCGTCATCGCAAATCTCCTCCGTCCACTGCAGTGCCGCTCCGCGGCTTGCCGGGAGGCATCGAGGCCATCGGGAGCAGTCTAGGACACCGCGGCTTCGCGCGGAACGATCGGTCGGGCGGTTGAGCCTGCAGCGCGCCCGCTTCGTCGCCGCGGCACGCTTTTCTAAAAAAAAAGCCGCGGTGCTCATCGCTCCGCGGCCTGTTTGCGAAGTCTTCCCTGACGGCCCGCATCGTCCCCCGGTCGGGCCTTCCCTGATCGTTATCGCCCGGTCCCCCGCTTGCGTCTCCGATGTCTTTTACGCCCTCACGGCAACGACGTCACCTTGCAGCGCAAAAACGACGAGCGCACGGATTCCCCGCAAAATCGTGTGGCAGTAAAGCCACACCAAAACGGGTATCCACCGCGCAGCGATGGCCACCTCGCAGCCACCCGCGAGTGCGGGCAGCAGCGGGCTCAGGTAGATTGCGCGCCCTACACCGCGCCAGCCGGCGGGGACCTGCGCCGCCTCCGACGAACGATCGAGCCAGCACCCATGGGACGCATCTTCGAAGTCCGCAAGCACGCCATGTTCGCCCGCTGGAACCGCATGGCGAAGCAGTTCAGCCGCATCGGCAAGGACATCACGATCGCGGTCAAGAAGGGCGGCCCCGACCCGAACTCGAACCCCGCGCTGCGCCGCGTGATGCAGAACGCGCGCGCAGTGAACATGCCGAAGGACAAGGTCGAGTCCGCGATCAAGCGGGCTTCCGGTCGCGACGCCGCCGACTTCGAGGAAGTGATGTACGAGGGTTATGCCCCGCACGGCGTCGCCGTGCTGGTCGAGTGCGCCACCGACAACCCCACTCGCACGGTCGCGTCGGTGCGCAACGTGTTCAACAAGCACGGCGGCAACCTCGCGACGACCGGCAGCGTCGCGTTCCAGTTCAAGCGCATGGGCGTGTTCCGGTTGAGCCCCGACGGCATCGACCAGGACGACCTCGAGCTCTACCTGATCGATCACGGCCTCGACGAGTTCGGCGAGAGCACCGGCGAGAAGGGCGAGCCGCAACTGGTTGCCCGCTGCCGGTTCGAGGACTTCGGGACGCTGCAGAAGGCGCTGGAAGAACGCGGGATCGCACCCCTCTCCGCCGAGCACGAGTACATCTGCTCGACGCCGACGGAACTCGCCGAGACGGAGGCGACCGAGGTGCTCGAGCTGATCGACAAGCTCGAGCAGGACGAAGACGTGCAGAAGGTCTACCACACACTCGCCTGATTCGTCGGTTGGCGCGAAGCGGGCACGAGCAGATCCCGCCGAGTGCACCCACGCGCGCCGTGCCGGCGTGTTGGCCATGCCAGCCGCCGAAGTCACCACGACCCCTGCCGCCGTGGATGATTCGCCGCGCAACCGCCTGGTGGTGCTCGCGATGCTACGCGCCGCCGCGCGTACGCCTCGATTCCGGCGGCGGCCTTGGTCGCCACGCTTCCTTTCTACGTCGGCACCGCGGCACTCATCCCGCTGTCCGCCAGGCGGCTCGAACGGGACTGGGAGTAGCGGCGAGCGGTGCGCAGACGCGGGCGGGCGTACCCGCCGGCGCGCCGGTGTACCATGGCGCCCCCGCCACGGGCCACCTGTCCGGGCCCGGGCCTGGGATTCCATGCAACCCGCACGAGACCTCTTTTCGCACCGCAGGTACTGGGCGCACCGCTTCGGCGTCGCGCCGTTCCTGCCGATGTCGCGCGCCGAGATGGATGCGCTCGGCTGGGATTCGTGCGACGTCATCCTGGTGACCGGCGACGCATATGTCGATCACCCGAGCTTCGGGATGGCGATCGTGGGGCGCGTACTCGAGGCGCAGGGCTTTCGTGTCGGCATCCTCGCGCAGCCCGACTGGCACTCCGCGGGCGACTTCCAGGCGCTCGGCAAGCCGAACCTGTTCTTCGGCGTGACCGGCGGCAACATGGACTCGATGGTGAACCGCTACACGTCGGATCGCCGCATCCGCAGCGACGACGCATACACGCCGCACGGCGTCGCCGGCGCGCGCCCCGACCGGTGTGTGCTCGTCTATTCGCAACGCTGCCGGGAAGCGTACCGCGACGTGCCGATCGTGATCGGCGGCATCGAGGCCTCGCTCCGCCGCATCGCGCATTTCGACTACTGGTCGGAGAAGGTGCGCCGCTCGGTGCTGCTCGACGCGAAGGCGGACCTGCTCGTCTACGGCAATGCGGAACGGCAGATCTGCGAGATCGCGCACCGGCTCGCGGCCGGCGAACCGATCGATTCGATCGACGACCTGCGCGGCACCGCGTTTGCGCGCAGGCAGATGCCGCGCGACTGGATCGAGATCGACTCGACGAGCGTCGACACACCCGGCCCGCCGAGCCCGGCGGTGGATCCGTATGCGATGGAGCCGGCTGGGACGCAAAGTGGCTCCAAGCCCGAGGTCGTGCTGAAGTTCCACCGCCGCATTCCGCAGACGGCCGACCGCGCGCGCAGCGTGATCCGGATGCCGTCGTACGAGCAGGTCGCGGGCGACACGGTGCTCTACGCGCACGCCTCGCGGATCCTGCACCTGGAGTCGAACCCTGGCAACGCTCGCGCGCTCGTGCAGCGCCACGGCGACATCGACGTCTGGCTCAATCCGCCGCCGATCCCGCTCACGACGAAGGAGATGGACGCGGTCTACGAGCTGCCGTACCAGCGCGTGCCGCACCCGTCGTACGGCGACGCGAAGATCCCCGCGTACCAGATGATCCGCTTCTCGGTCGCCATACAGCGCGGCTGCTTCGGCGGCTGCACCTTCTGCTCGATCACCGAGCACGAGGGCCGCATCATCCAGAGCCGGAGCGAGGACTCGGTCATCCGCGAGATCGAGGAGATCCGCGACCGCGTGCCGGGTTTTACGGGCGTCGTCTCCGACCTCGGCGGTCCCACCGCCAATATGTATCGTCTCGCATGCAAGTCCCGCGAGATCGAATCGGCGTGTCGCCGGCCGTCATGCGTGTTCCCCGGCATCTGCCCGAACCTGAACACCGATCACTCGCCGCTGATCGGCCTCTACCGTCGGGCACGTGCGCTTCCGGGCGTCAAGAAAGTACTGATCGCCTCGGGCGTGCGCTACGACCTGGCGACGGAGTCGCCCGAGTACGTGAAGGAGCTCGCGCAGCACCACGTCGGCGGCTACCTCAAGATCGCGCCTGAAGCGATCTCGGACGGACCGCTCTCGAAGATGATGAAGCCGGGCGTCGGCACGTACGACCGTTTCAAGGAACTCTTCGACAAGTATTCGAAGGAAGCGGGCAAGGAGCAGTACCTGATCCCGTATTTCATCGCCGCACACCCGGGGACGCGCGACGAAGACATGCTCGAGCTCGCGCTCTGGCTGAAGCGCAACGGCTTCCGTGCGGACCAGGTGCAGGCATTCCTGCCGTCGCCGATGGCAACCGCCACTGCGATGTACCACTCGGGCAAGAACCCGCTGCGCAAGGTGACGCACACGACGGAAGACGTCGTCGTGCCGAAGGGCATCCGCCAGCGCCGGCGGCACAAGGCCTTCCTGCGCTACCACGACCCGAACAACTGGCCGCTGCTGCGCGAGGCGCTGCGGCAGATGGGGCGTTCCGACCTGATCGGCAACGGGCGTCACCAGCTCGTGCCCACGTACCAGCCGATCGGAACTGGGCGCGCGCACGAGGGCCGGCGCCAGCCTGCGTCAGCCGCGATCGGCACCGAAGTGCCGGCGGCGCAGCCTCTCCGGACCCAGCACACGGGCCTGCCGAGGGTACCGACCGAGGCCCGTGGCGCGACGGTGCGAATGCCCGGCCCGAAGCACCGAGGTGCCAGGAAGAAGCACTAAGGCGCGCCCGCCGCGACCGTCCCTGCGTGGCACCCGACGCGCAGTGACGCGCCTGTTTTCCGCAGCAGCCCCTGCGATTCCCGGGCGTTCCCAGCCCCGACGCGTTCCGGACACCGCCCCGGCGCCTTTCGCAGGCCCGGAGGTCTGGGTCGGATTCGTGAACAGGTGCTCCGCACCAACGGCCCGTTCACGCAGCACATGATCAGCACGTCGACGTGGAACTGCACGGCAACCGCGCCCTGCTCGCCGCGTACCTCGATACGTCGCACGTGATCTCGGGCGTTGCGATCGACGGCCCGTCTCGCTGTGTGGCGGTCGCGACAGGTTGCCGAGGTTCGCTCACCCAAACCTCGGCCGCGGTGCGGGAAAGGGCGCAGGAGTCCTCGCCCCGACCTTCTCCCGCTGTGCGGGAGACGGCGAGAGTGGGATCAGTCGTACCGGTGCTGCCTGAACAGGTCCGAGGCTGTCTGGAAGTAGGCAATCCCCAGCGCCGCGAGACGCCTGTCGTCGGGCACGGGGGTGAACGTGTCGGCGGCGGCGTCGTACCTGTATGTCGCCTGCGTCTTGTTGAGGCCCAGCACCACCATCTCGCCGTCCTCGTAGATCGCGACATCGTGATTGTGCGAGAAGAGCGCGACGCGGTTTCCCGCGGGCGCATGCAGCACGTCGACGCCGAAGAACGGCGCGTCGTACGACAGGCCGAGCAGCCCGAGTACGGTCGGCGCGACGTCGATCTGAGTCATCAGCGTGTCGATTCGACGCGGCTCGAGGCGCTTCGGCGCATAGATCATCAGCGGGATCGCGTAAGTCTGCAGCGGGATCTCGGCCTTGCCGTAGACGCGCGCACCGTGGTCTGCGACGACGACGAACAGCGTGTCGTCGAACCAGCGCTGTTTCGCGGCTTCGCGCAGGAAGTACCCGAGCGCGTAGTCGGCGTACTTCACGCCCGCCTTGCGACCGCCGCCTTCGGCCGGGATGCCCAGCCGCTCGAGCCCAGGCCGGAACGTGAAGGGCTTGTGGTTCGAGGTGGTCATCACCATCGAGAAGAATGGCCGGCCGCTCGCGTATTCCTGGCCGTAGTGTTCGATCGCGCGATCGAACAGGTCTTCGTCGCTCACTCCCCACACGTTCTCGAAGCGCACGTGGTCGATATCGGTCCGGTCGAGCACCTGGAACCCGTTGCCCGCGTAGAACGCGTTCATGTCGTCGAAGTAGCCATAGCCCCCGTAGAGAAAGCTGCTGTGGTACCCCAGCGAATTCATCACCTTGCCCCAGGTGGCGATGTGCTGGTTGCCCGGTCTACGCAGGATCGAAACGGTCGGAATCGGCGGGAATGAAGCCGTGAGCGCCTCGAGCCCGCGCACCGTGCGCGTGCCCGACGCGTACGTATTCGCGAACCAGTAGGCCCGCCGTGCGTACGCGTCGAAATTCGGAGTCCAGTCCTTCGTCGAGCCGTGCAGCCGGCTGAACTCCGCGCCGAACGATTCGCTCGCGATCACGACGACGTTCATGCGGCCGAGTCCGTCCGCACGCGCCTCGTGGTGTCGATCGATCCGGCCCTCCGCGAGACGGGTGAAGCGCCGGCCGTCCGTGCCGAGCTGCCGCTCGAGCGCCTCGAGGTTCGCGCGCGGCTCGAGGCTGGCGTAGTAAGCCTCGTAGTCGATGTCGCTGGTGCGCGCGGCGCGGAAGAAGCTCATGTGCCCGTTCTGCGCGAGCTCGTTCTCGACGCGATTCGACGAGTGCGAGAGCGCGTCCGTCGGGTATTGCGCCGCGGCGAGGGCAACGACGGTGGCGTACGGAACGAAGATCGCGAGCCTCTGCCGCAACGTCACCTCGGCCGACGTGCCTGCGGCCCGCACTCGCCGCAGCAACCACGAGGCCGCGACGCCGAGCGCAGTGGCTGCTGCGAGCACCCGCAGCACCGGGTACGCGTCCCAGATGTCGGTGAACACCTCGGACGGATAGGCCAGGTAGTCGAACGCGACGATGTTGAAACGCGCGTCGAATTCCTCGAAGAAGTACTGCTCGGCCACGGTGAGGTAGACCAGGGCCGCGATCGTGACCCCCGTGACGACGGACAGGATCACCCCGTTCGCGCGACTGCGGAACCACGGATCGGGCAGCAGCAGCGTGTACAGCGCGAGCGGCGCGAAGAGATAGAGGCTCTCGACGAGGTCGTTGCAGGCGCCCGCGAGCAGCACGGACGGCAGCCGCGACAAGGGCACGTCGGCCTCGACGCCGAACCGTAGCCACAGGACACCCCGCCCCATCGTGCCCAGCGCGAGGTAGACGGCGGCCAGGGCGAGCCACGGCAACTGCCGCTGCACGGCGGGACGGGACCAAATGGACATCGGGGGCACCCTGCGGTCGGACCGCGACGCGGTCGTGTGCCATTGGACGGCGCGACGTCGCCGAACCAACCGCAGGCCTCCGTTTGACATAACGGGACGCAGGGACGTGACGCGGGTCACCCATCCGGACGGCGCCGATGCCCGCTCCCGGTACGGGGGGTAGCGTGTCGGCCGGGTCCAGACGGGACTCGATCGACCGGCCTGCGGAGGTAAAGATGCGTTTTTCCACAGGATTGGGACGTCGAGCGGGGGTCGCCCTGCTCGTGGCACTGCCCCTCGCGGCCCTGGCGGCACCGCCGGACTGGGCCCCGGCTCATGGCTGGCGCAAGAAGAACGACCCTTCGTACGCGGGCTACACCGGCCACTCGGGCAAGGCCTGGGACTCTGACTACGGCGTCAAGTCGGGCTCCTGCGACCGCAGCAAGGTCGGCCAGGTCCTCGGGGGCGTCGTCGGCGGCGTGGCCGGCGGTGTGATCGGCTCCGAAGTCGCCAAGGACAGCGAACACCGCACCGTCGCGACCGTGCTCGGCGCGGTCATCGGCGCCGCGATCGGCTCGGAAGTCGGCCGTCGCATGGACAAGACCGACCGCTCCTGCGTCGGCCATGCGCTCGAACTCGCCGAGACCGGTCGCAGCGTCCGGTGGACCAATCCGAACACGCGCGTGACCTACCAGCTCACGCCGCTCGACCAGTCCACCCGCGGCGATGGCTGCCGGCGCTTCCGCCTGATCGCCCACGGCTCATTCGGGCTCAACGAAGGCAACACGGTGGCGTGCCCGGACTCGAACGGGGTCTGGCGTCTTTCCGACGACCAGCGCCTCAGCCGGCGCTGATCACCGGGTTCGATCGCGTGGCGGCGATGGCGTGTGTGTCGCAGCCATTGCCGGCGCGAGGTCGGTGCGGGCTCAACGGCACGGATAAGCCGCGGCGAGCGCCTCGTAGAACACCTCGGCGATGGGCCGATCGGCATCGCCGGGGTTTTTTTCGAGCTGCTGCAGGACCGGCTTCACGTAGTCCGGCGTGGTCGCAGTCGGCGGCGCGCAGATGCCCAGCAGTCGGCCCGGTTCCTGCTGCTGGAACAGCTGGAAGACCGCATCGGCGTCGAGCTCGTTCTTGATCGCTATCTTCGAGCCGAAGCTCAACGCGCCGAGCTGCGCGCCCACGCGCAATCCGTTGAGCAGCCCCTTCGTGACGCCGAGACAGTACGTCACGTCGAGATCGCTGGCGGCGGTGTCGCCGGACAACGCCTTCATGTACGCCTGGCAGTAGCTGCGCCATTCCCTGGCCGGGGGCGTCGACTCGTCCGCACGCGCAAGCGACGGATGCAAGTTGGCAAGGAGGACGACGGTGAGTGTGGCTGCCATCGGGCCGAGCGATGCCCTTGCGTACCGCGCACGCACGGCCGCCGGCTTCGCGGGAAACTTCATGGAGAGTTCCTCCTCCTCTGGTTGCCCGAAGTCCAGCAGCGCGAGGCGCGCACCCTTGGTGGCGCAGGTCGGCTCGTCGAGCTTGATCTGCATCGCTTCGGTGTCCCGGTTCTGCGTGTTCTGGATCAGGAAGACCTTCAAAAACGTGACGATCGTCGCGCGCTCGGTTCCCGGCATCGTAACGTGCGCGAACCGGCGCATGAACCGAGGAACTCGCACCCGCATCAGGGCCAGAGCTGTACCGTCCGGCCTGCTTCCACCGCCACGACGGCCCATCGCAACGGTCGAGTGGGCAGGTGCGTCGCGAGCTTCGATGCGGCCAGCCTGCGCTGCGCGTTCTCCACGAGCACCTTGAACTCCTCGGCACAGCGGCGCGAATCCGGCGCCGGGTCCACGACCTCGCAGGCGATCTCGCGTGGCGATGGCCGCAAAGTCACGACGCCGTCCAGTACGACGACGCCGTCGCAACGATCCAGGACCCTTCCCGCCAGTAGAAGTTGCGATTCTACCAGGCGCTCGTCGACGACGACTTCGTTACGGGCGCTTTTCAACGAACCGGCCGAAGTTGTCCAGGACGGCCTGCCGGCCCTGGCGCCGTTCGATGGAATGCGTCGGCTCGGCTTCGAAGGTCTCGCGGGGCGAGAGTGCTGCCCTGAGAGACCCATGCCTAGTAGGGCGAACCGTCTTTGTGTTGAACCTGCCAATTGCCATCAGCTCCCATGACTAAGCGAAGATCATCGTCCGGATAGTGAGCCGCATCTCCAGCTTTACGATCGCCGACTTCCAAGTAGACGACCTCTTCGGACGTCCGATTCACCAGGTGGTGGCCGTCCGGCTCACCCGCCCTGAAGCCCATGCACATTCCTGACTCGAGCTGCGCTTCCCCGGCATTTGTCACCAAGGTCGGCCGCCCCGAGAGGACATAGATGAACTCGTCTTGAACCGTGTGCCAATGCCGAAGCGCCGACATGGCGCCAGGCTTCAAAGTGGTCCGGTTTACGCCAAAGGTCCTCAGCCCGAACGCGTCTCCAAGAGCCCGCTTCTGCCGGCCAGCAACCCGGGAAGCGAACGGCTCCGGATAGATCGAGGGCCTGGTCCGTGGAGGGACTTCAGATGCGCTAACGGGGCGTGACCCACTCATGATGTTGTCTCCTGGCGCACCTAATGCCATTGCTCAGGCGCGTGCGTCTCAGCACGTCGCCTGCGGCAATTCGTCCGGCATGATTTCATCTTCCAAGAAAACGCGAAAGAAAGCCCCTCTCCTCGCCACCCGGCGGCGGCCTCATTTCGATTTGGATCGAGCGCCGCGAGCCGGGGACGCGGGTCAGCAAGGCGACCCGACCGTCCTCATTGCATCGCCCGTCTGACGGCCATCCGCGCCAGCCCCGACAACTTGAAGTTGATGAAGTGCCGCGGCCAGAACAGCTCCCGCTTGTCGCAGACGGTCGACATGCTGAAGCGATTGATCTCGCCGGCCAGTTCATCCGTCGCGGTCGAGTCCCTGGCCCCCGATGCCGCGTCGAGCCGCGCCCGCAGTCGGCGTGCCGACGCGATCCGGCCCGCCACCCGCCGCGCCTCGCGCGGACCGATCCTGCCCAGTCGCCCCTTGATCTCGTTCAGCCGTTCGGCCGCGTCATAGGTCGCATCGACCAGTTCCCGCCGCGTCATCCACAGCGTCTCGAAGTTGAGGATGCGTTCCCACGTCGGCTGCACCAGCAGCTGGCGATGCTCCTCGAGCGTGTGCGCGAAGAGCCGGTAGCCGAACCGCTCGGGTTGCTCGAAGCCGCGGCTGCCGGGATCGATGAACGGGCCCATCGGCGATATGAAGCAGGCCAGGCGCTTGTCGCCCAGCCCGAAGAGCCGCTCGCAGTACGCAACGGTCTGCATCACGGATTCGCGCGTCTGCTGCGGCAGACCGATCATGAAGAACACGTCGATCTGCCGGCACCGCAGGCGCAGCGCCTCGCTGAAGACCGCTTCCATCTGGGCGTTCTCGTAGGGCGGCTCGCCGTCCTGCGCCTGGCGGAGCACCGGGTCGTGGCTGTCCGGGCTGATCTCCATGCTCCAGCGCTCGACGTGTCGATCGACGTCGCGCAGGAACTCCACCGGCGGCAGGTCGAGGAACTCGAACACGATCTCGTTGCGCACCCGGGCGCGCTGCACGCGCTCGAGGAACTCGCGTGCCGCCGCGGGGCCTGCCTGGAGCACGTCGCCGACCAGGTAGATCGGCGCGCGCGACAAGCGGCCGAGGGCCTCGATGTTCGCGACCAGGCTCGCGGGCGATCGAAACGCCGGTCGCGTTCGCTTCGTCAGGTGCGTGCAGGTCTCGCGTGACGCTCCGCACGTGACGCAATCGTGCGAGCAGCCCTTGACCGTGAGGACGGCGCTGATCGGGTTCCGCCACCACTTTTGCGCCGGCAGCACGCTCGCCAAATCGCGATGCCGGATGACCATGTCGGCGATCAGCTCGGGCCGCAGGTCGACGTAGTCGAGCGTGTCCGGAAGGTAACGGTGCGGATTGACCTGCACGCGTCCGTCGCCGTCCTTCCAGGTCAGGTTCGGCACGTTTGCGACGGATCCGCGGCGCCGAAGCGCGACGAGAAGTTCGTGCAGCGGCGGCTCGGTGCTGTCGCCGCGCAGCACGTAGTCGACCTGCGGGTAACGGGCCAGCTCCTCGTGGAAATACGTCGCCGACAGGCCGCCCAGGATGACCGGCACGTCGGGGTGCAACTGCTTGCAGAGTCGGGCGACCTCGAGCGCGCCGTGCGCGTGCGGCAGCCAATGCAGGTCGATGCCGATGGCGCGCGGACGCAGCCCCGCGAGGAAACGCGGCACGTCGAACTTGCGGTCGTTCATCATCCGCAGCGCCAGGTTCACGATGCGCACGTGCAGGCCGCGGTCGTGCAGGTAACCGGCCATCGTGAGGAAACCGAGCGGATACATCTCGAAGACGGTCGACGACGGCACCATGTCGCTGACCGGCCCGTACAGGATCGAGCGCTCGCGGAAGTCGTACACGCTGGGTGCGTGCAGCAACAGCAGGTCGGTCGACTCGCGGGCGTGTCGGGACGGTCGCATTCCGGGGCTTACGCGAGTACCGCCGCGAACGGCGCGGGCGCCGGGCAAAGCATGGCGCCGACGGCGCGCAGGCGATCGAGCCCGCGCACTTCCTGCGGAAACAGCGGGATCTCAACGACCGGCACGCGTCCGGAGAAGGCGTGCAGCCGCTCGAGGTGCGGCAACTGCTGCCGCCGTTTCTGTTCCAGGAAAGGCGAGTCGGACTCCTGCACGACGTTGTTGACGATGAGCCGCGCGACCTGCAACCCGTAGCGGTCGAGCTCGCGCACCACGCCGTCGAGCTGGCACACGCTGAGCGCCTCCGGGATCGTGACCATCGAGAGGTACACGTCGTGACGCAGGAATTCCATGCAGTCGGCGGCCAGTTGCCGCCAGCGCGCGATGATCCCCATCACCGATTCCTTGCGCTCCCCAGTGGTTCGCAGGTGCGAATAGATCCGCGGCGCGGTCCGCAGGTGCTCCCCGAGCAGCGTGGGCATGCCGAGCAGCGCCAGCGTCTGGCCAAGTGGCGCGGTGTCCCAGACGACGTTCCTGTAGCGCGCCTCGAGGACCAGGCGGCGTATGTGGTCGATCATGAACTCCTCGTTCAGCCCCGGCAGGACGGAGGTGACGAACTGGACGAACGACGGGTAGTCGATGTCGACGAAGCTCGAGAAGACGCCGTACACTTCGCGACCGAATTTCTCGTCCCACATGGCGCGCACGTCGTCGAGTCCGAGCTCGGTCATGTAGAGCCCGGGGCGGACTTCCCGGTCCCGATGGATGCCGTCGAGCTCGTAGATGTGGGAGAGCGAGGGCGTCGGATCCGTGGAGATCACCAGGCTCTTCTGCCCCTGTTCGGCCAGTTGCAGGGCGGTCGCGGCCGAGCACGTCGTCTTGCCGACGCCGCCCTTGCCGAGGAAGACGTGAACGTTGGATTCCACGGCAGGTCGTGCAGCGCCGGCCGTCAACATCGTGCTTGCTCCGCTGCTGGTCGAGAGTAAGGAGCCCCAGCATGCCACGCGCTCCGCAACCGGGGGGGCGACGGGCCGTCAGGATCTACACCGGGTTGCCTGCCACTTTCCGCGATTGGCAAGCGGTGCGGCTCGTGCGGCGACCACCGGGGCGGAGTTGGTGTCCCATTGCGCTCGAGGCCGAAGTACGGTGCGCGAGGCGCAATCCATGTTCAAATCGAGACCAGAGAAATATGGCGACTTCTGTATCACGTTCAATGACTTGAACGAGTCGTCCGCTTCAATGTCGGGACACCACTGACTGCGTACATGCACGCGATGCTGCTCCGCCGACAGGGAGAACCGCTGGAAGAGGCGGAACTTCCCGACCCGGTGCCTCGCCCCGGCGAAGTGCTGATCCGCGTCGCCGCCTGCGGGGTCTGCCGCACCGACCTGCACGTGGTCGACGGCGACCTGCACGAACCGCGCCTGCCGCTGGTCCCCGGCCACGAAATCGTCGGCAACGTCGTCGCGCTCGGTCTTGGCGTGGATTCGCTGCACGTCGGCCAGCGGGTCGGCGTCGGCTGGCTCGGCCACGCCTGCGGGCATTGCGCATACTGCGCGGAAAGCCGCGAGAACCTGTGCGACTCGCCCGGCTTCACCGGCTACACGCGCAACGGCGGATTCGCGGAACTGACCGTCGCCGATGCGCGCTACACGTATCCCCTGCCCGACGGCATCGCCGCGGAAGCGCTCGCGCCATGGCTGTGCGCCGGGCTGATCGGCTGGCGTTCGCTGGTGCTGGCGGGCGAGGGCCGGCGCCTGGGCATTTACGGTTTCGGCGCCGCCGGCCACCTGATCCTGCAGGTCGCGCGCTGGCAGGGCCGCGAAGTGCACGTGTTCACCCGCCCTGGCGACACCTCCGCGCAGGATTTCGCGCGCGCGCTCGGCGCTGCCAGCGCCGGCGATTCCGACGCGCCGCCGCCACTGCCGCTGGACGCGGCGATCATCTACGCCCCGGTCGGCAGCCTCGTCCCGGCCGCGTTGCGCGCCGTGCGCAAGGGCGGACGCGTGATCTGCGCCGGCATCCACATGAGCGACATCCCTTCGTTCCCCTATCGCTGGCTATGGGAGGAACGGCAGATCCTGTCGGTGGCGAACCTGACCCGTCGCGACGCGCTGGATTTCCTGACGCTGGCGCCGCGCATCGGCCTGGAGGCGCAGACCAGGACCTATCCGCTGGCCCGTGCGAACCAGGCGCTGTCCGACCTGCGCGACGGCCGCCTGCTCGGCGCGGCGGTGCTGGTGCCGTAGCGGCGTTTCAACGCGAACCGCGTGCTCGAGCTGTACCAGTACGGCGGCGGTTCGCTGGAAGGCATGGCGATCTCGCAGATGACCGGCGTCGTCATCGGCACGATATCGTCGATCTTCGTCGCCTGCCCGCTGCTGACGATGGGCTCCTCAAAGGTGACCAAGCAGGACCTGATGCCGAAGGCGAAGGACAACGCGGCGCTGGCGCGTCGCCCGTGAATCGCGTTCCCTGACCATGGTTTGACAAGCCTCCGCGGGCGCGCAAGCATCACCCGGGCATGGCTCTTCCGCGCTCCATCCGGATCATCCTCGCGGCCTCGACTGCAGTCGGGATGGTGTTCGTGTTCACGCTGCGTTTCGACCTGCTGCGCAATGTGCCGGGGTTCCACTGCGACGGATGGGGATGCTGGGGCATGGGCATCGTCTATGCGGCACTCGCGCTTGGTGTAATTCCCATCCTTTTTGCGCTTTGCAGTTTTGCGCTCTCGCGGGGGCGGCGCGTCAAAAACGCCGCCGCCGCGTTCCTGATCTCACTGGCCGTCATGGGCCTGACCATTCTGGTGCTTCGTGCATGGGCCTTGACTGACGAGGAGGGTGCCGCTGAACAGGCCAAACAGGACAAGATTGCCCTCTATCGCGGAATCGGAATTCCCGAGGCGCAGATATTGCAGGAGCTTCCGCCGCTCGACTCGCGGCGGCCGATCACGATCGCCAATCAAATAGGCTCGACCGGACTGACGACAATCGTCGGCGACAGGCCCCTGGCCATCCGCGCCTATGCCCGCGACGATGCGGTCCTGCCCGACGGCACGTTGGCATACAAGATCGAGACGTTCATCCCCGACTCGACAAAGACACGCTTGATGGGTGCAGGCGTATTGCACCCGGCATCCATCCGGGCCAAGGACGGACGGAGGGTGCTTGAAGGCGAAGCGCCGCCTTTCGTTCTCGATGGAACCACCGAAATCATGCTGGCCGTGACCGGCAAGGACGGCGTCGGAGACGCCTTGTTCCTGCAAAAACCTGAAAAATGAAGCTGGCCGGATGCGGACAGGAAATTCAAACCACCCGCGCACCCGATCCGGTTCGTGTGACCGGCCCTATGTCCGGACTGAGCCTGCCGGCACCCACCGACCCTGCCCGGGCGGGTCACTGGCCACCAGCGCGGATCGGCGAGCCCCTTGCCGACCGCGCAGACGAACAACAGCGCGAGCGCGCTATTGGCGGCGACGGCATGGCGTTGCGCCAGCACGCCCCATGTCGCATCGCCGAACGACACATAGAGGCGCTGCGCCAGACAGATGGCGGCGGCGATCAGAGCCATGACGATGTAATAGGCGGGGATCGACACGGGATCGGCGCCCTGCTCCCAGGGCCGCGCCATGACGGAGAAAAACGCGCCGGCCTGCGCGAGCGAGGTCGCGCGAAACACCGTCCAGCCGATCATCACGACGACGAAGGTGAGAAGATTGGAGAACCATACGGGCGCGCGCGACAGCCAGCGCAGCAGAAACAGCCGGTCGAGCACGAGGAACAGACCGTTATAGGCACCCCAGACGACATAGGTCCAAGCCGCGCCGTGCCATATGCCGGAGGCGAGAAAGCACACCCACAGATTGAGCTGCGTGCGCCATTCGCCGCGCCGATTGCCACCGAGCGGAATATAGAGATAGTCCTTGATCCAGCCGGTCAGCGACATGTGCCAGCGGCGCCAGAATTCGCTGATGCTGGTCGCGACATAGGGCATGTCGAAATTCTCCTGCAGGCGAAAGCCGAACATGCGCGCAAGGCCGATCGCCATGTCCGAATAGCCGGAGAAATCGAAATAGATTTGGAAGGTGAAGAAGATCACGCCCCACCAGGCGTCGGCGAAACCGAGGCCGGCTGTGTCGTGCGAGAACACGAGATCGGCGCCGTTGGCCAGCGTGTCGGCGAGCAGCAGCTTCTTGGCGACGCCGAGCATGAAGCGCGAAAAGCCCTCGACGAAATCCTCCATGTCGGCATGGCGGAAGCGATCGATCTGCGAGGCGATGTCGTGATATTTCACGATCGGCCCGGCGAGCAGCTTGGGGAAGAAGAACACATAGAATGTGTAGAGCGACAGGCTGCGCGCGGGTTGCGTCACGCCGCGATAGACGTCGACGAGATAGGTGATCTTCTCGAACACGATGAAGGAGACGCCGATCGGCAGGAGAATCGCCGGAATGGCGATGCCTTGCAGCGTCAGCGCGCGCGCGATCACGTCGAGATTGGCGACGAGGAAGCCGGTATATTTGTAATAGACGAGAATGCCGATATTGGCCGCGACGCCCAATGCGAGCCAGCGCTTGCGCGACGCCCCGCCCGGCGACGGCGCGTCGATGCGGCGCGCGACGAACAAATCGACGAAGATCGACGCGAAGACCACGAAGACGAACAGCGGCTCGCTCCAGGCATAGAAAAACACGCTGGCGAGCAGAAGGAGGGCGACGCGCGCATTGCGGCGAGCGCCGAGCAACAGATAGAGCGAATAGACGGCGGGAGCGAACAGGAACAGGAACAGCGGTTCGTAGAAGAGCATTCCCTGCCCGCGGTTGTCGGAGGAGATGCCGGGGTCTTACCAGAGGGGGCCGGAGGGGGCAAGAAAGGCGAAATTTCGGCGCTTCTCCCGACAAAAGAAAGCCCGGCCCCGAAGGGCCGGGCTCCGCGGGGAGACGCGGACGATCAATATTTGGCGACGACCGGAGCGGCCCCGCCGCCGAAATTGAAGCGGTAGTTGAGGCCGGCGCGAATGAGATTGCTCTTCAGATCGACAGAATGAGCGAAGGGGTTCGCCGGAAATGCGACGCCGCCGAACGCCACCAGATTCGCCGAGGCGACCGAGATTTGATCGAATTCCGTATGCAGATATTCGACCTTCACGGACCACGGCCCGTAGAAGGCGTATTCCACGCCGCCGCCGACCGTCCAGCCGACGCGGGTGTCGGAGACCGAGGCGCTTTCGAACGCGCTGGCGAAACTGTCGGAGAAGGCGAAAGCGCCTTTCAGCTCGGTGAGCGCGAGACCGCCGGTGGCGTAGACCAACCAATTGTCGAACGCATAGCCGATGCGCGGACGCGCGGTGAACAACCAGTCGGTGCGCACATTGGAGGAGACGCTAAAGCCAGTGGGGGCGCAGCAGGGATAGAGGCTCGCGCCGCGGGCGCCGCCGCTCAGGCCGTAATATTGGAAGTCCGTCTCGAAGCCGAGAACGAAATTATTGTACTGCCAATTGTAGCCGACCTGGCCGCCGCCCGTGAACCCGTCCGTATTGGCGAATTGATTGCCAATCGCGGCGATCGCCGGAACGCTGCTGGTCGCGAAATAGCCGATCGGCGAAAACACGGTCTGGGTCGAGAAATGGGAATCGCCCCAAGCGTAGCCGGCGTTGATGCCCGCATAAAAGCCTGTCCAGTTGAAGGCCGACGCCGGCTCGGCATAGACGGGCGGTCCCTTCCGCGTGGGGAGGTCGGCGGCGAGAGCCGAACCGGACGCCAGCGCAATTGCCCCGACGAGGGAGAGCGAGGGCTTCGAGAGCCTGGCGCCGGATGACGCGCGCGCCGAAAAAGTCTTCATCATGGCTTGGTTCCTATCGTTATCGCCACAGACAGAATGGCGGGACATGCCGCCAACTCGGGACGACCTGGGGCGCACTATGGGAACGCGTCTCAACTCTGGCTTGGCCAATTCGGAACAACGGTCGATTTGCCGAATCTGTTGCAAAATCGCCACGCTTTCCTCCGGTCGCGCAGTGTGCGCCGTCGCACAAACAGTCCCACCCACGCCGAATAGGTTCGACGCCGATCTGGCCTCGACCTCTCGACGTGGAGACGACAATTGGTCCCGCAACGGTTTTCCTCCGGAGGCGAATGCTCCGAACATGGCGGGTCGGAAAAGACCGAGACCGTCAGCGGCCGAGCGGCGCAGCTGCGGGCCATTCTGCAAGAGATCGCCGAGCGCGCCCGCGAGCCCGATTTCCGCGCCGAGGACGTCGCCCGCAAGCTCGGCGTCGGCGGCCGCTATGTGCGCCGGCTGCTGGAGGAGACGGAACGGACCTTTTCGGAGCACAAATTGGAGCACAGGCTCGCTCACGCGCGCGAGCTTCTCGCCGATCCGGCGTCGAAGCATCTCAGCGTCACCGACATCGCCTTGATGTCCGGCTTCGGCGACGTGTCTTATTTCAACCGCAGCTTTCGGCGGAGGTTTGGCGCGACGCCGAGCCGGACGCGGAAAGGGAATGGAGCGTGAGTCCGGGGAGCCGCGCAGTGCGCGCCGTCTCGCCGCTCGGCGGCAGGATCGAGCCCCGGAATGAAGTCGAGACTTCTGGATAAAGCCGTATATTTGCGGCAGAGCCTCGAGCTGAAGCGGCTTTACAGACCGACACATTCGAATGATACTTTCGATCAGACCGAGAGATTGGCGACATGCGAAGCAAGAAACTATTCGCGGCGATAGTCATGGCCCTTCTGGTCGGAGCCTGCGCTTCGACCTCGCCCGCGGAAAGGCGTAGCGCCGACGAGCTCCGCTGCCGGTCATACGGCTTTCGGCCGGGAACGGACGCATTCGCCAAATGCCTGCTCGATGTCGATCTCGATCGCGCCGCCGAGCGGCGTTTTCAACTCGACTATCCCTATGGGTTTGGACGATCCTCCGCTTGGTACTGGGGGCGCCGCTGGTGACGTCGGCGACTGGCGTCGACGCGGCGGATGTGGGGGGCGATGTTCGCGCGCCGTCCCTCATTTTCGAACGGGATGCGCCATAGCCCGACGCAAAAATTCTTGATGCCCCGATCGAGCCGAAGTCGGGCCGCCCCACCTTGCGCCCCGCCCGCATTCCCCTTAACACCCTGCCCCATGTCAGACGATTTCCGCCCCAAATCCGATTTTCTCGCCACGCTCATCGAGCGCGGCTTCGTCCATCAATGTTCCGACTTCGCCGGGCTCGACGAAAAGGCGCGCTCCGGGGAGCTCATCGGCTATATCGGCTTCGATTGCACGGCCTCGTCGCTGCATATCGGCAATCTCGTGTCGATCATGCTGCTCGCGTGGCTGCAGCGCACGGGCGGCAAGCCTCTGCCGCTCGTCGGCGGCGGCACGACGCGGGTCGGCGATCCGTCCGGCAAGGACGAGAGCCGCAAGCTGCTCACCGTCGAAACCATCGACGCCAACAAGGCGTCGATCAAGACCGCCTTCGAGAAATTCCTCGCCTTCGGCTCGGCCAGGACCGACGCCCTCCTACTCGACAACGCCGAATGGCTGACGGGCCTCGACTACATCGACTTCCTGCGCGACGTCGGCCGGCATTTCTCGGTCAATCGCATGTTGGCGATGGATTCGGTAAAGCTGCGTCTCGAGCGCGAGCATGAGCTCTCCTTCATCGAATTCAACTATATGTGCTTGCAGGCCTATGATTTCGTCGAGATCAACCGGCGCTATGGGGCGGTCCTGCAGATGGGCGGCTCCGATCAATGGGGCAATATCGTCACCGGCATCGATCTCGGCCGGCGTCTGGGAACGCCGCAGCTCTATGCGCTGACGGCGCCGCTGCTCACCACCTCCTCGGGCGCGAAGATGGGCAAGACGGCGGCCGGCGCCGTCTGGCTCAACGCCGACCAGCTCTCGCCCTATGATTACTGGCAATATTGGCGCAACGCCGAGGACGCCGACGTCACCCGCTTCCTGAAACTGTTCACCTTCCTGCCTCTGGACGAGATCGCCCGGCTCGGCGCGCTCGGCGGCGCGGAGATCAACGAGGCGAAGAAGGCGCTGGCGACCGAGGCGACGGCGCTGGTGCATGGCCGCGAGGCGGCCGAGCGCGCCGCCGAAACCGCACGCCAAACCTTCGAGGAAGGCGCGCTGGCGCTCTCCTTGCCGAAGGTCGCCGTCGAGGCGCGCGAGATCACGAGCGGCCTCGGCGTGCTCACCGCCTTCATGAAGGCCGGCCTCGTCGCCTCCACCGGCGAAGCGCGCCGGCAGATCAAGGCCGGCGGCCTGCGCGTCAACGACAGGCCGGTGACGGACGAGCGCGCGACGCTGAGCGAGGAGGACTTCGCCGACGGCGGCGTCGTCAAACTGTCGCTCGGCAAGAAGCGTCACGTTCTCTTGGAGCGGGCTTAGAGATTGCTCGACTGTCAGCGCGAGCCTTCTCCCGCTTGCGGGAGAAGGTGGCCCCGCGAAGCGGGGTCGGATGAGGGCTCGCTACATGATGAGCAACGACGCCGCCCAGTCGACGAGCGTCGATAGGGCTGCGATAGCCCTCATCCGACCCTCGCTACGCGAGGGCCACCTTCTCCCGTTCCACGGGAGAAGGACTCCGCAGTCGATTTCGAGCTACCGCGTCGGCTGCTGTCCCCCGTCCGGCAGACGCCCTGTGCCGTCCAATATGCCGAACACTTTGCGCAGCAGCCCCGGCGCGATCACCGACAAGGGATTGACGGTGAGCACCGGCGCGCTGAACGGCCCGGTCACGCGAAAGCTGACGGCGAACACGCCCTCGTGCTGGCCGCCGGCGAGAACGAGGCCGAGCACGGGAATATTCGACAACAGGCTGTTCAGCCCATAGGCCGGCACGAAAGAGCCGGATACGTCGATGCGGTCGCGCGCCATATCGATATAGCCGTCGACCGTCAGGCCGATCTCGGCGCCGGACATGACGGCGTCGCGCACCGACAATCTGCCGTTCGACCAGTTGAAGCCGGCTTGCACGCGGCTGAATTTCACCGAATCCGGATCGAACCGCAGCACGCCCTTGTCGTCGAGACGCGACGCGCCCTGCATCACCAGCTGGCGCATCGCCGGCTCGTTCTGCAGATAGAAGTCGTGGATCTGCAGCGTGCCGTCGGAGCGGCCCTGGCCGAGCAGAATGCTCGCCGTCAGCGCGCCGCTCTCCAAGCGGTGATAGAGATCGAGAAATGAGAGAAGCGATCCCCCGTCGCTGGTCGACAGGTCGATCTGCGGAGCGCCGCTCGGATGCTTCGTCAGCATGACGACGAAGGGTTCGCGCCCGAAATTGCCGGTGAGCGAGAGAAGACGTGGTTTGCCGCCGCGCCGCTCGACCTTCAGATCGACATTGGCGAGAATCTGCTTTCCAAAGCCCGTGACGATCGGCGATTTGAGTTCGAGATCGAAATCGTCGGAGGTCGGCGCGGACGGCTTGCCGCCGCCGCCGCTGGGCGCCGCGCGCTCCACGGCCGGCTGCGTGAGATAACGCAGCAAGGGACGCGCGTCGATATTCGCGCCGCGAACGGTGAGCTTCAACGCCTCCGGGCCGCGGATCGCCTCGAGGCGCATGTCGTCGCCCGGCGACAGCCGAACCTGCGACAGTTTCGCGGAACGGAAGGCGCCGTCGCGCGCCAGCTCGACGACGCCGTTCACCTGCGCGCCGCCGAGGTCGGCGGACAATTGCTCGAGCGCCGAGCCGTCCTGGCGCTTGACGAGATTGAAGGAGGCTTTTCCCGGCTTGCCGGCCGGCTTGGTCAGGCCGGGCAGCGGATTGTCGAGCGCGGCTTTGGAGAAGTCGAGTTCGACCTCGGCGTCGGCGTCGTCGATCGGCAGTTTGGTCGCGACCTGCGCGCCGACCACGCCCGCGACGCCCGCGAAGGCGAGGCCGGCCTTGGCTCTCGCGGCTTCGTCGAGCGAGAGCGAGAGCTGTGCTTGCGCGTGGCCCTTGTCGCCGAACGGCCGGCGGACGTCGAGCGTCATCGGCGCGCCATAGATGCGGCCGGAACCGGACACATGCAGTCCGCTGCGGTCGGAAATGATATTCAGCGCGGCGTTTTCCAGCTTTTCCTTGCCGATAAAATGCTCCATCGACAGATTGGTCGCATTCGCGTCGATGGCGATGCTCGTATGGTCTTCCCGCGCCGCCAGACCCAGTTCGAAATCGACGCGCAATCGTCCCTCGATCTGTCCCTTCAGCGCTCCGGCGTCGACCGGCAGGCTCGCCACGGTGGAGACGCTCTTCAGCGCCAGAATGTCGGCGACGGCTTCGACGTTGCCGGAAAGGCGCAGCTCGAGCGAGGCCTGCGCCGGATCGAAGCCGAGCACGGGCACGCGGAAACTGCCCTCCTCGATCGTCAGACGCCGTCCCGGCGCGCTTTCCATGGCGCCGGCCGAAATGAGGAAGGCGGCGGTCCGCCCGGTGATCTGGACATGGCCGGCGATGCCGGTCAAAGGGGCGAGGCCCGGCACGCCGTCGGTGAGCACGCCGTCGGCGAGATCGAAATCGCCGCGCAGGGCGCCGTCCGGCGGCGGACGCTCATAGCGCGTGGCGATCAATGTCGCCTGGTCGAAATCGGCGGTGAGCGTCGCCGCGCGCACGATGCCCGCCGGCACATGAGCGTCGAGCCAGGCGCGCGTCGGCGGCCCGACATGCGTGGGCCAGAGCCGCATGACCGAGCGAATGGGCGTCTGCGAGACATTCAGCGCATATTTCACATGCGCGCCGTCGACCCAGTCGATCACCCCGGACGCCGCCGCATGGACCTCGGGACCCTCGATGACGATCCGTTCGACCGTCGCCGTCTTCTCGGCGAGCGCGATTTTCGCGCCGAGACCCATGCGGTCGACGACCAGCGGCTTCTCGTTCGGCCGGTCGGACGCGAACACGCCCGGGCGCGCCAGATCGATCGAGACGGTCCAGAAGTCCGGGTTGGCGGCGGCCGCCGCCGGCGGCGACACCGATCCCGCGAAGGTCAATTGCGCCCCGCCGGCCTTGATCTCGATCGGATCGATCACGAAGCGGCGGCCGCTCGCGTCCCATCGCGCGGAGCCGGAGAGATCGCTGATCATGATGGGTTCGTGATCGGGCTCCTCCAGCCGGAAAAACCCCTCGCCCGCCGCGAACCGGCCGCTCGCCTCGACGACGCGGTCGTCGCCCGCCAGAGCGAAATGCAAATCCAGCGACAGCGGCGCGTCGGTGTCGAAGGGAAGGCTGCGAAATCCTCCGGCGAGCGCCAGCTCGTCCATCGAGAGATGGCGCACGCGCGCGTCGAGAACACGCCGACCTCCGGGCGCGCCTTTCGCCGTCGCCTCGGCCGACCAGCGGCCGGACGGACCCGTGGCGGCGAGGCTGAAGCTCATCGCGCCGGTCGATTTGTCGAAACTGAGCGCGAGATCGCGATAGGCGATCGTCCGATCGAGCGTCCGGTCGTCGATGACGAGATGGGCATGCGAGACGCCGACCCTGTCGATGGCGCCGATCGGACTGTCGGGACTGGTGGCGAGATCGAACAAGCCGCGCAACGCGCCGCTCGCCTGCCGCAACAGCGCGCCGCGCGGAAGGGCGGCGGCGCCGGCGGAAACCGCCGCCTCCGGCGTCTGCGGCGCGGACGGCGGCGCCGAGGGCGCATCGAGTGGGATCGCCACCGGATCGGTTCCCGCCGATATGGCGACCACCCCGTCCGGCATAACGGCGAGCCGCAGCTCGAGATCGAGAACCTCGAGACGGCGCGGCATCAACCGG
>CAVQQX010000186.1:0-6899 GCA_963714645.1 uncultured Gammaproteobacteria bacterium
GGGGGGCGAAGCACCGCGTCGCGACACCGTTCCGGCTGAGCCTCGCCCAGGCGCGGCCCCCCGGCGCTCGATCCAAAAGAAACGAAAGCTAAAGCGTCAGCCGCCCTGCGAGCGCGTGCGCGAGCGTGCCGCCGTCGACGTACTCGAGCTCGCCGCCGACCGGCACGCCGTGCGCGATGCGCGACGCCTTGAGCCCGATGCGCGCCGTCACCTCGGCGAGGAAGTGCGCGGTCGCCTCACCTTCGACCGTCGGGTTCGTCGCGAGGATGACTTCCACCACCTCGCCGCCGCCGAGCAGCGCCTCGAAGGCATCGATGCCGATCTCCCTCGGGCCGACGCCGTCGAGCGGTGAGAGGTGCCCCATCAGCACGAAGTAACGTCCACGGTAACTCGCCGTCTGTTCGATCGCCACCACGTCCGCGGGCGATTCCACCACGCACAGCATGGCGGGGTCGCGCGCGGTCGACGCACAGATCGGGCACAGTTCGCCCTCGGCAAACATGCGGCAGCGACGGCAGTGGCCGAGTTTCTCGACCGCATCGATGAGCGACGCGGCGATCTCGCGTCCGCCATCGCGGTCGCGCTCGAGCAGATGGAACGCCATGCGCTGCGCGGACTTCGGCCCGACCCCGGGCAGGCAGCGCAGCGCCTCGATGAGACGGGTGAGGGACGGCGGATAGAGCATCAGAACGGCAGTTTGAACCCCGGCGGCAGATTCATGCCGCCCATCACGCCGGCCATTCGCTGCTGCGTCGCCTGCTCGACCCGTTGCGCCGCGTCGTTGATGGCCGCCGCGAGGAGGTCCTCGATCATCTCGCGATCGTCGAGGGGCATCGACGGGTCGATCTGCACGCGCTTCGCCTCGTGGCGGCCGTTCATGGTGACCTTGACCATGCCGCCACCCGACTCGCCGACGACTTCCATCGCCGCGATCTCCGCCTGCGCCTTCTGCATGCTGGCCTGCAGCACCTGCGCCTGCTTCATCATGTTGCCAATGCCGCCTTTCATCGTGATCGTCGCCTCGCTCGAATGATCATGTGGGCTTCACGGAACCCGGCCTGACGGTCGCGCCGAACACCTCGCGCATCGCCCGCACCGCCGGGTCTTCCTCGATGGCGCGCTCGGCCGCGCGCTGCCTGTCCTCGTTCACGAGTGCCTCGCGCCGCGCCGGCGTCATGAGTACGTCGGAGCCCACGGCCGTCGCCGCCTGCACGATCTCGAGGCGCACGGGTTCGCCGAGGCACTCCGACAGCGACTGCGCGATGCGCTGCTCGATCTGCGGGCGACGGAACGCCTCTCCCGCCGCATCGAGCTGCAGGCGGACGAAACCACGACGCCGTTCGACGAGCACGCAGTGGGCGGCGAATTGGCGCGACGGACCCTGCAGTCCCAGCCGGCCCACGAGCGCTTCCCAGCTTTCGGCCTCGCCTGCCGGGGTCGCAGCGGCCCGCTCGCGCGAGACGGCGCCCGCTTCGGCAACCTTCGGTTGCGGCGCCGTCGGTCTCGCGGCGCTGGTCGATTCCGCGGCCGCGCCGCCACCGGCCGGCGGGGTCGTTGCGGGGCGATCGGGCCCCTGCGGCCGGAACGCGAGCATGCGGAGCAGCGCCATCTCGAAGCCCGCCCGTGCATCGGGCGCGTAGTCGAGGTCGCGGCGCGAGTTGATCGCGATCTGGTACATGAGCTGCAGGTCTTCCGCTGCGAATTGCCCGGCCAGGCCCGCCAGCAGGGCATCCTCTTCCTCGTCCTCGCCCGGCGGCAGCCCGGGCAGCGCCTGCAGCAGCGCCATGCGCTGGATCGCCGCGGCCAGCTCACCGAGGGCCTGGTGGTAGTCGGGTGCGCGCTCGTCGAGTTCGGCGACCTGGCGCATGAGTGCTGCACCGTCCTTCTGCGCCAGCGCCGTCACGATGCCCTGCACGTGTTTCCGGTCGAGCGTACCGAGCAGCGTGCGCACTTCCGCCTCGAGCACGCGGCCGCCGCCAAAGGCCAGCACCTGGTCGAGCAGCGACAGCGCATCGCGCATGCTGCCCTCCGCCCCTCGTCCGACCGCCCGCAGTGCCGCAGGCTCGAACTCCACTTTCTCCGCCTCGGCGATCTGCACGAGGCGCTCGTAGATCAAGGGCAGCGACAACCGTCGCAGGTGGAACTGCAGGCAGCGCGATAGCACCGTCACCGGCAGCTTCTGCGGGTCGGTGGTCGCGAGCAGGAACTTCACGTGGGGCGGCGGCTCCTCGAGCGTCTTCAACAACGCGTTGAACGAATGCGCCGAGAGCATGTGCACTTCGTCGATCAGGTAAACCTTGTAGCGGCCGCGCGCCGGCGCGTACTGCACGTTGTCGAGCAGCTCGCGCGTGTCGTCGACCTTGGTCCGCGAGGCCGCGTCGACCTCGAGCAGGTCGACGAAGCGTCCCGCATCGATGTCCAGGCAGGCGGAGCACTTGCCACAGGGACGCGAAGTGACTCCGGTCTCGCAGTTGAGCGACTTGGCAAATATCCGCGCGATCGTCGTCTTGCCGACGCCGCGCGTGCCCGTGAACAGGAACGCATGGTGGATGCGACCCGAATCGAGTGCGTTGACGAGGGCACGGCGCACGTGGTCCTGGCCGACGAGTTCGTCGAACGTGCGCGGACGCCATTTGCGGGCCAGGACGAGGTAGCTCATCGAAGAACCGGGACGACGCTCCGGCCGCAGGTCGACTGCGGCGACCAGGAAACACGAAAAAAAACAGCGAGGCGGCGGCCCGCGCCAGAATACCCCCGGCACCCGGCGTGGCCGCTACCGTTGCTCCCTTCCGGGCCTGGCGGGGTTTACGGCTGACCGTCGCGAGGGATCCGACGCGAGCCACCATGGAGAGGTGCAACTATACCACGCGAACTT
Organism: uncultured Gammaproteobacteria bacterium; assembly: GCA_963714645.1. Taxonomy (GTDB): domain Bacteria; phylum Pseudomonadota; class Gammaproteobacteria; order Steroidobacterales; family Steroidobacteraceae; genus RPQJ01. The sequence goes on from CAVQQX010000186.1 coordinate 2,876, forward strand.
CTGTCCTTCGGCAGCGGCGGCGGTTCAGCCGCGACCGCGATAGTTCGGCACGCCCTGGTCAGGTATCCACAGGCCGGCCGGCGGCCGGCCGGACTGCCAGAACACGTCGATCGGCATTCCGCCGCGCGGATACCAGTAGCCGCCGATGCGCAGCCAGCGCGGGCCCAGCAGGTCGACGAGCCGGCTCGCGATCGCAACCGTGCAGTCCTCGTGGAACGTACCGTGGCTGCGGAAGCTCGCAAGGTAGAGCTTGAGCGACTTGCTCTCGACGATCCATCGCCCCGGTGCATAGTCGATCACGAGGTGGGCGAAGTCCGGCTGGCCCGTGATCGGGCACAGCGACGTGAACTCGGGCGCCGTGAAGCGGGCGAGATAGACCTTGCGCGGGTGGGGGTTCGCGACGCGCTCGAGCACTGCCGCCTGCGGCGAGGCCGGCACGTCCACCGGGCGGCCCAGTTGCCGCAAGCCGTCGCGGCCCGGCCCGCGGGCCCGAGGCGCGCGGCGCGAACCGCGCGCAGTGCTCACTTGACCGTGCCCTTCGCGTAGATCTTCTCGATCTCGTCCATGATTGCGTTCATCTCGCGCATCGCCGCGCTGAACGGGGCCGAGGTCGTCATGTCGACACCGGCGTCCTTGAGCAGGTCCACCGGATACTTCGACGAACCTGCGCAGAGCATGCGCACGTACGCGTCGCGATTCTTCTCCCATGCACCGGACTGGCGGGCCGCCTGCCCGATGATGCCGTCGGCGAGCTGCATGCCGCCGATCATGCTCGTCGCGTACTGGAAGACGTAGAAGTTGCGGTAGAAGTGCGGGATGTAGGCCCACTCGGCCCCGTAGCGCTCGTCGACCTTGGTCACGCCCGAGTCGTGACCGTAATACTTCCGCAGCAGCTTCAGGTACAGGGCCGCGAGCGACTCGCCCGTGAGTGGTTCGCCCTGCTCCACCGACTCGTGGATCCTGAGCTCGAACTCCGCGAACAGCGTCTGCCGGAACAGCGTCGTGCGCATGCTGTCGAGGTAGCTCGAGAGCAGGAACAGGCGGGTGCGATCGTCCTTCGTCTGGTCGAGCACGTGGTGCAGCAGCAGGTTCTCGTTGAGAGTGGATGCCACTTCCGCGACGAACGTCGAGTAGCCGGATGTCGCCCAGGGCTGGTTCGCGGTCGACAGGTGCGAATGCATCGAATGCCCGGACTCGTGCGCGAGCGTCGACACGTCGGTCCACGCGCCGTTGAAGTTCATGAGCTGGTAGGGGTGCACGCCGTGGACCGTGTTGCTGTACGCGCCGGCTTCCTTGCCGGTGTTCGGCATGAAGTCGACCCACCGGTCGGCGTAACCCTGCCGCAGGGTCTCGACGTAGTCCTTGCCGAGCGGTGCGAAGGCGTCGAGCGTCATCGTCATCGCCTGCTCGGGCGTGTACACGAGGTCGACTTTCTGCACGATCGGCGCGTAGAGGTCCTCGTAGCCGAGCTGCCCGAGACCCATGATCTTCTGGCGCAGCTTCAGGTAGCGGTGCAGCGTCGGCAGGTTGGCGTGCACGTCGTCCAGCAGCTGGGTATAGACGCTGCGCGGGATGTTGAAGTCGAACAGCGAGGCGTCGAGCGACGACTCGAACTTGCGGACGTCCCGGTATGCGACGTGCGCGAGCACGTGCGCGTTGAGCGTCGCCGCGTACGTGCGTCCGAAGGCGCCGTAGGCCGTCCAGAACGCCTCGAACGCACGGTCGCGATCGGCCTTGACCGGCGACGCCCGGTATTTCCCGTAGGCGGCCGCGTCGAGGCGCACCTTCTCGCCCGTCGAGAACGTCACCTCGGGAAACGGCATGTCGGCCCCCCGCAGCACGGACTGCACGGTGCTGCCAGCCTCCCCGAGCACGGACATGCGTGCGAAGACTTTCTCCTCCGCGCGGCTCAACGTATGCGGCGCCGCGCGCAGCACGTCGTCGAGGAACATCCGGTATTGCCCGAGCCTCGGCTCGGCCGCGAGGTACGCATCCACCTTGGCCCGGCCGACGGCGATGATCTCCGGACGCATGAAGGCGGTCGCGGACTGAAAGTCCGAGTTGGCCTGCGTGATCTCCTGCTGCATCTGCATCGAGCGGCCGACGCGCGTGTCCTCGCTGTAGCGCTGCAGCGCGTAGGCATAGAGCCTTTCGGCCCGGCGCGTCATCTGCTCCCAGGCCGTCAGCCCGGCGAGCAGGCTGGTCGCGGAGTCGCCGAGCTTGCCCTGGTGCGCGGCCAGGGTCGGGATGGCCTGCACGAACGCCTGCTTGGACGCAGTCCAGGCCGCCTCGTCCGGATACAGCGCCGAGAGCTCCCAGCGGTATTTCGCAGGAACTTCGGTACGTTCCACGGCATGAACCGCACCGGCCAGCACGCTGAGGGAAATGACGACAAACGTGCAGAATCTGGCCTCGAGACGCATCGAAACTCCAGCATCAGCCGGATCGGCTGTGAAAACGGGGGCGCCAGCTTGCCTAGTCCGGCGACACGCCGCAACGTATGCAGGCCTGCTACTCTTGCTGCGCTGCAACCAGAACCGGGCAAGCCGGAAAACCCGCGGGGTACGGAGTGGTGATCGCAAACGGCGCCCGCATCCAGGGACCGCCGAGAGCATTGTGGACCTTGCTCGAGGGCCGCGCCTTCCTCGAGATGGCCCTCTTGCCGGCGCTCTACCCGGTGCTGCGCAAGGCGCCGCGAGGCGACGGCCATCCCGTCCTGCTCGTGCCCGGCTTTACCGCCGGCGACACGACGCTGGTCGGGCTCAGCGTTTTCCTCCGATCGCGCGGCTACCACGTCGAGAGTTGGGGACTCGGCCAGAACACCGGGTTCAAGCTCAAGTTCAGCCGCGCGCTCGAGCAGAAGGTGCGCTACCTGCACCATCGCCACGGCGCGCGCGTGAGCCTCGTCGGCTGGAGCCTCGGCGGCGTCTACGCGTTCTACGCGGCGCACAACGCCCCCGAATGCGTCCGCAGCGTGGTGTCGCTCGGCAGCCCGATGCGGTTCTCGCCGCAACAGCTCGAAGTGCCGTTGCTCGTGAAGGCGATCTATCGCTATCTCGCCCACCCGATGGGGCCTGTCGCGCACCTTGCCAACGTGCGCGCGAAGGTGCTGCGGGCGCCGCCGCCCGTCCCGTCGACCTGCATCTTCTCCATGACCGACGGGGTGGTGCCGCCGGAAGCCGCTCGCATCGACGACAGCGACGACGACGAGCACGAGAACATCTGGGTGCCCGGCAGCCACGTCGGGCTCGGCTTCAATGCCGTCGTGATGTGGATCCTCGCGGACCGGCTCGCGCAGCCCGAAGGTCGATGGAAGCCCTTCGACCCCCAGGGCTGGGCCGGCTCGGCTTATCGACGGCTCGCCGAATGGCTGGGCCCGCCGCAGGGTGGACGTCGCGGCTCGCAGCGGAAGGATCGGCGCGATGATAGCCACGACGACGCCTTCGATCGAAGGCCGCCGCATCACGCAGCATCCCGGCGTGGTCGCCGGTGAGGCCATCCTCGGCGCCAGCATCTTCAGGGACTTCTTCGCCGGGATCCGGCGACATCGTGGGCGGACGCTCCGCCACGCACGGGGCCGGGAAATTCACCTCCGCGTCACGCTGCCTTCCGCTTTCTGCGCGTCGTGCGCCGCCCGACGGCCGCACCGCGTGCCTTGCGCTTCGTGACCGGCTTGTCCGCCAGCGCGAGCAGCTCCTGGAAGCTGTCGCGGATGCATTGCGCGAAGAATTCCGGATCCGGCAACTGCTCGCGACAGGACGTGTGCGAGATGAACACCATGCCGTCGTAGCTCGTCACCGCGAACACGAGCCCCATGCCGTCGGAGATCGGCATGATCGCGGAGAAGTACGTCATCCGCGCGCCGTCGAGGTACAGCGGGATCGCCGGGCCCGGCACGTTCATGATCGTGCAGCCGGCGAGCGGTTCGCGCCGGCCGTCGTCGAGCGAGGAGCCCGCGAGCAGTCGCGCCGCAAGCGCGAGCGTCGCAGCCGGTGCGTGCCTGGTGATGTCCGTGAGTTCCTTG
>CAVQQX010000187.1:0-4255 GCA_963714645.1 uncultured Gammaproteobacteria bacterium
CCCCAACGAGCCGGCGAGCGAAGGGAGGATTGCCCGACCGTCGCTGCGTCCCTCGACAAGAGGCTCGGGATGAGGATTTCCTTTTTGGCACAAGCCTCTGTGGCGGGAAGAGAGGTCCTCATCCCGAGCGCGCAGCGTAGCGAGCAGTCGAGGGACGCTCAGAAGAACGTCTGATAGGCGCCGATGATCGTGTACTGGTCGTCGACTACCGGCAGCACCTGCCATTTGTCGAAGGTGACGCAGGGGTGGGATACGCCGAATCCCACCAGGTCGCCCACCGCCAGCGGGCTATCGGCGGGTCGCTGATGGCGGCGATGTACTTGTCCAGGCCATGAGCAGGGCCGGTGCGCACGCCCTCCGCCGCCATTGCGCCCGGAAGCCGCGACTCAGCGACGAGGAAATGACGGCGGCCTTGCAGCAGCTCGAAACCAGCGTGACGGCGCAACGCGCCAAGGCGCAGGCTGCCGTCGAAGAGAAGGCCAAGGCCGAGGGCAAGGCCTACCTCGAGGCGAATGCCCGCAAGTCGGGAGTCAAGACGACGTCATCCGGTCTCCAGTATCGCGTGGTCACGGCGGGCAAGGGCCGGAAGCCGACGCCGGACGACACGGTCACCGTCCACTACAAGGGCACCCTGGTCGACGGCACTGAATTCGACAGTTCGTACGAGCGGGGCCAGCCCGCGACGTTCCCGGTCACCGGGGTGATCGCAGGCTGGACCGAGGCCCTGCAGCTCATGCCGGTCGGCTCGAAGTACGAACTCGCCATTCCGCCCGAACTCGCCTACGGCGCACAGGGGCCGCTCGCGAGCCAGGTGCTGCTGTTCGAGGTCGAGCTGATCGATGCAGCCGTGATCGCGGACGAGCCGAAGGCCAACGAACCGGCCGACGTGCAGGACTGAACCGGGGGACCGGCGCCGATGCCGATCGCCCAGGCCAGGGGTATCGAGCTCGGCGCGTCGATGGGGGCATGATCGCGCAGGTGCTCGCGTCGCGGATGCCGCAACGTGTCGCCACGCTCACCTCGCCGGTCCGCCTCGTCCCGTCTACCGCGCGCCGGCGCGGCGGCTCCTTTCGAACGCCGCCGACGCCTGTGGATAAAGCACGGCGAGCGCTCGCCTGAGTAACTCCTCGACGTGGCCGGTCGCCGTCTCGAGCAGGGCCGCATCGGGCTCTCCCCACTGTTCGAACAGCGCAGTGAACTTCTCCCGGTCGTCCACCGCTTGCTGCGCGGCCTCGAGCCAGCGTGGATCCGGCTCGCCCTGCCGGAACTCGCCCCGGCCGCGCCCGTAGTGCGCGACCGCGAGATAGCGCACGACGGCCGCCTGCAGGCGCTCGTCGAGGAATTCGCGCGACCACCGCAGCGTGCTGCCCGAGAGGCCGCGCGCCGCGTTGTAACGCTGCGTCAGGCTGCGCGCGCCGAATGCACCGGCGATCCCGCCCAGCAGTGCGCCGGCGCCCAGCGTCAGGCCGCCGGTGGCGAGGTCGGCCGCAAGCCCGCTGAATGCCCCGCTGACGAGGCCGCCCAGAAGCCCGACGCGATCCGCGTCCGGCGCGCGCTCGGTCGTGAAGCTGCGCCCGAGCTGCGCGAGGATCGTCTCGTCCGCGCCGCCCGCGAGCCCGTGGAGCGCCACCAGTTCCGTCGTGCAGTCGCGGACGGCCGCGTCGAGACGTTCGAGCATGGCCTGCTGGGCGCGGGCCTCCGCCGCGTTCGCGGCCTCGGTTCCGCCACGCACGCGCACGAACTGCTTCACCTGCTCGAGCAGCGATGCCTCCGGCGCGCGTTCGACGTCACGCGCGAGTCGCTCGAGCTGCCGGGCAATCGCACGCGCACTGTCGTGCAGCACGGTGGCGTCGCGTGCCGACCATGCCACTTGCAACCGGGCGAACGCCTGCCTGCACTCCGCGGGCAATGCGGCGCCGATCGCCTCGAGCAGCGTGTGTTCCTGGATCCAGCAGCGGGCGAACGCGTCGAACGGCATCGTGCCGACCACGAGGCCGGGCACGTGCTCGCGCGCGACCTGCTCCCAGCGCTGGCGCAGCAACGCCTCCTCGCCGGTATCACCCCGGGTGCCGAGCTGGTTCAGCAGCAGCAGCGTCGGCTTGCCGAGCCACTGCAGGATGCGCAGCTCGGGTGCGACGTAGCCGGCGAAGCCCGGGTCCTCGGTGGCATTCGCGACGTAGAGCAGGACGTCCGCCGACTCGCGCGCCGCACGCAGCGCCTGCTGGCTGCACCAGAACGGCCGGTCGGCGAGCCGGTCCCAGACCTGCGACAGGAACCAGCCGAGGGGCTGGTGGCTCCGTTCGAGCCGGCGCAGCAGGCGCACGCTGTCACCGAAACCCGGCGTGTCCCACAGCACGAGTTCCTCGCCCGAAGGCGCACGCACCAGCACGTGCGCTTCCGCGACCTCGGTGACGTGCGGTCGATCGAGGACAGCCCCGACGTCCTGGCGCAGCAACGTCCGCGCGAGCGTGGTCTTGCCGACGTTCGTGTGCGAAAGCAGCGCGAGCCCGATCGACGGTGCAGAGGGCTTCGACGGTGCAGAGGGCTGCGTCATCCCGCCGGGCCTTCGATCGCGCCGCGGAGCGCGACGACTGCCGGTTCGCCCACGACCTGCGAGCGTCCGATCGCGGCCAGGTCGACCAGGCAGGCGCCGACGCGGTGGTCCGCGAGGAACTGCTGCCACGCGGCGCGGCGCTGCTCCACGCGCGACGCGAGCGTCGCGTCTCCTTCCATCCGCGCCAGGAACGCGGACTCGTCGACGATCGCGAACGCGCGGGTTCCGTGGCCGGAGCGCGCGGTCCGCTCACGCAGCGTGGCGAGCGCCGCGCCATGGTTCTCGGCCTCCGGCGTCGCCGCGAGCGTGAACAGCAGCGCGTCCCCGTCGAGCCGCTCGGGTGCCGGTCGCTCGGCGAGCGATGCCTCGGCGCCATAGGCGACCTGCGGTGCAAAGTCGTAGCTCGACCCGGCACCGAACGCCGCCTGCAGCAGCGCATGCAGTCCGTCACGCGACGACCCGTCCGGTTGGTACGCGTACGGCGTCACGCGGACCACCAGCGGCGGCGGCGCGGCATCGCTCTCGCCGAGCACGCCCCTCGCATAAGACAGCAGCGAGTCCGGCGTGGCCACGTTGCGCCGGGCATGCAACAGGCCGAGCCACGCCGCCGCCGCGAGCAGCGTGCGCGGCACGACGACGAACAGCAGCGCCGTGACCGCCATCAGGTGAATCCAGGGAGCGGCCGCGCCGCCACCGGCGCCGTCGCGCCAGTGCAGCGCGGCGACCGAAGCCGCGTCGGCCGGCAATGGCACGCCCGACACGGCGGCCGCGGGGCCGTAGATGACGTGCAGGAGGCCCTGGACCTGGCCCGGATCGAGAAATGTGCTCTCCCAGCCGGCACGGTACTCGAGTGCGATGCCGCGCACGTAGAACCCGGCGACCAGGCCGACGGCGATCATCGCGGCGCCCGCGTGGAACGCGCGCCGGCCTTCCCACGCGAGCAGCCGCGACGCGTGCGGCCACCAGGCCTCGGAGAAGCGCCGCAGCGCCGCGGCGAGCGGCCGGTGGTGGAACGCGGCCTGGCGGATCAAGCGTCCGGCGCGGCGCCAGCCCCAGCCGAGCCCCCACGATGCCCATCCGGACGGTTGCGTCGCAGCCGCCGGGCTACGACGCGTGCGCCGCAGCCAGGCCACCGCCAGCAGCGCGTAGACCGCGAGGTTCCAGAGAACGAGTCCGAGCAGGGGGAACGCAAGGATCTCGATGCGTACCCGGCTGTCGACCAGCGACAGCGCCACGCCAGCGACGAGCGCCACTGCGAGCAGCGCTGCCGTTGCGCGCGCGAGATGCGTCTCCAGCGCGACGGCACGCGCGACCACCGGGTGGCGCTCGACGAGCCGCCCGTGCAAGCGTCCCGCCCGCAACGCGAGCACGCGCCAGGCGCGATCGTCGCGCGACGACGCGCCTGTCTCCGGGACGTCGCGCACGGCCTCGCGCGTGGCGGCGTCCCGCTCGGCACGCGTGAGCACGGCGCCGGCGGCATCCTCGTCCTCGACTGCCTTCACCAGCAGGATCGATCTCAGGGCATACGCATGCATGCTAAACCGACCGTGTGGCATCGAGGGGACGCGGCCCGGCGAGTCTAGCAAGGCGGCCGCTCGCCGGCGTCCATGCTAAGGTGTCGGGCGCACTGGAGCCCGTCGTGTATCGTCGTTTCGAGAGCCTCGTCGCCACCTTCCCGGACAGTCGTCCGGCGACTCCTCC
>CAVQQX010000188.1:0-4694 GCA_963714645.1 uncultured Gammaproteobacteria bacterium
TGAACTGAGCGTCATCGACCCTGCCTCGCATGCCGTCGTCGCCACGCTGCCGCTCGGCAAGCGCCCACGCGGCCTCGAGGTCTCGCCCGACGGCACGCGGCTCTACGTTGCGTTGAGCGGCGCCCCGCCGGCGGCCGGACCCGGGCAAGGTGACGAAGCCATGCCGGTCGATCGCGCGGCCGACGGCATCGGCGTGGTGGACCTGGTCACGTTGCGGCTTCTGGGCGTCATGCGTGGCGTCTCGGACCCGAAGCTGCTCGCGATCGGACGAGACGGCCGCCGCCTCTACGTCGTGAGCGAGGATACCGCGACGGTCGCCGTCGTCGACGCTGCGCGAGGCGGGGTCCTTGCCACGCTCACCGTCGGCCACGAACCCGCCGGCATTGCGACCAGCGCCGACGGTCGCTGGGTCTACGTGACATCGCGGAACGAGAACGACGTGACGGTGATCGACACGCGCGACGATTCGGTCGCGACACAGGTCGAAATCTGCGCGCGACCGCGTGCGATCGTGTTCGCCGCGCACGAGGCCCGCGCCTACGTAGGCTGCGAGGACGAGACAGCAGTCGCCGTGGTCGACGTCACGCGGCACGCCGTCGCCGCGACGATCTCGCTGCCGGGCGAACGTGCACGGCCGCTCGGGCTCGCACTGTCGCCCGACGACAGGCAGCTCTATGTCACCACCGGGCGCGGGGGGCGACTCGTCGCCATCGACACGGCGTCGATGGACGTGACGGACTCGGTGCGAGTGGGTGCGCGACCGTCGACAGTCACCCGGAGCGCCGACGGGCTGTGGCTCTACACCGCCAACGGGCCGACCGACGACGTCAGCGTGGTGCGGGCCGATACGCTCGAACCGGTCGAGCGCATCGCCGTACGGTCCGGGCCCTGGGGCACGTTGGCCCACGTACCGGCCGTCCCGAGCCGCGACGACGCGCGGGCATCACGTGGTCGCGCTGACGCAGACCCTGCCCAGGTCGAAGCCGATCAACGCATCGACGCCGGGACGACGCGGTAGACCACGCCCGCGTAGTCGTCGGTCACGAAGATCACGCCGTCCGGGGCCTGCGCAATGCCGGCGGGTCGGCCGAGCACGCCCGCGCTCGCCAGGAAGCCGGTCAGGAAGTCGCGCTCGACGATGCGACCGTCCGCCTGCCAGTCGAGTGCCACCACCTTGTAGCCGTCGAGCGTGTTGCGGTTCCACGACCCGTGCAGCGCCACCAGCGCCGTTCGCTCGTATCCCCGGGGCAGCGTTTCCCCCGACAGGAACCGGATTCCGAGCGGGGCGTTGTGGGCGCGAAATTCGTGCACGGGCGCTCGCGCCTGTGCGACGGCACCGTCTGGTGGACGCAGGTCGGGATCGACGAGATCCCGACCGTGCAGGTATGGCCAGCCGTAGAAGCCCCCGCGTTCGATGCGGTTGAGTTCATCCGGAGGGGCGTCGTCCCCGAGCAGGTCACGGCCATTCTCCGTCGCGTACAACGCACCGTCCCAGGGCGCCCAGTCGAATCCCACGCTGTTGCGCAGTCCGCGCGCGACGATCTCGCGTCCGCTTCCATCCGCACGCAGTCGCATCACGGTCGCGCGTCGCTCGTCCTTTTCGACGCAGGCATTGCAGGTCGAGCCCTGCGACAGGTAGAGCCAGCCGTCGGGACCGAAGCCGATCGTCTTGGTCTGGTGAAAGCCGTTTCCGGCGAGGTCGTCTACGATCCGTTGGTAGGGTCCCACCGTCTGGCCCGTCGAGCTGTCGAACCGGACGCGGCCGATGGCCGTGCGCTCGGCGACGTACAGCCACCCGTCGCGCAGCGCGAGCCCATGCGGCCGTTCGAGCCCGTCCAGCGGCAGCGCCCGAACGGCGTCGGGTCGCCCGTCCCCGTCGCGATCCCGCTCGAGCAGCACGATTGCATCCGCGCGCGTGCGCGAAACGACGAGGTCGCCGTCGGGTGTCACGAGCGGCCAGCGTGCGAGCGGCACCTCGTTCGAGTAGATCTCGAGGCGGAAGCCGTCGGCGACCCGCAGGCTCCGCGCGACGGTCGCGGAGGAAGGTGGCTCGATGCCTCGCCCCAGCACGAAGTCGAGCAGCATGCGCTTGCTGCCGATCGTCACCGGGCCATACCAGAGTGCGGCGAGAAGCACGGCCGCCACGACGACGGCCGCGAGTGCAGCCCGGCGAGCCCACGGCTGCGAACGGCTCATCCGGAATGCGACCCGCTGCGAGGCATCGTATCGACCCACTGCGTGCGGCATTGCCTCACGGTCGAGCCTATGCCGTGCCAGCAGGTTCGGAAGACATGGCGGACGTCTTCGTGGTTCGTATCGACGGTGAAGCCCCCCTGCTTGTCGCAGCGGATCGACTCACCGGGTCGCCGCCGGTGGCTGCCGGTGGGATACTGCCAATAGTCCTTGATGTCGCCCGGGCCGCTGGCTGCCGCGGTGCCGACGCTCCTGAGCCTGACGCTTCTTTCGGCAGCTTGGGCGGCGGCGTCTCGTCGACGGCATGGTTTTCCTGCACGTGGTAGACGAGGGGCAGGGGCGTCGGATCGCCCGCGAGGTCGCTCGTGGCGTGCAGGAAGGCCGCCCATCCCGATGAAGACCAGCAGTCCTGGCAGCAGCACTGCCAGGAGCCCGAGCATGCGACGATTCATCCGCACTCCCTTCGACGGCCGGTCACGACACCATCATAGTCGGCACGGGTGCGGGGACGCGCGGGGAACTTAACGGATTCCGCCGGTGCCCGTAGAATTCGCGGGGCGGTTCGTGCGCCGGAACTTCCTGATGCGAAAATGAAAGTCCTGTTCGTCTGCATGGGCAACATCTGCCGCTCGCCTACCGTCGAGGGTGTGTTCCGCGAGTACGCACGCAGGCATGCGCCGGACCTTGCGATCGAAGTCGACTCCGCCGGCACGCACAGATACCACGTGGGCGAACCGCCCGACCCGCGCACGGTGCGCGCGGCGGCGCGGCGCGGCATCGACCTGAGCGACCTGCGCGCGCGCGCGGTGGAACCGTCGGACTTCGAGCGCTTCGACCTGATTCTCGCGATGGACCGGCTCAACTACCTCACCTTGCTCGACCGCTGTCCCGAGCCGCTGCGCCACCGTGTGCGGCAGTTGGCCGCCTACGTCCCGCGCGATGACGTGGCGGACGTGCCCGATCCCTACTACGGCGGAGAGGCCGGGTTCGAATACGTGCTCGACCTGGCCGAGGCCGCGGCGGCCGCGCTGCTCGACGACCTGCGGCAACGCGGACGCGTCCAGCGGCAATGAACCTCCCGCCCATCGCTGCCGGCACAGACAGGCTGTGGGCGTAGACTGGTTTCCGGCTACACCAGCGACCTCGCAGGGCTCCGGGGTTCAACGCCGCCAGGACGACGCCCGTTGCTCCTTGCGGGCAAGTCGAGCGGCGCGCCGATCACGGCGGGACGTGGGGAATTTGCACGCCGAGGTGCGCTGGCTCGGGGGCTCAAGTCTCGCCGAACGACCGTCCGACGACCGACAACTGAACCTGACCGGAGGACCTGAATGAAGCCGTCGCTGCCGTTCCCCTTGCTCGAAGCCCCCGAAGCGCTGGCCCGCTGCAATGGCTGGACCGAGGAGGTGTACCGCGACCTGCTGGCATTGCAGGAAGGCTCGCTGAGCCACGATGCGCTGGACCGCAAGTATCTCTACCGCAAGGCGATCCTCGCACTCGACCTCACCGGGTTCACGATCCAGGCGATGAAGGGCCGGCAGATCGACGCGCTGCTCAGGATCCTCGACGCGCAGAAGGTGTGCGTGCCAGCGATGCGCGAGCACGGCGCAGCGCTGGTGCGCGCAGTCGCCGACGACCTGGTCGGGCTGTTCGACGAGCCCGGTGCGGCCCTCGATGCGGCCTTCGCGGTGCACCAGCGGATTGCCCTGTTCAACCATTCGCCCCTGGCGTGCGAGACGCCGGCGCAGGCGTGCATCGGCATCGGCTTCGGCGACGTCTACGCGATCGGTCCCAACCTGGCGATGGGCGACGAGATGAACCGCGCAGCGAAGCTGGGCGAGGACGTCGCGCGGGGCAACGAGACACTGGTGACGCCGAACGTCTACTTCGCGCTGCGACATCGCACCGACGTCGAGTTCGAGCAACTCGCGAGCGACGACCAGATGTTCCCGTACTACCGCGCGACGGCGGCCGGTTGAAGCGGGGATGCGGCGCTGGCGACAGGCTGGCGCGGTCACGCCAGCCCGTCGCATCCACACAGTGCCGTCAGGGGTCCTGGCGCGGAGGCACCGGATCGGTCGGCGGCGTGGGCGTCCACTCCCGCGGCTCGACCGGCGTTGCGGCCGGTTGCGGCCGCGGCTCGGGCGAGCTCTGGCGAAACGCCGGTTCGCTCGCCGGGCCAGGGACGACCGGTGCAGTCAACGGCGGACTCGGCCGCTCGAAGTCGAACGATTGCGACTGCGGTTCGCGCCGTTCGAACGACTCGCCCTGGCCGTTGCCGCCGAAGTTCGGCGCGGCGACAGTGCCGGTGTCGTGGTCGTAGCTCGCATCGTCGGACGTCGCCACGCCGGCGATGGCCCCGGCGGGCCCCGGGGTGCCCTGTTCGACCATGCCCTCGCCGCGACCGCCGCGACGGCGCCGGCCACCTCGACGGGAGCGTCGACCGGTGCGTTCGCCGTCCGGGCGCGGCGGGCGCAACTGCGCGTCGGATCCGCCGTTGCCGG
>CAVQQX010000189.1:0-24669 GCA_963714645.1 uncultured Gammaproteobacteria bacterium
ACTCGATGCCCAGCTTCTTCACGCGGTAGCGAAGCTGGCGGAAGGTCATGCCGAGCAATTCGGCCGCCTTGGTCTTGTTGTAGCGCGTCTGCTCGAGCGCGCGCACGATCGCCTCGCGCTGGATGCTCTCGAGCTGGCCCTCGAGGCCATCCGCACCCACCTCCTCGTCGAACGCGCGACCGGCGAGTTCCGGCAGGTCCGCCAGCAGCTGGCCCTGTTTCAACTGGATGTCGTCGGGTGCGATCCGGTCGTTCGAGCAGAGTGTCACGGCACGCTCGAGGATGTTCTCGAGTTCGCGCACGTTGCCCGGATACGAATACGAGAGCAGCTTCTCCATCGCCTCGTCGCCGATCTGCGGCCGCTTGACCCCGATCTGGCCCGAGACGCGGTCGAGCAGCATGTCGACGAGCGCGGGCACGTCGTCGAGCCGTTCGCGCAGGGAAGCGACCTTGAGTTCGATCACGTTGATGCGGTAGTAGAGGTCTTCGCGGAACCGGCCGGCCTTGACCAGCTCGTCGAGGCGCCGGTGCGTGGCGGAGAGGACGCGGACGTCCACCGGCACCTCGCGCGTCTCGCCGACCGGGCGCACGGATTTCTCCTGGATCACGCGCAGCAGCTTCACCTGCATGTGCAGCGGCAGGTCGGCGACTTCGTCCAGGAACAGCGTGCCGCCCTCGGCCGAGCGCACCAGGCCCTCCTTGTCGGCGACGGCACCGGTGAAGCTGCCCTTCTTGTGGCCGAAGAACTCGCTCTCCATGAGTTCCGAGGGGATCGCGCCGCAGTTGACCGGCACGAACGGCCCGTCGCGTCGCGGACCGGACTCGTGGATCAGCCGTGCGACCAGTTCCTTGCCGGTGCCGGAGTCGCCCGCGATGTGCACGGGCGCCTGGCTGCGCGCGACCTTCGCGATCATCTGGCGCAGCTGCTGCATCGGCCGCGACTGACCGAGCAGCCGCAGCGCGGCGGGAGGCACGACGGGCTGGGTCTCGTCGATCGGCAGCGATTCGTCGATCCGCAGCCTGAGCGTCGCCGTGATCAGCTTGCGCAGCGCGATGAGGTCGAGCGGCTTCGAGATGAAGTCGAACGCGCCGAGCTTGAGTGCGCGCACCGCGGCTTCGACGTTGCCGTGCGCCGTGATCACGGCGACGGGGATGCCCGGGCGGTGGTGCTGGATCCACTCGACGATGTCGAGGCCGTTGCCGTCCGGCAGCCTCATGTCGGTCAGCACGAGGTCGAACTTGCCGGCCTCGAGCTTGCGTATCGCCGTGGCCTCGTCGCCCGCGGTGTCGACCTCGATCTGCATGCGGCCGAGCGTGATCGCGAGCAACTCGCGGATGTCCGGCTCGTCGTCGACGACGAGGGCGCGCGGCCTGGCCGGGCGGTCGGCCATCATTCCTTCCAGCGGCGCGGGTCGGCGAAGATCACGCGGAAAATGCTACCACCCCCGGCCCTCGGCTCGTAGACCAGCAGCGCGCCGTTGGTCTGGCACAGCTCGCGCGAGATGAACAGGCCGAGTCCGGTGCCGCCTTTCCCGGTCGTGAAGAACGGTTCGAAGATCCTTTCGGCCTGCGCCTCGGCGATTCCGGGGCCGCGGTCGGCCACCTCGAGGAACGGGCGCCCGGTCGAGGAGATCCGGCCGGCGCGCAGGTCGACGCGGGCGATGCTGTCCGAGGGCGCGCCGTGATTCAGCGCGTTGTCGCAGAGGTTCCAGGCCACCTGGTGCAGGTGGGAACGGTCGAATTCGACTTCGAGCGCCGCCAGTCCAGGGTCGATCTCGACGCGGAACGTGGTCGGGTCGGCCTGCCGGGTCTGCACGTACTCGTCGACGAACGCGTGCAACCAGCCGAGCACGTCGAATCGCTCCTGCCGGGTCGTTTCCCGCCGGGAGAGCTGCAGCACGTTTTCAATGATGTGGCTCACGCGCACGCCGTTCTTCTCGATGATCTCGGTCAGGTGCCGGTCCTCGGGGGTCAGGGCCGGCGACTCGCGCAGCAGCTGTCCCGCGTGGCTCATGGCGCCGACCGGATTGCGGATCTCGTGCGCGATGCTCGCGCTCAGCCGGCCGAGCGCGGCGAGCTTCGACTGCTGTGCACGGTCGGCGATGACGCTCGTGTCCTCGAGGAACACGAGCACCGGGCCCGTGCCTTCCTGCGACAGCGCGACGAAGTGCGGCCGGATCGTGGTGCCGCCGTCCGCGCCCAGCAATTCGCCCACGTTGTCGCGCCGATCGGACGACTGCCGGCGCCAGGCGTCGAGCAGGTAGGCGAGCCGGACCGACACCAGCGCCAGCGCCGTGCCGGGCAGCACCGGCGCGCCCTTGAGCAGGCGCCCCGCGGTCTCGTTGACCAGGCGCACGCGGTCCATCTCGTCCACCACCAGGATGCTCTCGCGCAGGTGCTGCACGATGAACTGGTTGAGCTCGTCGAGGTTGGCCAGGTCGATCTCGCGCTGGCGGGCCAGTGCCTCGCTCGCGCGCAGCTTGGAGGCGAACGGGATCGCGAGCATCGTGATGGCGAACAGGCTGGCGCCGGTGAGGCCGGCGACGAGGAAATCCGCGGTCGAGCTCTCCCCCTGCAGGTAGGAGATCGTCGTTTCGGCCAGGAGCGCAAGCGCGATCATCGAGGTGCCGAGCAGCGCGTAACGGGGGTGGACGATGGTCGCCGTCGCTCCGGCCGGGAGGATCAGCAGCGTCGCGAGCCCGCTCGACGCGCCGCCGCTCGCGTGGATCAGCATGGCCACGGCGATCATGTCGACGACGAGCTGGACCATCGCCTGCGTCTCGGCGGACGGCATGCGGCGTGCGATCGAGTGGATGCAGACCAGCGCGAACGAGAAATAGCCGACGGCGACGGCGAGGAACATCCCGGGCTGGGTGCGGCCCACGCTGTGGGTGGGCGCATCGAAGAAGAACACCATCAGCAGCAGCATCGGCACCAGCAGCCGGAACACGTTCAGCAGCGACACCACGCGCCACGGCAGTTCCGGGTCGGCGGACCCTCCCACGGCCGGGCCCGGCATCGTCTGCAACGCGTGCGACATGGGCGCGGACTGTAGCACCGTCTCCCTGCCGCGCTTGGGAGCGGATCGACAGAAATTGCTACACTTGCGGGCTCGTCCCCACCGCCTGCGCGAGCCCATGAACCTCCACGAATACCAGTCCAACTGCGCGAGCCCATGAACCTCCACGAATACCAGTCCAAGCAGTTGTTTGCCCGGTACGGCATCCCGGTGCCGAACGGCTTCGTCGCCGCGACGCCGGCCGAGGCCGTCGCCGCCGCCGAGCGCCTCGGCGGGTCGGTCTGGGTGGTGAAGGCGCAGGTGCACGCGGGGGGTCGCGGCAAGGCGGGCGGCGTCAAGCTCGTGAAGTCGAAGGAAGCCGTGGCCGAAGCCGCCCAAGCCATGCTCGGGCAACGGCTCAAGACCAAGCAGACCGGCGCCGAGGGCCTTCCGATCCACCAGGTCTACGTCGAGTCCGGCTCGAAGATCGAGCGCGAGCTCTACCTGAGCCTGCTGCTCAACCGGGACACCAGCCGGGTGGCGTTCGTCGCCTCCGCGGCCGGCGGCATGGACATCGAGGAAGTCGCAGCGAAGACACCCGAGAAGATCGTCCGCGTGGAGATCCATCCGGCCACGGGACTGCAGGGTTCGCACTGCCGCGTGCTCGCATTCGCGCTCGGGCTCTCGGGCAAGCAGGTCGCCCAGTTCGAGCAGGTCGCGCGCGGCCTCTATCGGCTGTACCAGGAATGCGACGCGAGCCTGGTCGAGGTCAACCCGTTGATCGTCGACGGCGACGGCGACGTGGTCGCGCTCGACGGCAAGATCGGCATCGAGGACAACGCGCTGTTCCGCCAGAAGGACCTCGTCGCGATGCGCGATCCGTCGCAGGAAGACGAGATGGAACGCCTCGCGGGCGAGGCCGACCTGAACTACGTCTCGCTCGACGGTGACATCGCCTGCATGGTCAACGGCGCGGGCCTCGCGATGGCGACCATGGACGTGATCCAGCTCTACGGCGGCAGCCCGGCCAATTTCCTCGACGTGGGCGGCGGCGCCACGCGCGAGCGCGTCACGACCGCATTCAAGCTGATCCTCACCAACCCGAAGGTGAAGGCCATCCTCGTCAACATCTTCGGCGGCATCGTGCGCTGCGACATGATCGCGGAAGGCGTCATCGGCGCCGCGCGCGACCTGGGGCTGCACCTGCCCGTGATCGTGCGCATCGAGGGCACGAACGCGCCGCAGGGCCGCAAGCTGCTCGCCGAAAGCGGGCTCGACCTGATCGCCGCCACCGACCTCACCGATGCCGCGCGCCGGGTCGTCGCGGCTGCCGCGAGGAAGTAATCGATGTCGATCCTGGTCAACAAGAACACGCGCGTCCTCTGCCAGGGGTTCACGGGCAAGCAGGGCACGTTCCACTCGCAGCAATGCCTCGAGTACGGCACGAAGCTGGTCGGCGGCGTCACGCCCGGTCGTGGCGGCGAGAAGCACCTCGGCCTGCCGGTGTTCGACACGATGCGCGAGGCCGTGGCCAGGACGGGCGCGACGGCGACGATGATCTATGTGCCGCCGCCTTTCGCCGCGGACGCCATCATCGAGGCGGCGGATGCGGGCATCGGCGTGATCGTGTGCATCACCGAGGGCATCCCGGTGAACGACATGGTCAAGGTCAAGGCAGCGCTCAGGGATTCGAAGTCGGTGCTGGTCGGGCCGAACTGTCCCGGCGTGATCACGCCCGGCGAATGCAAGATCGGCATCATGCCGGGCTTCATCCACCGGAAGGGCCGGATCGGCATCGTCTCGCGTTCGGGCACGCTGACCTACGAGGCCGTGTTCCAGACCACCAACGTCGGGCTCGGGCAGAGCACCTGCGTCGGCATCGGCGGCGACCCGGTGCGCGGCATGAATTTCGTGGACGTGCTGGCGCTGTTCCAGGACGACCCGCAGACCGAAGGCATCATCATGGTCGGCGAGATCGGCGGCAGCGACGAGGAGGCCGGTGCGGAATACATCCGCCGGCACGTCACCAAGCCCGTCGTCGCCTACATCGCGGGTGTGACGGCACCTCCCGGCAAGCGCATGGGTCATGCAGGTGCCGTGATCTCGGGCGGCAAGGGCACCGCGGCCGACAAGTTCGCGGCGCTCGAGGCCGCGCGGGTCACGACGGTCCGCTCGCCTGCGGACCTCGGCGCGGCGATTGCGAAGCTGATCCAGGGGCGCGCCAGGCCCGCGAACGCGAACGCGGCGGCCGGGCGGGTCGCGAAGAAATCAGTGAAGAAGGTGGGCGCCAAGACTGCGAAAAAGCCGGCGGCCAGGAAGGCGGCCAGGAAGGCAGCCAGGCCCGCAAGGAAGGCAGCCAGGCCCGCGAGGAAGGCAGCCAGGCCGGTCAGGACGGCGGCCAGGCCCGCAAAGAAGGCGGGTCGCAAGCCGGCGCGCAAGAAATAGCGCGTCGGCTCGAGTAACGCGTCGGCTCAACTCAATACGGGTCGACGGGCAGGTATTTCACCGGGTAGCCGGTCTGCCGGTCCACCAGGGCGGTCCAGAAACCGCGCGTGTGCCTGACCGGTAACCAGCCAAAATCCTCGGCAGGCCGCTTCAGTTCCCGCAAGGTCTCGTCCACGAGCGGCCTGGCGTCTCGATGTCGACGCTCCAGTTTTGCGATCGGCTGGAGGCCTTTCCTGATGACATCGACGTGTCGAGCGTAATCCACGTAGAACCTGGGCCGCACCCCGATGTCGCGCCCGAGCAGGCCGCCCGTGAGCGCGTCGTCCCGGTCGGCGGGCTTCACGTAGGTCGCGACCAGCACCGGACCACGCCACGAAAGCTTTCCGTACTTCGATCCCTCGGCCTCGAGACGGTCCTGTTCGGCAATCTCTCCCGCGGCGATGACTTCGAGGCGATCCTTGACGAAAGCGACGTAGACCGGTCGATTCTCCGCCACCGAGTACACGCCGTACACGAGCGCCGCGATCTGGACCACCCCGACGACCGTGTAGTCGAACACCAGGGCACGCCGCGACTTGCGGCGGTCAAAGATGACCAGTGAGACGAGCGGACCGAGGGCGAGATCGCAACCCGCCACCAGCGTGAACAGCTTGAGGCCGCCGACCATCGTCCCGAACGGTTCCGGGTACCAGACCAGGAAAATCAGCGCCGCGGCCAGCATCGCCACGACCAGCGTCGTCGCGAAGTGAATGCCGAAAGCGCGGAATTTTTCGCGCCAGGGAATCACGACTTGCCTCCCGTGAAAGTCCATCCAGCCCGCGGGAAGGTACCCGATGCTCCCGGGCAATCGACAATGATCCAGTTCGCAAGTTCCAGAAGCCCTCACCCCAACCCCTGCGGGCGGTTCGGGGCGAGTGACGAGAACGGATGAATCCGCGCGGCCACGGGCCTACGATCAGCTCTGGCATGCTCGCGATCCGCCAACTGACGAAGTCCTATGCCGGCCCGACGGGCCGGCGCATCCTCGACGGCCTGAACCTCGACCTCGCGGCCGGCGACTACGTGGCCATCGTCGGCGAATCCGGGGTCGGCAAGTCCACGCTGCTGAACCTCGTCGCGGGCCTCGACGTTCCCGACGCCGGCGAGGTGAGCCTCGACGGCATCGATCTCGCGCGGCTCGACGAGGATGCTCGCACGCTCGTACGCCGCTCGCGCATGGGCTTCGTCTTCCAGGCGTTTCACCTGCTGCCGCACCTGAGCGTCGCACGCAACGTCGGCCTGCCGCTGGCGCTCAACGGTCACGCCGGTCGGGACGCGGAAGCCCGCGTGCACGAACTGCTCGAGGCCGTCGGCCTCGGCGAGCGCGGCTCGAGCCTGCCGCGCGAGCTCTCGGGAGGCGAGATGCAGCGTGTCGCGGTGGCACGGGCGCTCGCGCATCGTCCGTCGCTCGTGCTCGCGGACGAACCGACCGGTAACCTCGATTCCGAGAACGCGGCCGCGATTCTCGAGGTGCTGCGCGCGCAGGTGAAGCGCGACGGGGCGACCGGGATGCTCGTCACGCACTCTGCGGCCGCCGCCGCGACGACCGATCGCGTGTACGAGCTGACGCGCGCCGGACTCGCGTTGCGCGCGTGACCACACCTCCCGTGGTGGCCGTCGCTCCGCACCGCCGCGCCTGGCGCGCGCGCTGGACCCTGTTCGACGCGGCCTGCCTCGGTCCACTGAGGCACGCAACCGGTCGCACGCTGCTGGCCGTGCTCGCGATTGCGCTCGGCATCGCGCTCGGCTTCTCGGTCTACCTGATCAACCGCGTGGCGGCCGAGGAAGTGCAGGGGGCTTCGCGCTCGCTGTTCGGCCTCGCCGATCTCGCAGTGACGGCGCCGGGCCGCGGTTTCGACGAGGCCCTGTTTCCGCGCATCGCATCGCTGTGTGGCGTCGCGGTGGCGAGTCCCGTCGTCGAGCTGCGGGTACGATTGCCCGGTCGCGAGCGCAACCTGCGCCTGATCGGCGTCGACGCCTTCCGCGCGCTGCAACTGCAACCCGCGCTGGCGTCGATCGGCGGCGCCGGGCAGCGCGAAGGCGGGGGCCTGCTGGCATCGGATGCGATCTGGCTCAGCCCGGCCGCCGCGCAGGCACTCGACCTCGGACCGGGGGACGAGCTCGACGTGCAGGTGGCGATCGACCGGCTGCGCTGGCGGGTCGCGGGCGTCCTGCCGCCGGGGGCGTACCGCGGCGCCGTCGGCGTGCTCGACATCGGCGAGGCGCAATGGCGCCTGCGTCGCCTCGGTCGCATCGACCGTCTCGAGTTGCGGCTCGCGCCCGGGGCCGATCGCGCAGGAGTACGCGCCGCCATCGAACGGCTGCTGCCGCCGGGGGTGCAGGTCGTCACGCCGGGCGAATCGAGCGAGGACGCCGTCCGGCTCACTCGCGCGTATCGCTCCAACCTCACGGCGCTCGCGCTGGTGGCCCTGTTCACCGGCGCGTTCCTGGTCTTTGCCACGCAGTCGCTGGCCGTGGCGCGGCGGCGACGCGAGATCGCGCTGCTGCACGCCATGGGCATGACCGTGCGCGAACAGCTCGCCGCATCGCTCACCGCGGGCGCGCTCGTCGGTGCTGCAGGCGCCGCGCTGGGCCTGGCGCTCGGCGTGTTCGTCGCGCGCGTGGGTCTTGCCGCCTTCGGCACGGACCTCGGCGCGGGCTATTTCCGCGGCGTGGCGCCCCGACTCGAGGTGCAGCCGCTCGAGTTCGCAGCCTTCTTCGTCCTCGGAATGCTCGCGGCGCTGCTGGCGACGTACGGGCCTGCGCGTGAGGCGGCAGCGGTGCCCGCTGCCGCGGCGCTCAAGGCAGGCGACGAAGCCCCGGCCACGGCCCGGCGCCACGGACGGATGGCGCTCGGCCTGCTGGCCGCCTCCGTCGCATCGCTCGCGTTGCCGGCCGTCGAGGGCGTGCCGCTGGCGGGGTATGCGTCGATCGCGTTGCTGCTGCTCGGCACCGTGTTCCTGACGCCGAGTCTCGCGGCCCTGGTGTTCGAGCGGCTGCTGCGGCCGACCGGTTCCGCGTGGCGCCAGGTCGCGGTGGCACAGCTGCGCGGCACCGCGCGGCGGGCAACCGTCAGCATCGCCGCGATCCTCGTGAGCTTCAGCCTCATGGTCGCGATGGCGATCATGGTGTTCTCGTTCCGGATGTCGCTGCAGGACTGGATGGAGCGCATCCTGCCCGCAGACGTCTACGTGCGCGCCGGCCACGACGCGCCCGGCGCCTACCTCGATCGAGCGGCGCAGGCCGTCATCACGGGCCTCGACGGCGTCACCCGCATCGACTTCCTTCGCTTCCAGGACATCGTCCTGCCGGGGGAACGGCTGCCGCTCACGGTGGCGGCGCGGCCGATCACCGAGGCGACGGCGCGCCAGGTGCTGCCGATTCGACGCTCGTCGTCGTCGCCGCTGCCTGCGGGCACCGTGCCGGTGTGGGCGTCGGAGGCGGCGCTCGACCTGCGTGGCTTCGACGTCGACAGCGTGATCGAACTCCCGCTGGGGGGGCGCACCGTGCGGGCGAGCGTGCGCGGGCTCTGGCGCGACTACGATCGGCCCGGCGGTTCCGTCGTGATGAACCGCGCCACCTACGTCGCGCTCACGGGCGACGACGATGCCACGAACGGCGCGATCTGGCTGAGGGAGGGGATCGACCCGGAGGCATTCGGCGTGCGGCTGCGCGAAGCGCTCGCGCGCACGGGCGACTACGACATCTCCGACCCGCGGACGATCCGCGTGCGGTCGCTCGCGTTGTTCGATCGAACGTTCGCGGTCACCTACCTGCTCGAGGCAGTGGCGGTCCTGATCGGGCTGTTCGGCATCGCCGCCAGCACGAGTTCGCAGGTGCTCGCACGTCGCGGCGAGTTCGGCATGCTGCGGCACCTCGGCGTCACGCGGCGCGAAATCGCGCGCATGCTCGCGTTCGAAGGCGCGGCCCTCGGCGGCATCGGCGTCGCGGCCGGGCTCGTCGTCGGCGCGATCGTGAGCCTGGTGCTGATCTTCGTCGTGAACCGCCAGTCGTTCCACTGGACGATGGACCTGCACGTGCCGTGGGTCGCGCTCTCGTGGCTGAGCGGCCTGCTCGTCGCGGCGTCCGCGGGCACGGCCGTGCTGAGCGGCCGGCGCGCCATGACCGACGACGTGGTGCGCGCCGTCAAGGAAGACTGGTGACGCGTGCAGTGCGCCTGCTCGCCGTCGGCCTGGCGTGGCTCGCGACCTGCCCGGTCGCTGTCGCGGTGGAATACCCGCCGGTGCTGCCGGGCGTGGCGCTCGAATTTCCGCGGGACGAAGGCAGTCATCCCGACTACCGGCTGGAGTGGTGGTACGTCACGGGCTGGCTCGACGACGCCGGCGAGCGCCGCGCACCCAGCGGCTTCCAGGTGACGTTCTTTCGCGTACGGACCGGTCTCGGCGAAGACAACCCGAGCCGCTTCGCGCCGCGGCAGGTGCTGTTCGCCCACGCCGCGATCGCCGACCCGGCGCGCGGTCGCCTGCGCCACGCCCAGCGTTCGGCGCGGGAGGGTTTCGGGCTCGCGTTCGCGGCCACGGACTCCCTGCGCGTACGACTCGACGACTGGTCGTTCACCGAGCAGGGCGACGGGCGCTACCGGGTCGTCGTCCGTGGCGAGGACTTCTCGTTCGACTTCGTGCTGCAGGCCTCGCAGCCCCCGATGCTGCAGGGCGACCGGGGCTTCAGCCGCAAGGGGCCGGACCCGCGCGCCGCGAGCCGCTATTACAGCCTGCCGCAACTCTCGGTGCAGGGTCGGCTCGTCGTCGCCGGCAAGGCACGCGCGGTGTCCGGTCGCGCGTGGTTCGACCACGAGTGGTCGAGCGACTACGTGGACGCCCAGGCCGCCGGATGGGACTGGCTCGGCGTGAACCTGGCAGACGGCGGCGCGCTGATGGCGTTCCGGATGCGGGACGCACGCGGGGGCGCGCGCTGGGCCGCGGCGCATCTTCGCGGGCCGCAGGCCTCACCGGCCAATGCGTCGGCGATCCCGGGAGAGTCCACTTTGCGCACCGGGTCGGCGGACGAAGTCGAGTGGACGGCGCTCGAGACCTGGCGTTCGCCTCGCACGGGGGTCGAATATCCGGTGCGCTGGCGCGTGCGCGTCGGGCACCGGCGTTACCGGGTCGAGCCCTTGATGCACGACGCGGAACTCGATTCGCGTGCCTCGACCGGCGTGCTCTATTGGGAGGGGCCGGTGCGCCTGCTCGACGATGCGAGCGGTCGCGAGCTGGGTCGCGGGTATCTCGAGCTCACGGGGTACGGCGGCAAAGTGGATTTCTAGAGCCGGTCGCCCTCACCCGCGCGTGGCGCGACCCCTGCCGCGTACGGAACAGGCGGGAGCCCTCAGAGCTGGCGCGCGCTGAACGTGTCGCAGGCTTTCGGGTCGCCCGATTGGAGCCCCACGTTGAGCCAGCGCGAACGCTGTTCGGACGAACCGTGCGTGAACGATTCCGGCACCACCGTGCCGCGCGACTGGCGCTGCAGCCGGTCGTCGCCGATGGCGGTCGCGGCCGCGAGCCCTTCCTCGACGTCGCCCTGGTCGAGCTTGATCCGCTGGGCCGCGTCGTGCGCCCAGAGGCCCGCGTAGCAGTCGGCCTGCAGCTCGAGCCGCACCGACAGGTTGTTGGCCTGCTCCGGCGAAACCTGCTGCCGCGCTTCCTGCACGCGCGTGGTCAGCCCCTGCAGGTTCTGGATGTGGTGCCCCACCTCGTGCGCGAGCACGTACGCCTGCGCGAAGTCGCCCGGCGCTCCGAAGCGCTGCGAGAGTTCCTCGAAGAACGTGAGGTCGATGTAGACCTTGCGGTCTTCGGGGCAGTAGAACGGTCCCATCGCCGCCTGTCCGGTGCCGCACCCCGTGGGCGTGGCTTCGGTGTAGAGCACGAGGCCCGGCGCGGGATACTGCCCCTGGAAGAAGCGGCTCCAGGTGTCCTCGGTCTCGGCGAGCACGCGCGTCACGCGGTCGCTCATCTCGGCCTCGGCCGCCGATTCCTGGTAGGGCTCGGACGGCGCCTGCTGGACCTGCGGCGCTTCCCTGGTCGCCATTCCCAGGTAGGGCAGGGGATTGATGCCGAGGAAACTCAGCACCACGAGGAATGCGATTCCCCCGAGGCTCAGGCCCGCACCCGTCCGCAACGGACTCCTGCCGCGGCGATCCTCGACGTTGCTGCTGCGACGGCTGCCGCGAAGATCCATGGCGTGTCTCCTGCTGGTGCGGCCGGACTATCGCATGTCCGCCCGGACGTCGGAATGTGTCCGCACGGGTGTCCGCTGTCCGCGAGCGGACACCCCCGCTACCTGCCGCCAGACGACGCGCCGGCGGAAAGATGCACGGAAACAGGGTGTTGCATGGCCGCCCGCAGAAGGCCGGCAACCGGACCGACGGCCCCGGCGCCGGCCCCCGATTACGGGTTACGCGCGTCGGCCGAACCGGAGTCGACCCACACGCCGTAGTGGCAGCGGAACACCTCCGATCCGCTCGCGACATAGGCGCCGTGCGGGTACTCCACGCCGTTGAACCAGCAGACTGCCGCGCCTGGCTGCTGCTGGCGGATCACGTCCATTTCCTCGTCTTCTTCCTCGGCAACCGGCGAGTTGCGCAGCTCCGGATCCTGCGCGCCGACCTGGGGAAGCGATCGATGATGCTCGT
This sequence comes from uncultured Gammaproteobacteria bacterium, assembly GCA_963714645.1. Lineage (GTDB taxonomy): Bacteria > Pseudomonadota > Gammaproteobacteria > Steroidobacterales > Steroidobacteraceae > RPQJ01. Next base: position 12,131 of record CAVQQX010000189.1, read on the forward strand.
GCAACATTGCCGTTCTCCCGTTGACGCCGATGACGTTCCCGGCAGTTCCAATGGTAGTCCCGGACGCCAGTGACCGGAATCCGCGGTAGTACGGTCGCCCCTGCCGCACGCAGGGCAGGCAGGAATCCGCACCTCTCCCGGATGGCGGGAGGGGTCGCGCGCAGCGCGGGGAAGGGCGGCGGTACACTGCGCGTCATGAAGTCCGACTGGTCGTTCGAATTCCTTCGCTCGCAGATCGTGGGCATCGATTCCACGTTCGACACGCCGTTCGGGCGGCGCCTGATGCTGTACTGCGACTACACGGCGTCGGGCCGCTGCCTCGCGTTCGTCGAGCGCTATCTGCAGAACCTGCAGCGGGTCTACGCCAACACCCATACCGAGGACGACCTCACCGGCCGCAGCATGAGCCGCCTGCTGCACGAGGCGGAGCGAGCCATCAAGCACGCCGTGAATGCCGGGCCCGCGGGACGGATCATCGCGTGCGGCACCGGGGCGACGGGTGCGATCGACAAGCTGCAGCAGATCCTGGGCGTCTCGCTGCCGCCGGCGACCCGCCGGATCGTGGGGGAACACCTGCGCGATCACCTCGGGAACGAGTCGTTCGAGCGGTTTTGCGCCTACCAGCGGTCGAAGCAGCCGGTCGTCTTCGTCGGGCCGTACGAACACCACAGCAACGAGGTGACCTGGCGGCAAGGCCTCGCGACCGTCGTCGAAGTGAATCTCGCCGACGACGGCGGCATCGATCTGGAGCACCTCCAGCGACTGCTGCAGGTGCCGGAATATCGCGACCGCCTGCGCATCGGTTCGTTCTCGGCGGCTTCGAACGTGACGGGCATGCGCTCGCCCGTGAGCACGATTGCGCGGATGCTGCACGCACACGACGCCTATGCGTGCTTCGACTACGCCGCGAGCGCGCCGTACGTGGAGATCGACATGAACCCGCCGGTCGCAGCGGACGGTGGCGATGCGTCGCTCGACGCGGTGTTCGTCTCGCCGCACAAGTTCCTCGGCGGCCCCGGCTCGAGCGGCGTGCTCGTCTTCAACGAGCGGCTCTATTGCCGCGACCTGCCGCCGAGCGTCGCCGGCGGCGGTACGGTCGATTACGTGAGCCCGTTCGACCAGGACTTCATCGCCGACATCGAGGCACGCGAGCAGGCCGGCACGCCCGGCGTGCTGCAGACGCTCAAGGCCGCGCTCGCGTTCGAGATCAAGGACCGCATCGGCGTGGAGCGCATCGAAGCGCGCGAGCAGGAGCTGCTCGGGCGCGCGCTGCAGCGCTGGGCGGCACACGCGAGCATCGAGATCCTCGGCCACGCCGATCCTGCGCGGCGCATCGGCATCGTGTCGTTCAACATCCGCGACGCGCGTGGCCGATACCTCCACCCGAAGTTCGTCACGGTCCTGCTGAACGACCTGTTCGGCATCCAGTCGCGCGCCGGCTGCTCCTGCGCGGGCCCGTACGGGCATCGACTGCTCGGCATCGACCAGCCGACGTCCGAGCTCTACCGCGACTGGGTGCGCAAGGGATTCCAGGGCATCAAGCCCGGCTGGTGCCGCGTCGGCTTCCACTATGCGATGGACGACGCCGAGGCACAGTACGTCGTCGACGCGGTCGAGTTCGTGGCCAGGTCCGGTCACCGGTTCCTGCCGCTCTACGCCTTCGACCCGGCGACCGGCCTGTGGACGCACCGCACGCACGACGAGCGCCACGAGCGGTTCTCGGTCGAGGCCGCGCTCGCGTGCACGGGCTGCGAGCAGCTTCCGCTTCCGGCGCAGACGCGCCGCGACCACTACGCGTGCTACCTGCGCCAGGCCGAGGAGTGCGCGACGCAACTGGGCGAGCCTCCGGCGGTGGCGACGACGCCGACGGGCGTCCCGTTCGGCGAACTGCAGTTCTTCAACGTTGCCTGAGGCGGAGGACCTCAGAGCGCCAGCACGAGCCGCAGACCCTCGTCGACGCGCTGGATGATCGGGGCAGACACCGCGCGCACGCGTCGAGTCAGGAGGGTGCGGTCGAGCGTGACGACCTGCGACACGTTGACGACCGATGGCTTCGAGAGGCCGGAGTCCGCCCGTCCGATCCGGACGTTACCCGGTGCGTCCGCCAAGGCCAGATTCGACGTGATCGTGGTCACCACCACCGTCCCGATCCTGCTGTCGTTGAAGGGGTTCGCCTGCACGACCATCACAGGTCGACGGAACCCCGGTCCGGAGCCCGACGGACCCGGCAGGGAAGCCCACCAGATTTCACCACGCTTCATCGGCGAGAGCCTGCGACTGAGCACGCGTCAGCGCCGGCTCCATCTCCGAGGGTTCTGCCGAATAAAGACGGTCGAGCCTCCCGGTCACCGCTTCCGCGCCGCGCTCGCTCAGGTACCGGGCGAGGGCGTCGGCGTAGAGCTGACTGCGCGACACCCCGAGCTGTCGCGCGAGATGCTCCCCGGCCTCGAAAACGTGATCCGGCACCGAGATCGCAATCTTCATACCATTACGGTATCACCGGGGTATGACGATTGCCAGCATCCCCTGGCTCAACGGCGCCAGGCGTCGGCAACGGCGCCACGGACGCCGGCAGCATCGCCGCCTCGACGCGGGACTCGTTGCCGTTCGCGAGCATCCGCGCGCCCTCGCTCGGGAACTCTGCCGATCGCGACCCGGGTTTCCCCGGCTGACGATCAAGACTCCCGCACGCCCCCAGGCGCGGGTTCTGTCATCGCCGCGCCCGAGGCGAGGCACGCCTCTCTCTCGTCCGGCGAGAACCCGAGTTCCTCGAGGATCGCGACCGTGTGTTCGCCGAGACGGGGACCCGCGTCGCGAATGCTGCCGGGGGTCTTCGAGAATCCCGTCGGGATCCCCGGGAAACGCAAGCGGCCTTCCTTGGTGTCGCGCGTCTGGAAGAAGCCGGTCTGCGCGAGGTGCGGATCGTCCATCACGTCCTTGAGGCTCTTCACCGGCACGGCGGGGATGTCGGCCTCCTGCAACGCCGCGATCCAGTCGGCCGTGCTGCGGCCAGGCATCACCCGACCGACGGCTTCGTACACGTCGTCGATGTGCAGCGCGCGCGTCTCGAGCGTGGCGAAGCGTGCATCCTGCAGCACCTCGGGCGACCCCGCGATCGCGACGAAGCGTCGCCACTGCTTGTCGTTATAGATCAGGGCCGAGACGTAGCCGTCGGCCGTCCGGTACGGACGCCGGTGTGGCGTGGTCGCGCGGCGATACCCCGGGTCGCCGATCGGGGGATCGAACAGGGAGCCCCCGATGTGCTCGACGAGCAGGAACGAGACCATCGTCTCGAACATGGCGACCTCGACCTCCTGCCCCTCGCCGGTGCGCGCGTGGTGGAAGAGCGCCATCGCGATGGCGTAGGCCGCGGTGAGACCGCCCACCTTGTCCGCCATCACCGTTCGAGTGGACGAACACGTCGCTCCGCCGTGCGAGCCGCGCGAGGATGTCGCGGCCCCGGGGCGCCTTGAGGTCCAGTACGATGCTGCGCTTGCCGCGGTTGACGTTGACGAACATGCCCGCCATCCCGGACGCACGGCCGCCGGGCAGGTAGCGCGTGGTGTCGCCGTGCGGGCCTTCGACCTTGATGACCTCCGCGCCCATGTCGGCCAGGATCTGCGTGCAATAAGGCCCCATGATCGTGGCCGTGAGGTCGAGCACGCGGACACCGGCCAGCGGGCCGAAGGGTGGGGCACGTTCGGGGACGTCGTCGGCGTCTCGGGTCATCGGCAGCTCGTCTCGTTCATCGCAAACGGGCTATTTTGCGCTGGCGTGCGACCGCGGGCGACTGAGGGCGCGAGCGCGGTGGAGCGCCCGGCTTGCCGCGGCCGGTGCCGCCTCGCACCGGGAACGGCGTGGTGCGGAAAAGGTCGAATCGGTCTCGAGGCCGGGATGTCGGCCCATCCATCATCGAACCATCGGGAAGAAGCATCATGGCCACGGGTTGGGCCCAGGACGGCGCGGTACAGCAGCAGATCGACGACAGCATCGAGGACGCGATCAAGCGCGCCCGCGCGCAGCTGCCGGCGGGCGGCGAAAGCCTGACGCACTGCGAGGAATGCGGGGAGGGCATCCCGGAACTTCGCCAGCAGGCCATCCCGGGCGTGCGGCTGTGCGTGACCTGCCAGGAGGCCCGCGACCGCGAGCAGGGCTCGGCGGGGGCGGCCCTCTACAACCGGCGGGGCAGCAAGGACAGTCAGCTCCGCTGAGTGCGTATGTACATGATTTTGCGAAGGGTGCGACCGCGCCAACTTGCGGTCCGATCGACGCTCGGGTCTAATTCGCGTCCCGCCGGGGTGCGCCTTTCCCAATCGCCCGCCCCACCGTGGCCAGGTAGCTCAGTTGGTAGAGCGGGCTCGGCGGGGGCGGCCCTCTACAACCGGCGGGGCAGCAAGGACAGTCAGCTCCGCTGAGTGCGTATGTCCCTGATTTTGCGAAGGGTGCGACCGCGCCAACTTGCGGTCCGATCGACGCTCGGGTCTAATTCGCGTCCCGCCGGGGTGCGCCCTTCCCAATCGCCCGCCCCACCGTGGCCAGGTAGCTCAGTTGGTAGAGCAGCGGACTGAAAATCCGCGTGTCGATGGTTCGATTCCGTCCCTGGCCACCACTTCCTAAGCGTTTGATTGGTAACGGGTTCCTGGCATCACCCGCGGACTGTCCGGGGCGATTTTGCCCCGAAATCGGGTGACCCGCGGACTATCGGAAATCGGGTCAATCGCGGGCCTGGGGCGGTCCGGCGGGGCTAGCGATCTGGGAACCCGGCGATGCTGCGGCCCTGAGGGGCGCGGTCGGCGGGGTGCCTCGGCGGGGCCCGACGTTGCCCCGGAGTGGGCGCGGGTGAGACGCGCGGGGGCGGGGCATAACGACCCCCATGGGGCGGTGCGGCGCGGCGGAGGCGGCGAGAGGGGAGTGCGCTCTGTGGGCGCCGCTAATTCCAATACTTCTGCCGATCGGCAAGAACCTTTGGGGTTCATCAAGCGAGCCTCCCGCTGTCCTAGAATGTCGTGCGCCTGTCGGGCGCAATACGCTGACAGCACGAACCCGCCTCGGCAGGATGAGCGCACCAACCAGATAATGCAGGTGCGCTATGGAAGACGGCAACGTGACAGGGATTAAGGGCGAATACCGAAGATTTACGGCGGTTGAACTGGGCGAGTTCGTTCGCCGCGAGCGCGAGTCGCGTCGAGTGAAGCGCGCGAGCCTGGCCGTGGACGCGAAAGTATCGGAAAAGACATTGGAGAGACTCGAGCAGTAAGCGTCACGCTGAGGCCGTCTTGACGATCAGGGTTTGATCGTCGCGAGATTGCGGTTGATTTCGGCGAGGTCGAACGCGGTCGGATCGAACGCGCCGCCGGCCCAGCTCAGCATGTGCGCGTGTTCTTCATGCGTTGGGTCGGCGAGGATTTCCAGGAACTCGGCGTAGCCAGGGTAGCCGCCGACATCTTCCGGTGGGCAGGCATTGGCGCCGGCCAGGCAGACGATCGGCGGCGCGCCGGACTTCGTCGGCACCAGGTCCTCGACCTTGATCACGTGCTCCCAGCTGTCGCCGAAGTCGTATTGGTAGGTGAACCCGCGCAGCCCGCTCTCGATCAGCGGCTTCAGGCGCACGCGCCGCTCGTCGGCGAGCGGCTCAGCACCGGGCCAGTCGTCTTCATCGTCGGGGATGCCGTAGCGCTGGCGCGCGATCTCGTACTCGTGCAGGTGTGTAGCTTCATCGACTTCCGGACAAAAAGCGACGGCGAAAATGAGAGACTTTGCACGGCTGCGACGGCGAAGCAGACGGAGCGAAGTTTATGGAAAAGCGCGAATCACGGACGCGATACACGGCGGAGCAGAAGGTTGAGATTTTGCGCGAGGCTGAGCAGCCTGGCGTGACGGCGAGCGAGGTGTGCCGGCGGCGCGGGTTGTCGCCGTCGGTGCTGTATCGCTGGCGAGCGGTGGCGGAGAAGGGTTCGGCGAGTGCGTTGAAGCAGGACGCGCGCAAGCGGCCTGGCAAGAGCGATGCGCAGGCGCGCCAGGCGGCGGAGATTGCGCGGCTGAGGGCGGTGATCGCGGAGATCACCGCGGAGAACCTGGAGATGAAAAAAAAGATCTGAGGCTGGAGGAGCTCGCCCGAGTGCCGGCTGAAACCAAAGCGCAGGTGATTGCGATCGTGAAGCGGACGAAGATGAGATCCGGCTGGAACGCCGAGCGGACCTTGTTAGCGCTCGGCGTTCCACGCAGCGTGTACTACGCCTGGAAGCAGCGCGAGAGCCTTCAGGATCGTGCAGGCAAGCCCTGCCGGGTATACGAACTGCTGCCCGAGGAGCGCGAGGCGATCTGCGGCTTTGCGCTTCGGCTTCCGAAGGTGGGATACCGCAAGCTCACCTGGATGATGATCGATGCGGGACTGGTCTGCGTGGGGGAAAGCACGGTGTATCGAGTGCTCTCCGAGGCGGACCTGTTGCACCGCTGGAAGCGCTCGGAGCGTTCTTCGGGGATCTATGACTTCAAGCCCACAGGCCCCAACCAGCAGTGGCACACGGATGTGATGTACGTGTGGGTGAGTTGCCGGTTCTACTTCCTGGTGAGCTTCATCGATGCGTACAGCCGCTACCTCGTGCACCATAAACTACTCACGCGGCTCGATGGCGCCTCGGTGTCGACCGAGCTGCAAGCGGCGCTGGAAGCCGCGGGCGATGCCAAGCCGCGAATCGTGCACGACCATGGCTCGGAGTTCGTCAATCGGGATGTGGCGGCGGTGATCAAGGCCCATAACCTCATCGACATCAAGACGCGTCTGCGGCACCCGGAATCGAACGGCATCGTTGAACGCTTCAACGGCACGGTGCGCGATGAGACGAACGACGATTACGGCGGCGACTATCTCGAGGCTGAGGCCACGATGGCGAGCCTCGTGCGCCACTACAACGACGAGCGGTTGCACGCGGCCCTGGGTTACATGGCGCCGGCGATCTGGCATCGTGGCAAGCCTGAAGAAGTTCGAGACGAGCGCGCGCGGCGAATTGCTGCAGCCCGCGTGCATCGGAAAACCATCAATCAGCAGCGACTAAACCAGGCCGCCTGAGCTGTGAAAGTCTCCCTTGTTAGCCAAGGCATTTTGTCCAGGTTGACGTGAAGCGCGACAAGGGCGTCTTATCACGGGCCCAGAAAATAAAGTCGATCGTTGTTTCGTTGCACTGAAGGTCGCTCCAACAGAGCTTAGCGTCTTGGTTCGGCCCCCGCTCGGTCGCGATGCGCGCAACTCGTTGACCCGCATGGGCCCGCGCGCCGGGGTTCGGTCGGTCGGCCGCGGCGGGGTTCGGCATGGGCTCGGTCGGCGAGGGCGGTTCGGTCGGCCCCGGAAAAACGCGTTAGATTTCTTCGGCTTTCTTCAACCGAAACAGGCAGTTAGTCGGACTGAAAATCCGCGTGTCGATGGTTCGATTCCGTCCCTGGCCACCACTTCCAAGATTTTGATTACAAACGGGTTTCCGGCATCACCGGCGGACTATCCGTGGGCATCGATGATGCACCCGCGGACTATGGGAAAACGGGTCGACGGAAGTCCCGGCAAGGACGCCGGCGGCGGCGGCGGGGATCTGGGAACCTGGGAACTTGGCGGTCTCGCGGGGCCCCGGCCATGGCGAAGCGTCCCCTGCTCGGAATCCTGCTCGCGGTCTTGACCCCTGATCGCGGCGTCCGCGTTCGCAGTGACCGCCACGTACGACTACGACGCGCTCGGACGATTGACGCGAGTGACGTATTCCGACGGCAAACTGGCCATCTACAAGTACGACGCCGCCGGCAATCGAACACAGGTGGCGAGCGGCACAACGCCGGGTATTCCTGTCTCGATCACGGTTCCCACGACCAGCAGCGCGGGGAACTTCACCATCGGTTGGGGAGCCGCTTCGGGCACGGTTCACCGCTTACCAGCTTTACCAAGCCACGAATTCGGGCTTCTCCGGACAAACGCTCGCGTACAGCGGAACGGCGCTGAGCATCGCGCTCACCGGTCGTGCCATCGGCACCTACTACTACCGGGTGCGGGCCTGCCTCAACGTGGTTTGTGGCGGTTATCGGACCGGAGCCAACGGCGTGACGGTGACGGGTCCGTAGGCCGGCCGGGCAGCCATCGCCCAAGACGTTGCACCGGTAATCCGCGCCTGCGCGCTTGACCATCCAGACACCCAGATCACCGAGGTCACGCCGAGCGGCAATCGAGTCTTCACCTGCGTCAAATGCCAGAACTCCCTCGGCATCGACATCGAGGTCGGCAGCGGTTCGGAGACCTATCCCGGCGAATCGACGCCCGCGAGGCAGGTGACCGCGAACCCGACCACGGGTCTCGTGGCGAGCGTGACGCGCGACGGCGTCACCTGGAACTACACCTATCTCAATGCCCGCTACAGCGCGCTCGCCAAAGGTTACCTGTACGACCGCGTCACGGTGACCGGGCCCAACGGCTACAACGTGGCCTACGACATGCGCGTGTCCAATGCAGACGACCGCAACGTCATGACCAAAATGACGGACTCGTTGGGCCGCGCCACGATCGTCGATTTCGATGGCCTCTTCCGTCTGACGCGCATCGTCGATCCGGAAGGCATCGAAACGACGGTCGTCTACAACGGGCTCGGAAACATCACCTCCAAAACGACGAAGCCGAAGCTCAATTCCGGGCTCGTGGTGGTCACCGAGACCGTCGACTACACGGTGGCGGGTTGCGACGGCGTCGTGTTCGACATCGGTTGCTACCGGCCCAACTGGCACAGGGACGTTCTCGGGCGGCAGACGGACTTTCTTTACAACACGTTGGGCCAACTGACCGAACGCACCGACCCGGCGGATGCCGACGGTGTGCGCAAGAAGACGTACGTCACCTACGACGCCACGACGGGCATCAGCCGGTCGAGCGTGATCCGCGTGTGCGGCGCCACGACGACCTGCAACACCGTCAATGAGATTCGCACGGAACACGACTACTGGGGCAACACGCTGCTGCCGTCCGTGATCCGCCAGATCGACGCCGCGAGCGGCGTGACGCTCACCACGACGAACACCTACGACCCGGCCGGTCGGCTGAAGGTGGCCGACGGGCCGATGTTCGGGACGAGCGACGCGAGCTATAACCTTTTCGATCAGTACGGACGAAAGACCTGGGTGATCGGTGCCTTCCGACACTGCAGGGTTTCGGCAAGCGACAAAGACCTCGTACCGCAACTCGGACGACAGGGTCACCGCGGTCGAAGTGGGGTCCGTGACGAGCGTCACGAGCCCGGTGTTGAATGTCCTGACCCGAACCGACACCACGTACGACGGTCGCCGGAACCCCACCGTTGAGGCGGTGTCGTCGCTGGGCACCACGTACACCCTCACGCAGCGGACGTTCGACAATCGAGGTCGCGTGGAGTGTGAGGCGCGACGCATGAACGCGGCCGCGTTCGTCTCGCTCCCCGCGGACGCCTGCACGCTCGGGACGCCGGGGGCGTTCGGCGACGATCGCATCACCCGCAACGTGTACGACAACGCGAAGCCAACTGCTGCAGGTGCAGCGCGCCTACGGCACGCTCATCCAGCAGAACTACGCCACCTACACCTACACGCCCAACGGCAAGCGACAGACCGTCAAGGACGCCAACAACAACCTGACGACCTACGAGTACGACGGCTTCGATCGCATGTCGAAGATGAGGTTCCCCAGCGCGACGCTGGGCGCGGGCACGTCGAGCACCACGGATTACGAGCAGTACGGGTACGACAACTCCGGCAATCGAACGTCGCTGCGCAAGCGCGACGCCAAGACGATCACCTACACCTACGACGCGTTGAATCGGGTGCGAAGCAAGACGGTGCCCGTGTCGACCGGCGGCGCGGCGGGATACTCGGTGTTCTACGGGTACGACGTGAGCGGCCTGCAGACGTTCGCTCGGTTCAGCTCCGTCACGGGGACCGGGGTCACGAACACGTACGACGGATTCGGGCGCCTCAAGACCTCCTCCTCGAACATGGGCGGAACCGCACGCACGGTGACGTCGAGTTACGATTCGCACGGAAATCGGGTGCGCGTGACGCATCTTGACGGGGCGTTCTTCGAGTACGCGCACGACGCCGCCGACAGTCTGATGTTCATTTCGGAAAATGGGCCGTCGACCGCGTTGGTCTCGAATCTCTTCGACCAATTCGGACGTCGTTATCAGATCAACCGGGACACGGCCGGGTCCATCTCACTGTTCGACTTCGACGACATTTCGCGGCTGGAGTCGATCGGTCACAACCTGGACGGTGCCACGACCACCAACGACGTCGGGATCGGATTCTCTTACAACCCGGCCAGTCAGGTCGCGGCACGGTCCCATACGAACAATACCTACGACTACCAGATACCCGCGGTCAACCAGACCTACACGGCGAACGGACGCAATCAGTACACGCAGATCGCCGGCACCGCCGCAGGCACGCCGGGGTGGGACGCGAACGGGAACATGACGTCGGACGGCCTAACCAGCGGCGCCACCACCTTCGTCTATGACACCGAGAATCGCCTCACCGGGGCGAGCGGCGCGAAGACCGCAACGCTCACCTACGACCCACTTGGGCGCCTGTACCAGGTGTCCAATTCATCGGCCACGACACGATTCGTGTACGACGGCGACCGCTTGATCGCCGAGTACAACACGAGCGGGGCCGTGCAGCGGCGGTACGTGCACGGGGCCGGCGTGGACGAGCCGATGGTGTGGTACGAGGGGTCAGCCGTGTCGTCCGCCACACGCCGTCACCTGCACCCGGACCATCAGGGCTCGATCGTCGCGACCACCAACGCGGCGGGCACGATGCAGAACATCGGCACCTACGACGCGTACGGCGTGACGACGGCGCCGAGCACCTGGCGGTTCCAGTACACGGGGCAGACCGCGATTCAGCAGGTCGGGCTCTATTACTACAAGGCGCGGTTTTACAATCCGGCACTAGGGCGGTTCATGCAGACAGATCCCATAAGTTATGACGATGATCTGCATTTCTATGCATATGTCGGCAATGACCCGCTAAATGCGAATGATCCTAACGGGCTTGCGTGCGTTCCGCTTAACAACAACGGCGCTTATTGCAACAGAGCGACGAGCTACGGCCAAATCGATAGCCGAGTCAGCGGACAAACCCGGTTTTTCGCTGCGGCCTCCGCCACTGTCCAATCGCTCGCGAGCTCCGAGTTACCATTTGCAGGACTGTTTTTTTGCCTCTTTCGAATTCTGAGTGGGTTGGGTAGTAGTGTCGCCTTCATTGAGCAATGGTCTGGAGGCGATGGCGGTCATGCAGTCGGAGCAACTCTTTGAGGCAGCGCTCGGGGTCAGTTCGCCGTGGTACGTGCGCCAGGCGCGCTTTGAGGCTGCGGCGCGGACGCTGACGATCGAGGTGGATTTCCGGGCCGGCAGCCGCTTCGGCCACCCGGAGGAGGTGGCCGGCGAGCATCCGGTGCATGACACGCAGACGAAGCGGTATCGGCACCTGAACTTTTTTCAGCATGAGTGCTTTTTGCAGGTGCGGGTGCCGCGGGTGAAGCTGCCGGACGGTTCCGTGCGACTGATCGAGCCGCCGTGGGCCGGGAAGCTCAGCGGGTTCACGCTGCTGTTCGAGGCGCTGGTGCTGTGCCTGTGCCGAGAGATGCCGTTTGCGGCCGTGGCACGGATTGTGGGGGAGAGCTGGCACCGCGTGGCCGCGATCGCCGAGCGCTACGTGGAGCTGGCGCTCGAGCAGGCGGATTTCTCGCCGGTGCGCGAGCTCGCGATCGATGAGACCTCGAAGGCCCGGGGACACGACTACGTGACAATTGCGGCCGACGCCGAGCGGCGTGCGGTGATCTTCGTGACCGAGACCCGCGAAGCGCAGGCGATCGAGCGCCTGGCCGCGGATCTCGCCGCCCACGGTGCCGATCCCGAGGCGATCCGCGCGGTCAGCATCGACATGTCGCCGGCCTACATCAAGGGCGTGGCGCGGTACCTGCCGAACGCGGCCGTCACCTTCGACAAGTTCCACGTCATTGCGCACGCCTCCCACGCGCTGGACCTCACGCGACGCGCCGAACAGAAGCGCGACCCGGAGCTGAAGGGCCTGCGCTGGACGCTGCTGAAGAACCGCCGTCGACTGAGCGAGGAACGCCAGGGCGATCTCGACGCGCTGCTGGCGAAGCTGACGACCAAGCGCACGGCGCGCGCCTGGCAGTACCGGGAAGACCTGCGCGAGATCCTCGCCCGCAAGCAGATCAACGTCGTGCGCGAGATGCTCGGGCAGTGGTGCACGAACGTCATGCGCTCGAAGGTCGAGCCGATGAAGGACGTCGCGAGGATGATCCGAAATCACCTCGAGGGGATCGTCAACTGGGCACGCAGCCGCATGACCAACGGCTTCCTCGAGGCCCTGAACGGCCTCTTCCAGGCGGCCAAGCGCAAGGCACGCGGCTATCGCCGGCTGTCGACCATCCGCACGGTCATCTTCCTGATCGCTGGGAAACTCGACTTCCGAACGCTCAACGCGCATGCGGCCTAACCCACTCGAAA
>CAVQQX010000190.1:0-9636 GCA_963714645.1 uncultured Gammaproteobacteria bacterium
CCGCGACTTCCGCGCCGAAATCCGTGCGGTAATTCTTCACGTACGAGATGCCCTCGATCGTGACGTCCCACGCCTTCCAGCCCGCGGGCGTCGCACGCATGCTGTAGTTGACCGGCACCGGCGTGCCGTTGTCTCGCGTCACTTCCGTGCGGACGGTGGCCTTGCGCGACGCCGGGTCGCCCTTGAACGGCAGGATCTTGAGGCGATTCGCACTGAACTCCACGATCGCGTTGCCGTAGTTGCGCATGAGCGACTGGTAGAATGCGTCGATGAAACGCTTGCGCTGCGCCGGCGTCGCGGTGCGCCAGTGCTTGCCGAGCACCAGCTGCGCCGCGTAGTCGACGTCGAAGTGCGGGAGCAGGTAGCGATCGACGAGCGCACGCAACTGCTTCGGGTCCTTGCTGTAGCTCGACCGGTTGGCGTCGAGATCGCGCAGAAGGTCCTGCGAGACCTTTTGGATGAGGTCCTGCGGCCCCGGGCCAGGAATGGCGGCGGCTGGTGCAGCCGGCGCGGCTTGTGCCGACGCCACGGCGATCGGCGCGATGCCGAACATTGCCGCGAGCGTCAGGGTTCCGAGCGTGCGGGTCGTGGTGCGCATTCGATGGTCACTCCCGGGGGGACGACGGCGCGGTTTCCGTCGCTGCTGGCGCAGCTTCCTTGCTCGCCGTGTTGAACAGGTACTTGCTGATCAGGTTCTCGAGCACGACGGCGTCCTGGACCATCTCGACCTGGTCGCCGTTCTTGAACGGCTCTGCGGAACCACCGGGCGACAGGCCGACGTACTGGCCGCCCAGCAGGCCCGACGTGAGGATGCTGGCGTCGCTGTCGTTCGGGATCGCGTTGTAGCGACCGTCGATACGCAACGTGACGACGGCCTTGAACAGCTGCATGTCGTACTGGATGTTCTCGACGCGACCGATGGTGACGCCGCCCATCGAGACGGGGGCACCCGGCTTGAGGCCGCCGACGTTCTCGAAGTCGGCGCGCAGGCGATACGACGTGCTGGTGAGCGAGAACTCGCGGTTCGTGGTCTGCGTGACCAGGAACAGGATGGCCGCGAAGCCCAGCAGCACGAACAGGCCAGTGGAAATGTCGATGGTGCGCGATGGACGCATGTGTCGCCTCGGGGTCGGTCCGGTGTGTTCAGAGCATGAGGGCCGTGAGCAGGTAATCGAGGATCAGCGCGACGACGGCCGAGGTGACGACCGTGCGGGTCGTCGCACGGCCCACGCCTTCGGCCGTGGGCATGGCGTTGTAACCCTCGTAGACGGCGATGAGGCTGCAGGCGACTCCGAACACCGCACCCTTGATCAGACCCTCGGCCACGTCGTCGAGTTCCACCGCGCTGCGCATCTGCGACCAGTAACTGCCCTGGTCGATGCCGAAGAACTGCACGCCGATGAGCTGCGCGCCGAACAGGCCGACGACGATGAAGATGACCGTGAGCAGCGGCATGGCGATCACGCCGCCCAGGAACCTCGGCAACACGACGCGACGCATCGGGTCCACCGCCATGATCTCCATCGCGGCGATCTGGTCGGTGGCACGCATGAGCCCGAGCTCCGCCGCAAGCGCCGTCCCCGCGCGCCCGGCAAAGAGCAGCGCCGTCACGACCGGGCCAAGTTCCTTGAGCAGGCCGAGCGCGGCACCCGTACCAAGATATTCCTCCGAGCCGAATCGACGCAACAGGTCGGCTCCCTGCAGGCCCAGCACCATGCCGACGAACAGGCCGCACGTCATGATGATCACGAGCGAGAGCGCGCCCGTGTTGTACACCTGCTCGACGATCGACCGGACGTTCACCAGGCCGGCGGGAGTGATCCGGACGAGATGGAAGCCGAAGCGCGCGATGCGACCCGCCTGTTCGAACACGCCGGTGGCGCCGTCGACGAGTTCCCTGAGAATGGCCGGCATCACTCGAACACCCGCCCGCTCAACAGCTGCTCGTGGTAGTCGCTCGCCGGGTAGTGGAACGGTACGGGACCGTCGGCGAGCCCCTCGACGAACTGACGCACGATCGGCGACGGGTGCTCCTGCAGCTCGCGCGCCGTACCGCTCGCGACGACGCGCCCCTCCGAGAGGATGTAGCTCGCGTCGGCGATCTGCGAGATCTCGCGCACGTCGTGCGTCACGACGATGCTGGTGATGCCCAGCGCGGCGTTGAGCGAGCGGATCAACCGCAGAACCACGCCCATCGAAATGGGGTCGAGACCCGCGAACGGCTCGTCGTAGATCAGGATGTCCGGGTCCATGGCGATGGCGCGCGCAAGCGCGACGCGGCGCGCCATGCCGCCCGAGAGCTGCTGCGGAGACAGCTTCGCGGCCCCGCGCAATCCCACCGCGTGCAGCTTGGTGAGAACGATCGTCCGGATCAGCCGCTCCGGCAGCCGGGTGTGCTCGCGCAGCGGGAACGCGACGTTTTCGAACACGTCGAGATCGGTGAGCAGCGCGCCGTTCTGGAACAGCATGCCCATGCGCCGCCGCAACGCGTAGATGCCCTTGCGATTGAGCCGCGCGATGTCCTGGCCGTCGACGATCACCTGGCCACGATCTGCCAGCACCTGCCCCGTGATCAGCTTGAGCAGCGTGGTCTTGCCGGTGCCGCTCGGACCCATGATCGCAGAGACCGTGCCGCGGCCGATCGTGATGTCCAGCCCGGTAAAGACGTCCTTGCCCGAGTCCACCGCGTAGTGGACGTCGCGCAGGACGGCAATCGGATCGCGGCAGGCGGCCGGCGTCGCGCCAGGGCCGCTCGTGGGAGGTGTGGTCAAGGCTGATCCGGGGCTTCCGGCGGGCTCAACGGGGATGCGAAGTCTAGCAGAAGTGGTTGTTTTCACTCGGGCGGGGGACGGTCGTGGGCTTGGCTCCCGGCGCATATAGGACTAAAATCGTCCCACTTGGTTCCTCCCCGATGTTGCGCATCAGCAAACTGACCGATTACGGCACGGTGATCCTGGCCTGTCTCGCCGCGACGCCCGACCGGCGCCTCACTGCCACCGAGGTCGCCGAGCGCACGCGGCTGGGCCTGGCGACCGTGAGCAAGCTGCTCAAGTCGTTCCATCGCGCGGGCCTGCTCACCTCGGCGCGTGGGTCGCACGGCGGCTACCGGCTGGCGCGACCGGCCGCGGCGATCAGCGCCGCCGCCATCATCGACGCGATCGAGGGCCCGGTCGCGATCACCGAGTGCAGCGGCGCGCACAGCACCTGCGCACACGAGGTGTCGTGCAGCACCGGCAGTGCCTGGCAGCGCATCAACGGCGCAATCCGCCGCTCCCTCGGCGAGATCTCCCTCGCCCAGCTCGCCGGACAGGAAGCAGTCGCCGTGTGGCGGCTGTCGCTCGGCCAGGCGTCGCGTGCACCGGGCCCGCCCCGCGGCGCCGGCAGGATCTGAGGTCAGGACGCATGTCCACGAGTTCACCCGACCTCGACGCGCTCGTCGCGCAGAAATACCGGCACGGTTTCGTCACCGACGTCGAGTCCGATACGCTCCCTCCGGGCCTCGACGAGGACGTCGTGCGGATCATCTCGAAGATCAAGCGCGAGCCTGCGTTCATGCTCGAGTGGCGGCTCAAGGCGCTGCGGCACTGGTACACCATGCGCGAGCCCGACTGGGCGCACCTGCGCATCGCGCCGATCGACTACCAGTCGATCTCGTATTACTCCGCGCCCAGGGCGAAGAAGGACGGACCGAAGAGCCTGGAGGAAGTGGACCCGAAGCTGCTCGCGACGTACGAGAAGCTGGGGGTGCCGCTGCACGAGCGCGCACGGCTCGCGGGCGTGGCCGTCGACGCCGTGTTCGACAGCGTCTCGGTCGCGACGACGTTCAAGGAAAAGCTCGGCAAGGCCGGCGTGATCTTCTGCTCGTTCTCCGACGCGGTGCAGAACCATCCCGAGCTCGTCGAGCGCTACCTCGGCTCGGTCGTGCCTTACACCGACAACTACTTCGCGACGCTGAACTCGGCGGTCTTCTCCGACGGGTCGTTCGTCTACGTGCCGAAGGGCGTCCGCTGCCCGATGGAGCTCTCGACCTACTTCCGCATCAACGCCGCCAACACCGGGCAGTTCGAGCGCACGCTGATCGTCGCCGACGAGGGCAGCCACGTGAGCTACCTCGAGGGCTGCACCGCGCCGATGCGCGACGAGAACCAGTTGCACGCGGCGGTCGTCGAACTGGTTGCGCTCGCGGACGCCGGCATCAAGTACTCGACGGTGCAGAACTGGTACCCGGGCGACGAGAACGGCGTGGGCGGCATCTACAACTTCGTGACCAAGCGCGGCGAATGCCGCGGCGCCCGCTCGCGCATCAGCTGGACACAGGTGGAGACCGGCTCGGCGATCACCTGGAAATACCCGAGCTGCGTGCTGAGCGGCGAGGACTCGGTCGGCGAGTTCTACTCCGTCGCGCTCGCCAATCACTACCAGCAGGCCGACACCGGTACCAAGATGATCCACGTCGGGCGCAACACGCGCTCGACCATCGTCTCCAAGGGCATTTCCGCGGGCCATGGCCAGAACACCTACCGCGGACTCGTGAAGGTGCTGTCCTCCGCCGAAGGTGCGCGCAACTACACCCAATGCGATTCGCTGCTCATGGGCGACCAGTGCGGTGCGCACACGTTCCCGTACATGGAGATCAAGCACCCCTCCGCCGTGGTCGAGCACGAGGCGACGACCTCCAAGATCGCGGACGACCAGCTCTTCTACTGTCGCAGCCGCGGCGTATCCGAGGAAGACGCGGTCAACATGATCGTCAACGGGTTCTGCAAGGCAGTCTTCAAGGAACTGCCGATGGAATTCGCCGTGGAAGCCCAGAACCTGCTGGCCGTGAGCCTGGAAGGCGCGGTCGGCTGAAAACGCAAGGGAAACCCAGATGCTGAGCGTTCGCGACCTCCACGCACGGATCGGCGCCCGCCGGATCCTCCAGGGCCTGGACCTCGAGGTCCACGCGGGCGAGGTTCACGCGATCATGGGGCCGAACGGTTCCGGCAAGAGCACGCTGGCAAGCGTGCTCGCAGGTCGCGCGGGCTACGAGGTGACGCAGGGATCCGCGACGTTCCTCGGCGAGGACCTCCTCGGGCTGGAACCGGAGGAGCGCGCGCGGCGCGGATTCTTCCTGGCGTTCCAGTACCCGGTGGAGATTCCCGGCGTCAACAACGCGTACCTGCTCAAGGCGGCGCTCAACGCGGTGCGCGCCCGTCGCGGCGAGCCCGAGGTCGATGCCTTCGAGTTCCTGCAGCTCATCCGCACGCGGATGAAGCTGATGCAGATGGACGAGAGCTTCCTGAGCCGCGGGGTGAACGAAGGGTTCTCGGGCGGCGAAAAGAAGCGCAACGAGATCCTGCAGATGGCCGTGCTCGAGCCCAGGCTCGCTCTGCTCGACGAGACCGATTCGGGGCTCGACATCGATGCGTTGCGCGTGGTCGCGAACGGCGTGAACAGCCTGCGCGCGCCCGACCGCGCCATCGTGATGGTGACGCATTACCAGCGGCTGCTCGACTACATCGAACCGGACTTCGTGCACGTGCTCTACGACGGCCGCATCCTCCGTACCGGCGACAAATCGCTCGCGCTGGAACTCGAGCGCCGCGGTTACGACTGGGTGCGCCAGGAGGCGACCGCCGCATGAGCGCGACGGCTCCCTCCGCGGTCGTGTGCCACTACCGCGACGCGTTCGAGCGGGCTCGCCCGACGCTGCGCGGGCATGCGGCGCGCCGGGCCGCGGCGTTTGCACGGTTCGCGGAACTGGGATTTCCGGGCGCGCGCGAGGAGGCATGGAAGTACACGAGCCTGCGGCGGCTCGAAGCGCGTCGCTTCATCCCGCCGACCGACCTCGTCGGCCGGCTGCCGGCAGGCATGCCCGAGGCGCTTGCCGCCGTACGGGTCGCAATGGTCAATGGTCACGCCCCCGAATCGCTCGAGTCGGTCGCGCCTCCCGGCGTGTCGGTGCACAGACTCGGGGCGGGCGATGCCCCGGGGCTGGACGACGGGGCATTGCGTGAAATTGCCGGGGGTGGCACGGAACGATTCACGGCGTTGAATGCCGCGCTCGTGCCGGAACCGTTGCTGCTGGACGTGGCCGGCGGGAGGTTGGTCGATGACGTCCTGCAGGTGACGATGCATACCGCCGGCACAGGTCCCACGCTCGCGAATCCGCGCATCGTCGTGCGCGTTGGCCCGGGCGGACGCGCGAAACTGCTGCTGGAGCACACCGACGACGGCCTGCACGAGCACTTCGTCAATGCCGTGCTCGACGTCGAGCTCGCCGACGAAGCCGAGCTCACGGTTTACCGGCTCCAGCGGCCCGGTGACAAGACCTTCCTCATCGAGCGGATCGAGGCCCGGCTCGACGCGGGCGCGCGGCTGGTCGTGCGTGACTCGCAGCTCGGCGGAACCCTGTCGCGGCTCGATGCCGTCGTGCATCTGGACGGGAATTCCTCATCGGCCGAGATGACCGGCGTATTCCTCGCCGACGGGTCGCGTCACCTGGACACACACGTGCTCGTGCACCACCGGGGCGTCGGCACGACCAGCCTGCAGGACTACCGCGGCATCGCCGGAAACCGCGGCCGCGGCGTGTTCAACGGCAAGTCGATCGTGCACGTCGGCGCGCAGAAGTCGAATGCGCGACAGGTCAATCGCAATCTGCTGCTCACCCCCGGGGCCGAGATCGACACCAAACCCGACCTCGAGATCTATGCCGACGACGTGCAGTGCAGCCACGGCGCGACGACCGGCCAGCTCGATGCGCAGGCACTCTTCTACCTGCGCTCGCGCGGCCTGGACGAATCCCAGGCGCGGAGCGCCCTCACGCGCGCGTTTGCCGCCCCGGTGTTGACGCGGGTCGACCACGCGCCGCTCGCGACCCTCGTGCACGAGGAACTCGACCGTCGGCTCGAACGCCTGCTGGAGTACGCGGGATGAGCGCCGTGCACGCACCGATCGACACCGGGTCAGGCCGACTGGACGTCGAGGCGATCCGTCGCGATTTCCCGATCCTTGCACGCACGGTGCACGGCCATCCGCTCGCCTATCTCGACAATGCCGCTTCCAGCCAGCGGCCGCGCGCCGTGATCGAGGCGATGTCGCGCTATTACGAGACCTCGCACGCGAACGTGCACCGCGGCGTGCACGCGCTGAGCCAGGAAGCCACCGACCTTTTCGAGGGTGCGCGCGAGAAGGTGCGAGGCTTCGTCAACGCACGCTCGACGCGCGAGATCGTGTTCGTGCGGGGCACCACGGAGGCGATCAACCTGGTCGCCCAGAGCTACGGCCGTCCGCGGTTCGGCCCCGGCGACGAGATCCTCGTGAGCTGGCTCGAGCATCACGCCAACATCGTCCCCTGGCAGATGCTCTGCGAGCAGACCGGCGCCTCGCTCAAGGTCGCCCCGATCACGACCGCGGGCGAGGTCGACGAGGACGGCTTCGCGGCACTGCTCTCGCCGAGCACGCGCCTGGTCGCGCTCGCGCACGTCTCGAACGCGCTCGGCACCGTGCTGCCGGTCCGCAAGTTCATCCGCGCCGCGCGCGAGCGCGGCGTGCCGGTGCTGCTCGACGGCGCGCAGGCGGTGCCCCACCTCAAGGTCGACGTGCAGGCACTCGACTGCGACTTCTACGCTTTTTCGGCGCACAAGATGTGCGGTCCGACCGGCATCGGCGTGCTCTACGGCCGCGAGGCGCTGCTGCGCGAGATGCCGCCGTGGCAGGGCGGCGGCGACATGATCCTCGCCGTCTCGTTCACGGGCACGATATACAACGACCTGCCCTGGAAGTTCGAGGCCGGCACGCCCGCCATTGCCGAGGCGGTGGGGCTCGGCGCGGCGGTGGATTACCTCGAGGCGCACGGCATGGAGCGCATCGCCGCCGCGGAGCATGAACTGCTCATGTACGCGAACCAGCGGCTGGCGGCGATCCCCGGCCTGCGGTTCGTGGGTACCGCCAGGGACAAGGCTGCGGTCGTGTCGTTCGCGCTCGAGGGAATCCATCCGCACGATCTCGGCACCATCCTCGACCACGAAGGCGTCGCGATCCGGACGGGTCACCACTGCGCGATGCCGGTCATGGAGTTCTTCGGCCTGCCGGCCACCGCACGCGCCTCGTTCGCGTTCTACAACACGCGCAGCGAGGTCGACCAGCTCGTCGCCGCACTGCACAGCGCCCGGGAGATGCTCGGCTGATGGACCTCAAGGACCTCTACCGCGACATCATCGTCGACCACAACCGGCACCCGCGGAACTTCCGCGACATGCCGGACGCCGACCGCCATGCCGACGGTTTCAACCCGCTGTGCGGCGACAAGCTCACCGTGTTCGTCAAGCTCGACGGGGACCGGATCGCCGATATCTCGTTCAACGGCAGCGGCTGTGCGATTTCGGTGGCCAGTGCATCGCTGCTGACCGAGAGCGTCAAGGGCCGGACGGTCGGCGAGGCGGAGACCCTGTTCGCGCAGATGCACCGGCTGCTCACGCGCGACGACGCCGACGTCGACTTGGGGAGCCTCGGCAAGCTGGGCGCGCTCTCCGGAGTGCGTGAGTTCCCGGCCCGGGTCAAGTGCGCGAGCCTCTGCTGGCACACGCTCGATGCGGCGTTGCACCGCCAGGAACGGGTGTCGACGGAGTGAGGCCGGTGTGCCGGCACGACGGATCCCAAGCGGAGCAGGACTGACTTGTACAAAGCCGACAACGAACCCGTGACGATCACCCGCGACGTGGACGCCATCATCGTCCCCGCCGGCGTCGCCGTGAAACTGCGCCAGGGCCAGCAGGGCTTCATCACGCAGGCGCTCGGAGGAAGCTTCACCGTCTACGTCGAAGGCAACCTCTTCCGCGTCGCCGGGAAGGATGCAGACGCGCTCGGCAAGGAACGCGCCGAGGTGCCGGACCTGCCACCGGACGCGAGCGACGACGACGTACGCAAGCTCGTCTGGGAGCAGATGAAGGGCTGTTACGACCCGGAGATCCCCATCAACATCGTCGATCTGGGCCTCGTCTACGACTGCGATGTCGCGGCCGAGCCGGACGGCGGTCGCGTGGTCTCGGTGACGATGACCCTGACTGCGCCCGGCTGCGGCATGGGCGAGGTGCTGGTCGCCGACGTCCGCGAGAAGGTCGAGGTGATCCCAACGGTGAAGCGCGCCGACGTCGAGCTGGTATTCGACCCGCCGTGGAACCAGTCGATGATGTCGGAGGCCGCGCGTCGATGTCGCGCCCGTAGCCGGCCAGCTTGGCGAGTTCATCCGGCGGCGTCGCGAACGGCGTGCCCGGCACCTGCACGCCGGCCACTTCCTTCACGATCGCGATCTGGGAGAGCGCCTTGGAGCCTTCGTAGCGGTCGAGCGCGAGCGTCAGCGCGCGCCGCACGCGGGCGTCGTCGAACGGCTTCTTCTTGTGGTTGATGGCGACCATCAGGATGCAATCCCAGGCCGATTCCTGGACGGTGATCTTGTCGCCGAGCGCCGCCTTCAGGTTGTCGCGGTCCTTCGGCGTGAAGCCGCGGAACTGGATGTGCGCGCGCTCGCCGCGGACCGCCGCCACCTGCGCGGCCGAGTCGCGCACGAAGATGGCGCGGAAGCTGTCGAGGTAGGGCTTGCCCTTGTCCCAGTAGTTGGGATTCTTCTTGCCGATCACGTGCGAGCCCTTG
>CAVQQX010000191.1:0-14147 GCA_963714645.1 uncultured Gammaproteobacteria bacterium
CGACGACATCGGCCGGCTTCGATGCTGCGCGCGACGGCCGCGCGCGCATGACGGCAGGATCGCTTGACGGTGTCGACCGACAGGAGAGGTTCGTACGCATGACGCAGGTGGGTTCCACCCCCAGATGCCGCCCGGCAATGTTCGCCTCGTGGTCTGCGCTGCTGCTCGCGGCGCTGGTCGTCGCCGGTTGCTCGACC
This sequence comes from uncultured Gammaproteobacteria bacterium, assembly GCA_963714645.1. GTDB lineage: Bacteria > Pseudomonadota > Gammaproteobacteria > Steroidobacterales > Steroidobacteraceae > RPQJ01. Next base: position 198 of record CAVQQX010000191.1, read on the forward strand.
TTCGCGTCGAAGCTCGAAACGCCGCGACTGAGCCTGCTCGGCATCCAGATGATGTCGACCGACATGTTCGCGCAGAAATTCCGGGTGCGCGTCAAGGTCGAGAACCCGAACGACGTCGAGCTTCCCGTGCGCGGCCTCGACTACAAGATCTTCCTGATGGGCGACAGCTTCGCCGAGGGCATGAGCACCGAGCGCTTCGTCGTGCCGGCCCTGGGCGAGGCCGAGTTCGACATGGTGATCACCACGAACTTCGTGAGCAGCCTCGGCCGCCTGATCAGCCGCGTCGGGGGCGGCAAGCTGGAGAACCTGGACTACGAGATCGCCGGCGACGTGATGCTCGAGCGCGGCATGATCAAGAAGATCCCGTTCGCCCACCACGGCAAGGTGGACGTCGCGAAGGCGCTCGGGAAGGGGCAGATCTAGGCGTTGTCCGCGAGCCGGTCGTAGAGCGCCTCGTACTCGCCGGCGCGACGGTCCCAGCCGAAATCCTGGGCCATGCCGTTCTGCGCGAGCCGCCGCCAGACGCTCGGCCAGCTGAACCACTCGAGCGCGGTCGTGATGCCCCAGCGCAATCCGCCGGCATCGAAGTCGTTGAAGACGATGCCCGTGCCGCGGCCCGTGGCGGGGTCGAAATGCTGCACGCTGTCGGCGAGGCCGCCCGTGCGCCGCACGATCGGCACCGTACCGTACTTGAGGCTGTACATCTGGTTGAGGCCGCATGGCTCGTAGAGCGACGGCATCAGGAACATGTCCGCGGCCGCCTCGATCAGGTGCGCGAGTTCCTCGCTGTAGCCGCTGTAGAACACCGCCTTGCCGGGGAAGCGTTGCTGCAGGCTCGCCATCAATTGCTCGTAGTGCGCTTCGCCGCTGCCGAGCGCGACGAAGCGGATTTCGCGCCCGTGCAGCAACTCTGGCAGCGTGTCTAACAGCAGGTCTATGCCTTTCTGCCGCGTGAGTCGCGTCACCATGCCGAGCAGCGGAGTCGAGCTGGGTGCCGGCATGCGCAGCAGGTCGAGCAGCGCTTCCTTGTTGCGCGCCTTGCCGCCGAGGTCGCCGGTCCGGTAGCGGAACGGCAGGTACCGATCGAATGCCGGATCCCACTCGTCGTAGTCGACTCCGTTGAGGATTCCGAGCACGGGGTCGGGGCGGGCGCGCAGGTCGCCATCGAGGCCGAAACCGCCCTCCGGCGTGCAGATCTCCTTCGCGTAGGTCGGGCTCACAGTAGTCACTGCGTCGGCGTGGCGGATCCCCTCGCGAAGCGGGTTGATGCGGCCTTGCGCGAGGTCTCCCGGGTGCAAGGCCCCGGGCACGGCCCCGGACCCGACGTCGGCCAGGTGGTGCGCGGAGAACGCCCCCTGGTAACCGATGTTGTGGATCGTGAAGACGCTTCGCGCCCGCCCGAACACCTGCGCGTCCCAGGCGTACGTCGTGCGCAGCAGCAGCGGTGCGAGCGCGGTGTGCCAGTCGTGGCAGTGCACGACGTCCGGCGCGTAGCGCAAGCGCTGGCAGCTCTCGAGGGCCACGCGCGTGAGCAGCAGGTAGCGGCGATACTCGTCCGGTGCGTCGGAGTAGATGTAGGGCCGGTCGAACGCCTCCGCACACTCGACGAGCTGGATGCGCAGGTCGTCGGGACCGGGCAGCCGTGCCTCGTGCACCGCGCAGTGATACGTGTGCGTTCCGACCTCGATCGTGAGGTCCTGCAGCGGCGCGACTGGACGGAGTTCGGCCCCATGCAGGTCCGTCAGTCCGTGCAGCGGCACGAACACCCGCAATTCGTGCCCGCGCCGGTGCAGGCGCCGCGCGAGCGCGCAGATGACGTCGCCGAGCCCGCCCGTCTTGGCAAACGGTGCGACCTCCGAAGCGATGAAGCAAACGCGATGCCGGGCCATGGGCCGGCTAGTGTGCCACAGCGTCCGCGCGCGACAGCACGATCCGGGTGGTCGCGTGCGATCCGCCGGGTATCCTTGGCGACATGAACAGCAGCACCGCCCACTCACGCACCACGCAGGACTTCGGGCGCATCGCGCGTGCGATCGAGTACATCGCCGACCACGCCGGCGAACGGCCGTCGCTCGCGCGCATCGCCGCCGCCGCCGGCTGGAGCGAGTTCCACTTCGCCCGTGTGTTCCGCCGCTGGGCCGGCATCTCGCCCAAGCAGTTCCTGCAGCACCTGTTGCTCGTCGCCGCGAAGCAGACGCTCGATGACGACCGCTCCGTGCTGCAGGCTGCCCTCGACGCCGGACTCTCGGGCCCCGGACGCCTGCACGACCTGTTCGTTTCGCTCGAGGCGGTCACGCCCGGGGAATACAAGTCCCGTGGCCGCGGGATGATGATGCGGCACGGCACCGCGTCCTCGCCCTTCGGCCCGGTGCGGGTGGCGCTGACCGAGCGCGGCATCGCTTTCCTCGCGTTCGCGGAGGCGTCGGGCGCGTTCGACGGGTGGGACGAGTTCCGCGCGACCTGGAACGAGGCCGCCTGGCGCGAGGACGACCGGGCTGCCCGGGACGTGGCGGCGACCCTGTGGCGCTCGACACCCGGCGGTCGCGAACGCCGCCTGGCGCTCTGGTTGCACGGCAGCAATTTCCAGCTGCAGGTGTGGCGGGCCCTGCTGGCGGCCGGGGCGGACACCACCGTCAGCTACGCGGAACTCGCGGGGCGGATCGGGCAGGCGCGTGCCGCGCGTGCCGTCGGCAGCGCCGTCGGCGCCAATCCGGTCGCCTGGCTGATCCCGTGCCACCACGTCCTGCGCACCAACGGTGCGCTCGGCGGATATCGGTGGGGGCTTGAGCGCAAGCGCGCGATGCTCGCCTGGGAGGTCGCGCGCGCGGTCAGGGACGCTTCTCGTCCTCGTCGCGCGTCGAGCCCGACTTCTCGCGTTTCGGCAGCAGCGCGCTCAGCATCGATTCCTGCATCTTCGCGAGCGATTCGAGGTTCGATCGCGTGAGGTCGGCCATGGTCGCGAGCGGCGTGGCCGAGACGATCTTCGAGATCTGGGCCTGCAGGTTTTCCTGCTGGTGCAGGAAGGTCTCGATGCTCTTCTCGAGAAAGCTCGCGAGGAAGCCCTGCATCGAGTTGCCGTAGAACCGGATGATCGATTCGAGCACCGGGGTGCTCAGGATCGGCCGCCCGAATTGCTCCTGCTCGGCGATCACCTGCAGCAGGATGTGCCGGGTGATGTCGGCCCCGGTCTTGTCCTCTACCACCCGGATCTTCTCGCCCTTGACGATCAGGCCGCGTATGTCGTCGAGCGTGATGTGCCGGCTCTGCAAGGCGTCGTACAGGCGACGGTTCGCGTACTTCTTGATCAGGCGTTCCTGGGTCATGCCACGGAGTGTACCTGACGCCTGTTGCGGTGCACGAAATGCAGCGCAACAGGCGAGGACGGCGGCGCAGGGAGGTGGCCGCCGTCCTGCGGCGAGCGGCGGGAAATCAGGCGGCCTTGCCGCTCGCGAGCGCGGTCGTGTCCTCGATCCAGCGGACGAGGCCGGCCTGCGACTCGGTGGCGAGGTCGGCGAAGGCCTGCTGGCGCGCGGTCGACTTCTCGGCAAACTTGGTCGTGATCTCGCGCTGGCGCGCGAACAGCGTCGGCAGGTCCTTGGCCTTCACCGTCGCGTTGAGCTGGTCGAGGCCGAACTGCAGCAGGTCGCCGGTCAGCTCGTACTGGAAGTGAGCGACGCGCTCCACGTTGCCGATCATGACTTCACCGAGGCGCGAGGCAGGGGCGAAGGCGCGACGGGCAAACTCGGCGTAATCGGCAGTTGGCGTCGAGGCGGGGCGGGTCTTCGTGGCCATGCGGGCGGTGTCCTTTGCGGGCGGTGGGTCGACGGGCGCTACACTAGCAGAAGGAATTTTGCGTTGCAACATCATCGATATGCTGAAAAAAATGGCCTAACAGGTCTTTCTTACCGCATTGCAAAAATCACGGTTCCATGCACCTGCCCGCCGTCATCGCGCTAGACTCCCGGGCCCCCGGCATCGGGCCGTCCGTCCCCAGGAAGCACGCATGACCACGACCAACCCGCTGCAGCAGGCGCTCGAGACGCTGCAGGGCCGGATCGGCCAGGAGATCCATTGCAGCGACTGGCTGGAGGTCACCCAGCAGCGCATCGACGCTTTCGCCGCCGCGACGGGCGACCACCAGTGGATCCACGTCGATCCTGCCCGGGCGACGCGCGAGTCGCCGTACCGCTCGACCATCGCCCACGGCTACCTGACGCTGTCGCTGTATCCACTGCTGCGCGGTCTCGTCCAAGCGGACCGGCCGCTGTTCCCGGGGGTTTCGCGCATCATCAACTACGGGCTCGACAAGCTCCGCTTCCCCAATGCCGTGCGCGCCGGCAGCCGCGTGCGGGCCCGCTGCGTGCTGCACAAGGTCGAGGAAGTGCCGGGCGGCCTGCAGATGACGGAGCAGTACACGGTCGAAATCGACGGCGAGGCCAAGCCGGCCTGCGTCGCCGAGGCGATCACGCGCGCGTACTTCTGAGGCCGGGGAGCGGTTCTGCCCTGATGCCGCGGCGGCATGACTGCCGTCACGTCCGTTGGCTATAGTCGGCACCCCCGCAGAATCGACAGCCGGAACGAAGAGTCAACGGCCCCGCACGGGCGAAAGGACCAAGCCATGATCTACGACAACATCCTGCAGACCATCGGCCGCACGCCGGTGGTGCGCATCAACCGCCTCGCGCCACCGCACGTCAGGATGTACGTGAAGTGCGAGTTCTTCAATCCGCTCGGGTCGGTGAAGGACAGGCTCGCGATCGCGATCATCGACGACGCGGAGCGACGCGGCGAGTTGAAGCCCGGCCAGACGGTGGTCGAGGCCACCTCCGGCAACACGGGCATCGCGCTCGCCATGGTCTGCGCGGCCAGGGGCTATCCCTTCGTCGCCCTGATGGTCGAGACCTTCTCGGTCGAGCGCCGCAAGATCATGCGCATGCTCGGCGCCAAGGTGATCCTGACGCCGGCCGCCGAGCGTGGCAGCGGCATGGTGCGCAAAGCCGAGGAACTCGCGAAGAAACACGGCTGGTTCCTCGCCCGCCAGTTCGAGAACGAGGCCAACCCGGCGTACCACCGCCAGACCACGGGTCCGGAAATCCTCAGCGACTTCGCGGGCCGTCGGCTCGATTTCTTCGTCACGGGCTGGGGCACGGGCGGCACCCTCACCGGCGCCGGCGAGATGATCCGCCTCGCGCGACCCGACGTGCGCATCGTCGTGACCGAGCCGGCGGGGGCGTCGCTGCTCACCGGCGCGGAGTTCAAGCCGCACAAGATCCAGGGTTGGACGCCCGACTTCGTGCCGAAGGTGCTCAATCGCGCCGTGCCACACGAGATCCTGCCGGTCGCCGACGACGAAGCGCTCGCGGCCGCCCGTTCGCTCTCCGCCAAGGAGGGCATCTTCTGCGGCATCTCCTCGGGCGGCACGTTCGCGTGCGCCCTCAAGGTCGCGCAGAAGGCGCCGCAGGGCTCGGTGATCCTTGCGATGCTGCCGGACACCGGCGAGCGCTACCTCTCGACGCCGCTGTTCGAAGGCGTCGCCGAGGGCTCCGACCCGGAGCCTTGAACGCACAGCCTGATGCGCAAAATCCTGGTCGGCGCCGCGATCGGTGCGTTCGTCGTCGGGTTTGCCTGGCACGTCGCGAGCGAGCGCGCGAGCAGGGCGCCCATCGAGCCCGGACCGGCCGCTGCACCGGCCAGAAGTGGCACGCCGGGCGCGGGTCCGACCGCAAGAACTCCGGCGGGCGGCGGCACGGCGGTACCCGTCATCGTCGCGCTGGCGCGCATCGAGCGCTTGTCGCTCGAGATCGAGGCACTCGGCAACGCGCATGCGCGGGAGTCGGTCGACATCACGTCGAAAGTCTCGAACGTCGTGGCCACGCTACGGTTCGCCGAGGGACAACAGGTGCGCCGCGGCGACGTCCTGGTGGAGCTCGACGGCGCCCAGGCGCGCGCCGACCTGGCAGTCGCGAACGCGGCGCTGACCGAGAGCACGAGCCAGCTCAAGCGCAGCCGCGAGCTGTACGCGACCAAGGTGCTCTCCGACCAGCAGATCGAACAGATCGAGGCGACCCATGCGGCGAACCAGGCGCGCGTCGCCTCCGCACGCGCGCGGCTGAACGACACGGTGATCCGCGCGCCGTTCGACGGGCGCGTCGGCCTGCGGCGCGTCAGCGTGGGCGGGCTCGTCGCCCCTGGCACCGTGATCACGACGCTCGACGACACCAGCACGATCAAGCTCGACTTCACGGTGCCCGAATCCGCCGTGGCTTCGATGAAGCCGGGCCTGCGGCTCGAGGCCGCAAGCGTCGCGTACCCGGGTCGCAGGTTCTCGGGTTCCGTGGCGAGCGTGGACTCCCGCGTCGACCCGAACACGCGTTCCGTCATGGTGCGCGGTGAGCTGCCGAACGAAGCGGGATTGCTGAAGCCGGGCATGTTCCTCACGGTCTCGCTCGCACGCGGCGAGGCTGACGTGCTGGTCGTTCCCGAGGAAGCGCTCGTGCCCGAGCAGGGCGACGTGTTCGTCTACGTGGTGGACGACGCCCGGGTCGCGAAGCGCAAGGTCCAGACGGGCCGACGCCGCGTCGGCTCGGTGCAGGTCGTTGCCGGGTTGCAACCCGGCGAAGTCGTCGTGACGGAAGGCACGCAGAAGCTCCGTGACGGAGTCGGCGTCGCGGTGGTCCAAGGCGCACCCACGCTCAAGCGTGCGGTCTCGGCGGCCGCGGCGGGCACCGCCGAAGGCGCCGGACGCACGCAATGAAACTCTCCGAGGTCTCGGTCAAGCGCCCCGTCTTCGGCGCCGTCATCAGCCTGATGCTGGTGATCCTCGGGTTGCTCGCGGCCTCGCGCCTGCCGGTGCGCGAGCTGCCAGACGTCGAGAGCCCGGTCGTCTCCGTCGAGACCGATTACCTGGGCGCCTCGGCCGACGTGGTCGAGACCAAGATCACCCAGGTGATCGAGGAGCGCGTCTCGGGGCTCGAGGGCATCACCAAGATCACGTCGCAGAGCATCGACGGCCGATCGAGCATCAACATCGAGTTCGACCCCGGCCGCTCGGTCGACGAAGCCGCGAACGACGTGCGCGACCGTGTCGCGCGAGTTTCGAGCAACCTGCCGCCCGAAGCGGACCCGCCCGAGGTCGGCAAGGTCGACTTCGGCGCCGACCCGATCATCTGGCTGGCGCTTTCGAGCGACAAGATGAACGTGCTCGAACTCACGGACTACGCCGAGCGCGAGCTCGTCGATCGCCTGAGCGTGCTGCCCGGCGTGGCGCGCGTGCGCATGGGCGGCGCGAGGCGCTACGCGATGCGCATCTGGATCGACCGCGAATCGCTCGCGGCCCGTGAGTTGACCGTCGCCGACGTCGAGGCCGCGTTGCGGCGCGAGAACGTGCAGCTCCCGGCCGGGCGGCTGGAATCCTCGCAGCGCGAACTGACGCTGCGCACCGAGACGGGTCTCAACACCGAGCAGGACTTCCGCGAGCTCGTGATCGGCCGTGGCGACGACGGTTACCTCGTGCGCCTCGGCGAGGTGGCGGACGTGCGCCTGGCCGCCGAGGACGAACGGACCGTCTCGCGCACAAACGGCGTGCCCGGCATCAGCATCGGCATCGAGCAGATCTCGAAAGCCAACACGCTCGAGGTGGCGCGCGCCGTGCGGGCCGAGCGCGAGCGCATCGTGCCGGACCTGCCGGAGGGCACGCGGCTCGAGGTGAACCTCGACCGCTCGATGTACATCGATGCCTCGATGAAGGAGGTCGTCGAGGCGCTGGTGATCGCGATGGTGCTCGTGATCGCGGTCATCTACCTGTTCCTCGGCAACGCACGCGCCACGCTGGTGCCCGCGGTGACGATCCCGGTCTCGATCGTGTCGGCGTTCGTCGTGATGGCGTCGCTCGGGTTCTCGATCAACACGCTGACGCTGCTCGGCCTGGTGCTGGCGATCGGTCTCGTCGTCGACGATGCGATCGTGGTGCTAGAGAACATCTACCGGCGCATGGAGCTCGGCGAACCCGCCTTGATCGCCGCCGTCGACGGGTCGCGGGAGATCGGGTTCGCGGTCGTGGCGACGACGATGGTGCTCATCGCCGTGTTCCTGCCGATGTCGTTCCTCGAGGGCAACGTCGGCAAGCTGTTCCGGGAATTCGGCTTCACGATCGCGGCCGCCGTGGCGTTCTCGGCGCTGATCGCGCTCACGCTCACGCCGATGCTGATGTCGAAGCTCTTCGTCCGCGGCGCGCACCGCTCCCGGAGGTCCGAAGCCGTGGACCACTTCTTCCGCCGGCTCTCGCTCGCCTACGACCGCAGCCTGCGTCGTGCGATGCGCCGGCCCTGGCGCGTGGTGGCCGCGATGATCGGTGCGACGCTCGTAGCCGTGGTGCTGCTGCGCGTGCTGCCCTCCGAGCTGGCGCCGTCCGAGGACCGCGGCTTCCTGCAGATCGGCCTCAACGGCCCCGAGGGCGCCTCGCTCGACTACATGGACCGGTACCTGCGCCAGGTCGAGCAAATCGTCTCGCGCCGGATCGAAGCCGGCGACGCAGTCCGCGTCAACGGCCGCGTGCCCGGCGGCTTTGGCGGCCGCGGCCAGATGAACGAGGCGCGGGGGTTCGTGCTGCTCGTGCCGTGGGACGAGCGGGTGCGCACCGCAGACCAGATCGCGCAGGACCTGCGTCGCGAGCTGAACCGGCTGCCCGGCGTCCGTGCATTCGTGAATCTGCCCGGCGGGTGGGGCTCGGGGCAGGGCGCCCCGGTGCAGGTCGTCCTGCAGGGCACCGAGTACGCCGACCTGATCCAGTGGCGCGACCTGCTGATGGCCCGCATGGGCGAGAATCCCGGACTCACCAACGTCCAGTCCAACTACGAGGAGCGCAAGCCGCAGCTGCTGGTCGCCGTAGACCGCAATCGCGCGGCAGACCTCGGCATCTCGCTCGAGACCGTGTCGCGCACGCTCGAGACCGTGCTCGGCTCGCGGATCGTCACCACCTACGTCGACCGCGACCGCGAGTACAACGTGATCCTGCAGGGACGCGCCGAGGATCGCGCCTCGCCCGCGGACCTCGACAACCTGTACGTGCGCTCGATGCGAACGCAGGAGCTCGTGCCGCTCGCGAACCTCGTCCGGCTCACCGAACTCGCGGGACCGATGCGACTCAACCGCTTCGACCGGCTGCGGTCGATCACCGTGAGCGCCGCGCTCGTGCCCGGGTACACGCTCGGCGATGCGTTGAAGACTGTCGAAGCCGTGGTGGCAAGGGAAATGCCGCCGTCGGTCAAGCTGGCCTACGACGGCCAGTCGCGCGAGTTCAAGCAGTCGGGTGCACAGCTCTACTGGATGTTCGTACTCGCGCTCGTGATCGTGTTCCTCGTGCTCGCCGCCCTGTTCGAGAGCTTCCTGCACCCGTTCGTGATCATCACCACGGTGCCGCTCGCGATCATCGGCGCGCTGGTCGGGCTCTGGCTCTACGGCATGTCGATCAACGTGTTCAGCCAGATCGCGGCGATCATGCTGGTCGGCCTCGCGGCCAAGAACGGCATCCTGATCGTCGAGTTCGCGAATCAGCTGCGCGACCGGGGCGTCGAGTATACCGAGGCGGTGATCGAGGCGGCCGCGATCCGGCTGCGACCGGTCCTCATGACGAGCTTCTGCACGGCGTTCGGGGCACTGCCGCTGATGCTCGCGGGCGGCGCCGGCGCCCAGTCGCTCAAGTCCATCGGCGTCGTGGTGTTCTACGGCGTCGTGATCTCGGTGCTCCTCACTCTCGTGGTCGTGCCGGCGGTCTATGCGCTGGTCGCCCGCAACACGGGCTCGCCGGACGCCGTCGCCCAGCGCCTCGAGCGGCTGCGCGCCGCCCGCCCACCGATCCCGGCGGAGCCCCATTCGCCGTGACCCCGGGTCGTCTGTCAACGGTGGGGCGTAAATAAAAGAAATCATTAAAAATCAAATGATTAAGAGATTCGAAGTACGCGCTTTGGGAGCGGCCTAGCCCCGACTCCGGGCACCCTTGGTAGACTTAGTTCCGCTTGGACCTCCTACCGACTCCGCCGGGGCCGGTGGCCCAGGCACGCCGCGGCAGCGGGCGTACCTTGCGTCCTCCGCGACACCCTCCATGGCAGCGACTCCATACCAGCAGCTCGAGCAGGAATTCCGCCGCCTCCACGCATTCCGGGGCGCGGCCAGCCTGCTCCGCTGGGATTCGGCGGTGATGATGCCGCGCGGCAGTGCCGACGTCCGCGGCGAACAGCTCGCGGCGCTCGATTCCGAGTGCCATTCTCTGCTCACCTCGCCCAAGGTCTCGCGCCTGATCGACCGGGCCCAGGCCAACGAGTCGCAACTCGAGGATTGGCAGCTCGCGAACCTGCGCGAGATGCGACGCGAGCGCGACCACGCGATCGCGACCCCCCTGTCGCTCGTGACGCGCATGGCGCGCGCGACCGCGATGGCCGAGGTGCGCTGGCTCGAGGCCCGGCAGGAGAACAATTTCGCGCTGTTCGCACCGAACCTCGAGGAGGTCGTGGCCCTCACGCGCGACAAGGCACAGATGCTGTCGCAAGCGCTGGGACTGGCGCCCTATGACTCGCTGATCGACGGCTTCAGCCCGGGCTTCCTCAGTGCGGACATCGACCAGCTGTTCCGGACCGTCAGCCGCCGGCTGCCGACGCTGATTCGCGATGCGATCGAGCTGCAGGCGGAGCGCCCTCCGCTGCCGCTGGCCGGCAAGGTCGGCATCTCCAAGCAGCGCTCGCTCGCGCACGAGGTGATGCGCGCCATCGGGTTCCCGTTCGATCGTGGCCGGCTCGACGAGGCCAGTCACGCGTTCACGGAAGGCGTCTGGGGCGACGTGCGCGTGACGACCAGGTTCGACGTGCTCGACCCGTTCACAGGACTCATGGGCGTGCTGCACGAAGTCGGGCAGGCGATGTACGACCTCGGCCTGCCGGCGGCCTGGCGCGACCAGCCCGTCGGCCGCGACCGCGGCATGGCGCTCGAGGAGAGCCAGTCATTGCTGCTCGAGATGATCGTCGGCCGCAGCCGGCCCTTCCTGACATGGTTGCGCCCGCTGCTCGAGAAACACCTGGGCGCGACGGGGCCGCAGTGGGAGGTGGAAAATCTCTACCGGACGCTCACGCGCGTGCGCCGCAGCTCGATCCGCGCCGACGCCGACGAACTGACCTACCCCGTGCACATCATGGTGCGCTACGAACTCGAGAAGGAAATCTTCGACGGCACGCTGCCGGTGCGCGATCTGCCGGAAGCCTGGCGCTCCGCGTTCGAGCGCCGCCTCGGCCTGCGCCCCGGGACCGACACCGAAGGCTGCCTGCAGGACGTGCACTGGGCCATCGGGTCGTTCGGGTATTTCCCATCCTATGCGCTCGGTTCGTTCATTGCAGCCCAGCTCTATGAGAGTCTGCGTGCCGAGAGCGAACACTTCGACGCCGAGATCGCCGCAGGCCGCTTCGGCGGGCTGTTCGAATGGCTGCGCCAGAATGTCCACGGCCGGGGTGCGAGCGTCGGGGCGCAGGAGCTGATCCGGGACGCCACCGGCAAGGCGCTGACCGCCGCCCCCTGGCTGCGGTACGCCGAGTCGAAGTACCTCGAGGAGCGGGCGGCAGACACGGCCGAGGCCGAGGGTGACCACGATCGCGACGAGGCCGCGACGCGACCGGCGGTGAACGCCGACGCCGGTGAGCCCGCGACCCCATTGGCGGCCGCTCCGGTCGCTTCGGGCACGGGCGGCGGTTCGGCGTCCGACGCGTGAGCGTCGCGAAGGTCCCGGCATCCGGCACGCGCGCGGCGCCGCGCGATGTCCCGCCGACTTCGTCCACCACGTTCAAGCGCCTGCAGGCGCGGCTGCGCGGGCTCGCGGGCAAGGCCATCGACGATTTCCGCATGATCGAGGACGGCGACCGCGTGATGGTCTGCCTCTCGGGCGGCAAGGATTCGTACACGCTGCTCGACGTACTGCTGTCGCTGCAGCGGAGCGCCCCGGTCAGGTTCGACCTCGTCGCGGTCAACCTCGACCAGAAGCAACCGGGGTTTCCGGCGCACGTGCTGCCGCAATACCTCGCGGCGCTCGGCGTGCCGTACCACGTGATCGAGCAGGACACCTACCGCGTCGTCAAGCGCGTGGTGCCCGAGGGCAAGACCATGTGCGGTCTCTGCTCGCGGTTGCGCCGTGGAGCGCTCTATCGCTATGCGCGTGAGAACGGCATCACCAAGGTGGCGCTCGGCCATCATCGTGACGACATCGTCGAGACGCTGTTCCTCAACATGTTCTTCGGCGGCCGCCTCAAGTCGATGCCGCCGAAGCTCCTGTCGGAGGACCGCCGGCACGTGCTGATCCGGCCGCTCGCCTACGTGGCCGAGCGGCAGATCGAGCGCTATGCCCGGGTCCGCCGCTTCCCGATCATTCCCTGCAATCTCTGCGGTTCGCAGCAGCACCTGCAGCGCGTCGCGGTGAAGCAGATGCTCGCCGACTGGGAGCGCACGCATCCGGGCCGCACGGCAGCGATCTTCTCGGCGTTGCGCAACGTGTCGACCTCGCACCTCGCGGATCCGCGCGCGTTCGACTTCGAGGGTCTGGAGGCGCGGCGCACGGCCGCGCTCGCGGGACTACGTGCGCAGGAGAGCGCGAAAGACGTCGGCGATGCGCATGCGTCGGTCGACGCAGTGGCAGCGCACGAGCCCTGGCAAGAACAGTAGCCTGTCCGCGCAGCGCTTGCGTGGCGCTCAGGCGCCCGCCGCGACAGCGGTGTCGCGGCGCGAAATCCGCGGCTACGGCTGGCGCGGCTCCCGCAGGCGGCTGTGTTTGTAGCCGTACAGGAAATAGATCAGGAACCCGAGCGCCGTCCAGACCGCAAGCCGGATCCAGGTGTCGTGCGGCAGCGCGATCGCCATCGCGCAGCAGATCCCGACCCCCGCGATGCCGGTGACGTGCGCCGCCGGAACCCGGAACGGCCGGGCCATCCGCGGCTGCGTGTGGCGCAGCACCACGACGCCGAGGCAGACCGCCGAGAAGGCGATCAGGATGCCGATCGAGATCAGCTCGCCCAGGACGTCGAGCGGGAACACGCCCGCGATCGCACCCGCGACGACGCCGGTCGCGAGCGTCGCGAGGTGAGGCGTGCGGTGTTTCGGATGCACGGACTGCATCCACGGCCACAGCAGCCCGTCGCGTGACATCGCCATGAGGATGCGCGGCTGCCCGAGCAGCGACATCAGGATCACCGAGGTGAGGCCCACGATCGCCCCGATCTTGACGGGCAGCCCGAGCCAGCGCAGTTCGGGGTGCGCGTCGAGTGCCGCCGCAACCGGCGCGGCCACGTTGAGCCCGGTGTACGAGACCATGCCCGTCATCACCGCGGCCATCGCGACATAGAGCACCGTCGAGATCAGCAGCGCCGCGATGATGCCCCAGGGCACGTCGCGCTGCGGGTCGCGCGCCTCCTGGGCCGTGGTCGCGGCCTGGTCGAAGCCGATGTACGCGAAGAAAATGATCGCGGCACCCTGCAGCACGCCGCTCCAGCCGAAGTGGCCGAATTCGCCCGTGTTCGCGGGAAGGTAGGGTTGCCACAGGTCGGCCGAGACGTACTTGATGCCGACGATGATGAACAGCACGATGATGGCGATCTTGATCGCGACCATCACGTTGTTGACGCGCGTCGACTGCCGCACCCCGACGTAGCAGACCCAGGTGAGCACGGCGACGATCAGCACCGCGGGCAGGTTGACCAGCGCACCCGTGGTCCCCACGTGCATGAACTGGCCGTCGACGCGCTTCAAAGGCGCGTTGGTGAAGGCCTCCGGCAGACGAATGCCGAACTCGTCGAGCAGGTTCACCACGTAGCCGGACCAGCCGACGGCGACCGCCGCGCCCGACATCACGTACTCGAGCGCGAGGTTCCAGCCGACGAACCACGCGATGCCCTCGCCGAGCGTTGCGTAGGTGTAGCTGTACGC
>CAVQQX010000192.1:0-17912 GCA_963714645.1 uncultured Gammaproteobacteria bacterium
TGCTCGACGTATTGCTGGCAGGTTGTTGACGGCCTTGTGGCTGTTCGAGCACACCGCGACGCGCTTGCCTTGGCGGATCAGCGAGGCGATCACGTGCGCGCCCGTGTACGTCTTGCCGGCGCCGGGCGGGCCCTGGATGAAGAGGTAGCTCTCGTCGAGGCGCGCGACGGCCGCGACGATCTCGTCCAGCGGTGCACTCGCGTTCGCGACGATCGGTTGACCGGGTTCGAGACCCTCGAGGCGCGGCGGCCGCTTCTCGAGGTAGTCCTGCAGCGCTCGGTACTTGAGGTCCCCTGCCGCCAAGGTTTCACCGACGCGCAGCAGCGCCTGCTTGAGCACCTCGGTCGAGAGCGGCCCGGGCTTGCCGAGGTTGAGCACGTCTGGCAACGGGCCCACGGCTTTCGTGGCGGGTTTCAACCGCACGCGGCGACGCTCTTCGTGGATCTCGAGCAGCTTCACCTTGGCGCCCCGGGGGTGTTCGAGCCACACCCCCTCGTCGCCCTCGGTGAACTTGATCTCCTGCTCCGGGTACTCGAATTCGTCGGGCGAGCCCGGCACCCGCACGAGGCCGGCGATCGCCTCCGCCGACTCGACGAGTTCCTCGAACGAGTGCTCGGCGCGCGCGAACATCTCCCACCACTGCGGCTTCTCGCAGCGGCGGTGGAACTCGAGCAGGTCGGCCATCAGGGCGCGGGCCTGCTGCCTGGGCGTGCGACGCGTCTCGTCGCGAGGGACGCCCTCGAGCAGGCGCGTGCGAACGGCGTCTACGTCGTCCAGGTACGCCTGCAGCCGCTCCGACGGCTGGCCGCGCCAGGCGGTGCCGCGGGCGCCGCTGGTGTCCGGCGGCTCGTCCCGCCACGGCATCCCGGCAGGGCGCTGCGGCAGCAGCCATGCGTGGAGCTGCTGCAACGAGCGTACGTCGTCCTCGTTGTAGCGCTCGATCTGCTCGAGCAGCTGTCGGTCGCCCGTCTCGAGGAAGCGCTCGTACGCGACGATGCTGGCGCCACCGGTCTGCACGTCGCCCTCGCGCGCGCCGCGGTAGAACTTCTCGATCTCCTTGATCGAGTACGAGGAAGTCGATGCGCGCACCGACTCGCGCACGACCTTGTAGAGGTCGACCAGGCGCCGCTCGCGCAGCCACTGGTCCAGAAACGCCTCGCGCGTCGCGTGGCGGCCGGAGAGGCGCTTGAGCGCGGAATCCTCATACGCGGCGTAATGGTAGACATGCGCGTTCGGGTGGCGCCCGAGGTGCTCCGCGAGCCAGTCCATGAAGGCTTCGAAGGCCTGCCGTTCGCCGCTGCGGTCGTGGCCCCAGAAGGGGCGGAAGTGCCAGGCGGAGGAGGGAGGGCGGTAGAGGACGCCGAAGAGATATTCCAGTCCTTCCTGTCCGTACAGTGGGTCCCCTTCCATGTCGAAGTAAACGTCGCCTTCATCCGCCCGCGGCAGCAGCGCGAGGCCGCGAGGTTCGCCGGGTGGATGCACGACGATGCAGTGCTGCAGCGTGCCGCTCTCGCGTCCGCGCAACTGCATCGCGGCCTGCGCGCGCAGCTTCGCGAGTGTCTGCGGCGCGAGGCGCGGCACGGCGTGCGTTTCGGGCAGGCGTCCCAGCTCGGCGAGGGTGCGCACGCCCGCGACCTCGAGCTTCTGTACCTGGCTCGCACGCATGCCGGCGACCAGCCACAGGCTGTCCTCCCTCGTGCGCTGGGTTTCGCAGCGCACGCGCCAGTGGCAGTGATCGCAGCGATCGCACGGCGTCGGTCGCGTGTCGACGCCGGGCCTTACGTGCTCGATCGAATCCTGGAAGCGAGCGAGCACGCGGCGGAAGTAGTGAACGTAATCGCGCGTTGCGAAGCTCGCCGTCTCGCGCGTGCCGAGCACGACGTGCATGTGCTCAGGCGTCGCGTCCTGTGCCTTCGCGAGCAGTTCACCGTAGAACGAGAGCTGCAGCACGTGCGCCGACTTGGCACGGCGGGCGAGCTTGGTGTCGAAGACCTCGTATGCGTAGTCGCCGAATCGCGAGCGCCGCGCGGGCACCTTGCGGAGAAAGTCGGCGTGGCCGACGAGGTCTCCGTCGAGGAGAGTGGCCTGGTAGACCACCTCGGCACCGGTGCGCATTGCGTCGAGCGTCCGTGCGGCAGCTTCTTCGATCGGTTCCCGTTCCTGGCCAATAATTTCAATAACTTGCCCGTTGTTTACGAACTGAGACTTGAGCTCAGCGAGGTGCTCGGCTTCGAATTTATGGCCACGATCCTGCATCAACTGGCCGGTCTCGTCGGCCTCGACACGCTCCGCCCGTAGCGTCGGGTCGTCGAGCGCCGCCCGGTCGAGCGCGCTGGCATGCGCGCACTCGTGAAAGGTCACGAGGTCGGTGGCGGAATAGAGAATTCGGTGGCCGTAGCGGTGCAATTCGGTCGTCTCGCAATCCGTTGCAAATGCGAATGATGCCCGGGTGCAGGGTCAACAGGTGAGCCTGCTGAGATGACGTCACGAACCGGGCAATGCCCAACCGGACTGGTTCAGGTTTCCTCGACGTTACCCCGGAGAATCGGCCTAAGCGGTGGCTTCGCTTTCCGGAGGCTGGCACTATCACGTCATCTCTTCGCACGACGCTGCTCTTGCACCAAGTTGCGCTGCGAGCGCTCCGTCCGGGACGAGAGGCGTATGCCGCACACCGTCACTTGGGAACCTCCTGCAGGCTTCTATGCCCGCGTCACCGGCTGGGTGACGCCCCGGCTGGCGGCGGACCTGTCGCACGAGCTGACGTCCGACCCGCGCTACGACGACCTGCGCTACGCGATCGTCGACCTCACGGCCGCGGCAGGCCACTCGTTCCGTCGTGACGATCCCGGCGGGTTCGCGCGTGCCATGATTCAGCTGGTCGGCGCCCGCTTCTCCAACCAGAACGTCCTCGAGGTCGCGATCGCCAGCGAACCCCGCATGCTGGCCTTCCTGGCCACCTATGCGCGATTCACGTCGCGGCCGTTCGACGTATTTCCGACACTCGAGGAAGCCCGGCGCTGGCTGGGCGAGCAGACCTGCTCGGTGCGTTTCTTCACGCCGCCGCGCGACAACGCCAGGAAGTGAGTGGGGCTGTCGATCTCAACTTCAGTCGAGTGAAATCAGTGGGCCGTGCCCGTGAGGGCGGCCGAGCGTCGCAGCGTGTCCCGATCGAAGTTCGAGTAGACGAGATAACGGCCGTCGCCTCTCAGCAGCGGTGTGCCGACCAGGCCGGGCACTTCGAGATGCGTCGTCTGTCCGGTCGGGCGATCCTTCACGTGGACAGGGAATGTCCGCCTCGCTGGCTGCGCGACGTGGGGCGCAGTTCTCGCAGATCTCGGTGTTGTTCGAGGCGAAGCCGACGGCTGTCCTGATTCGCCGCAGCAACCTCGTTGGTGGCGGCGGGCGCGACGACCAGCGACGGGTTGTTCACGTCGAGGTCGAACGGACGTTCGCGCGGCGGCACGAAATCCTTGGGGAACCAGACGAAGGACAGCCGCATGATCCGCGCGACCTCGGGGATGTCGTCGATGCGCGTCAGGTAGATTCCGAAGCGATTGCCGCTCGGCAGCAGCGTGTTGTCTGAGAAGGGGAAAGAGTAGGGCGACAGTGTGAACTCGATCGGCGGCGTGTGGGTCTGCGACTCGCCGTTGGGTCCGAGCAGCACCGAGTAGATGCCCACCGTCTGGGCGGCCCAGTTCACGGCACGGACGTTGATATGCAGGCTGTCCTTGCCGTCGGGCGAGACCACGCGCAGCGGTGCGCCCATCGCGGTGCTCGAGCACGTGAGCGACAGCGAGCCGCTCTCGGGGTTCATGTCGGTGCCCTCGGGCAGAGCGCACGAGATCGGCTTGTCGGCCGGCTCCGTCGCATCCGAGTTGAGCGCGAGCTCGAGGAAGGCGCGATTGTGCCCGGCGCCCGTACCGAGCGAGGAGAGGAGCGGCGCGAGCTGGCGCGAGATCACGCGTCGCGAGGTGCTGCGCAGGCGTTGGCGCGCGTCCTCGGTCTGCCCCGGCAGCGTGTCGACGTAGCGCAGCAGCGGCCCGAGCTCGAAGTGCTCGTGGAAGTTGAGCGCCAGCAGTTCCGCGAGCAACGCCAGGCGCTGGGCCCGCGGCAGGTCCGTCTGCTGGCCCGTCGCGAGCGTCTCGGTCTCGCTCTGCAGCAGCGGTCCGACCAGCTCGCGGAACATCGCCGAGCGGAGGTTGGTTTCCGATTCCTCCCGCTGGTTGCGCAGCGCCTGCTCGTTGTTCTCGTTCGCGATCGCGATCTCGCGCTCTTTGAGCGTATTGGTGGCGTAGAGGCCCACGACCGTCGCGGCCACCGTCAGCAGCGGGATCGCGAGGCTGTTGACGACGCTCGCGATGAACTTGACGTTCTCGCGCCAGTCGCGCCGAGGCATGTGCGGCGGGGAGCCGGCCGTCTCGGTCAACGCGAGGTCTCCCCGGTCAGCCGCAATCGATGTTCAAAGTCACCGGTTCGGACAGGACCAGGATGTCCTGCTCCTTCACCCGAGGCGCGGTGCACCTGGCCTTGTACTTGCCGACCGGCAGCTGCAGCTGGTACGCGCCGGGCTTGAGTTCGGCGACCGTTTCTCCCTTGGAGTTGACGATGCTGGCCTTGGCGGCCGCGGGGATCAGCGTGCCGGTCACGATGTCGGCATGCGCCGCCGGGGATGCAACGAGTGCCAGGGCGCCGAAGGCGACCGCGGGCAGCAGCACCACCAGGGATTCTCGACGGATATCAGGGAAAATCATCATCTTGGGAGTGGGGTCTCGGGGGCGCCTGCGCCGTGCAGGCAAGGGTTGGACTCGCGGACGTCGTAAGAGTTGCTGAAGTTACCCGGCGGGGCCGGAGGTGGCAACCTGCGTCCGACCCGACCCGCGCCTCAGGCCGATCGCCCGATCATCGACTCGAGCGCACGGTTGAGCGCCGTGAACGGGACGCTGCTGCTGTCGTCGTTCCAGTCGTCGAGGTCGATCATGGCGAGCCCCTTCGAGTCCACGGGCAGGTGAGCCTCGTCGAAGCGCACCGGCACGAGCACGCCCCGGTCGGCGGCGAGCCGGGCCTCGTCGCGCACCCAGCGCGACGCCACGGAAGTGGACGTCCAGACCACGACCACCGCCCGGGCGGCGCCGAGCTCGGCCTCGATCCGGTCGTCGAACTGCTGGCCGGCATGGATTTCGCAATCCCACCACACGGTCCAGCCGGCCGCCTCGATCGCCGCCACGAGCGGCGCGACGCGCGATCGTTCGCTGCGGGCGTACGAGACGAAGACATCAGCCATTTGCGTCTGCGGGCGTAGGGCACGGTCCAGTTCAGGATCTCCCTAGCTTACGCCCTGCAGGCCCTTGCGCATGCCGCCGGACCGGGCATTGCAAGATTCCGCCGACCGCACACGGTCCGCCACCCTGACCGTGCAGCCGGGTCTGACTCTCTATGCTGCGACATTGGCCGGGACCCGCGGCCACGAGCGAACTCACCCATCAGCGCCGTGTGCAGGAGAATCCCATGCAGGTACGTGATGTAATGACTCCGGATGTGACGACCGTGGCGCCCGAGGCGCGCCTGGCCGACGTGGCGCGCATCATGCGCGACGAGGACATCGGCTCGGTGCCGGTGGCCCAGGGCGAGCGCCTCCTCGGCATGGTCACCGATCGCGACATCGTCATCCGCGCGCTGGCGCAAGGTGACGATGGTCTCGTCGAGCGCAAGGCAGGCGACGTGATGACGCCCGACGTGCACTGCTGCGACGCCGACGCAGACGTCGACGACGTGCTGCGGGACATGGGAGATCGCCAGATCCGCCGCCTGCCGGTCGTCGATGGCGACAAGCGGCTGGTCGGCATCGTCTCGCTCGGCGACCTGAGCCGCGAGGCGAAGGCGAAGCAGGTCGGCAAGTCGCTCGAGGACATCTCGTCTCCCGGGAGCCACTAGTTCGATCGCGCGTCCGACCGCGAGGTCCCACGTCGATGGAGCCCTCTTCCGCGCGAGCGGGGAGGGCGGGACCGCAATTACAGGATGATTGCGCGCAGTGCCCAGGCGACCGTGCCGAGCGTCGCGACGCTCGCGGCCCAGATCGCGACCAACCACAGGTAACGTTTCACGTCAGCGGTATCCGCCCGCGGCCGTGTCGACCTTGCCGCGGAACACCCAGTACGCGTACGCGGTGTAACCCAGGATCATCGGGATCAGCACGGCGGCGCCCGCGAGCAGGAACGCGAGGCTCTCGTCCGGCGCGGCGGCTTGCCACAGCGTGACCGACGTGGGCACGAGGTACGGATAGAAGCTGATCAGCAGGCCGACGAAGCACAGCACGAACAGCGCGAGCGCGGCGACGAACGGCTGCAGTTCGCGACGCGAGCGCAGGCCGCTCAGCAGCATCCACGCCGCCACGGCGACCAGCACCGGCACCGGCGCCACGAACGCGACTTGCGGCCACGCGAACCACCGCTGCATGAACTCGGGATCGAGGAGCGGCGTCCACAGGCTCACGAAGCCGATCAGCGCGAGCGTTGCAATGCCCGTGAGCCACGCGAACCGGTACGCGCGTTGCTGCACGTGGCCGCCGGTCTTCCACACGAGCCACGTGGAGCCCAGCAGCGCGTACCCGATGACGAGCGCGATGGCGGTCACGACGCTGAACGGCGTGAGCCAGTCCCACCAGCCACCGGCGTAGGCGCGACCTTCGACCGGAATGCCCTGGACCAGCGCCCCGAGTGCGAGGCCCTGTGCCAGAGTGGCGAGCGTCGAGCCGCCGGCGAACGCCCAGTCCCACAGGAACTTGGCGCGACGCGTCTTCCAGCGGAACTCGAATGCGACGCCACGGAAGACGAGGCCGACCAGCAGCGCCACGATCGGCGCATAGAGCGCGGGCATCATGATCGCGTACGCGAGCGGGAAGACCGCGAACAGTCCACCGCCGCCGAGCACGAGCCAGGTTTCGTTGCCGTCCCAGACCGGGCTCACGGAATTCATCATCTCGTCGCGATGCGCTTCTTCCGGCAGGAACGGGAAGAGGATGCCGACGCCGAGGTCGAAGCCGTCGAGCACGATGTAGGCGATCACCGAGAACGCGATGAGGCCGGCCCAGACCAGTGCGAGGTCGAAGTTCACGGTGTCGGTCGCTTCATCACCGGGCCCGGCATCAGTCCATGCGCGCGCATCGGTTCACCGTGCGGCAGGTCGGGCTCGGACGCGGCCGGTGGCTGGCGCATCAGCCGGAGCATGTAGAACGCGCCGGCGCCGAACACCGCGAAGTACACGAGAGCGAAGGCCGCGAGCGACGACGCGACCGCGGCGGTCGCCACCGAAGAGACCGACTGCGCCGTCGTGAGCAACCCATAGACGGTGTACGGCTGGCGTCCCACCTCGGTCGTGATCCAGCCCGCGAGCACCGCGGCCAGCCCGGCCGGTCCCAGCAGGATCGCGATGCGCAGGAACGACCGGGATTCGTACAGTCGGCGGTGCCAGCGCAGCCACAAACTCCAGAGCCCGAGACCGAACATCGCGACTCCGAGGCCCACCATCACCCGGAAGCTCCAGAACACGACTGTCGCGTTGGGACGCTGGTCGCGCGGCCATTCCTTCAGGCCACGCACGGTCCCGTCCGGGTCGCGTGTGAGGATCAGACTGCCGAGCATCGGCACCCCGAGCGCGAACCGTGTGCGTTCGGCCTCCATGTCCGGCCAGCCCACCAGCAGGAGGGGCGCGCGCCGGTGGGTTTCGAAATGCCCCTCGATTGCCGCGACCTTCGCGGGCTGGTGCTCGAAAGTGTTGAGCCCGTGGAAATCTCCCGCGAGGATCTGCAGCGGTGCGACCAGTGCGGCCATCCACATGGCCATCGAGAGCATCGTGCGCGAACCCTCCAGCGCCCGGTCGCGGAGCAGCTGGTACGCGGCTGCGCCGCCGACGATGAATGCGGTGCTCAGGTATGCCGCGAGCACCATGTGCACCAGGCGGTACGGAAACGACGGATTGAAAACCACCGCCCACCAGTCGACGGGGACGAACTGCCCGGCCTCGTTGATCGCGAACCCGGCCGGCGTCTGCATCCAGCTGTTCACGGCGAGGATCCAGAACGCCGAGATCGCCGTGCCCAACGCGACCATGCAGGTTGCGAAGAAGTGCAGTTTTTCGCCGACGCGCTTCAACCCGAACAGCATCACGCCGAGAAAGCCCGCCTCGAGGAAGAACGCCGACAGCACTTCGTAACCCATCAGCGGGCCGATCACGGGCCCGGCCTTGTCGGAGAAGACGCTCCAGTTGGTGCCGAACTGGTAGCTCATCACCAGGCCCGAGACGACGCCCATCCCGAAAGCGATCGCAAAGAGCTTCTTCCAGTAGTTGAAGAGGTCGAGGAAGACGCCACGCCGGGTCGCCAGCCAGAGCGCGTTCAGTACCGCGAGGTAGCTCGCGAGTCCGATGGAGATCGCCGGGAAAATGATGTGGAAGCTCACCGTGAAGGCGAACTGCAACCGCGCGAGAAACAAGGCGGTGTCGGTCACGACGCAAGTGTAGTGTATCCGGCGTGGGCTCTCCTCGCGTTTCTGCCACGACGGCGCGCTCGGTGACTTGCACGGCAACTACGGGCACTGCCGCCGGGAAGCCCGGCGGGCGACTACGGATGCCATCGCCGCGCGCGTCCCCGGTAGAATTCTTCCGTGCGTCCGCCGGGGACGCCCGATCCAGACCGGGTGAGCGCGCGTGTCGAAGATCCTGTTGCTGTATTCCTCGATCTACGGGCACACGCTTCGGATCGGCGAGGTGATCCGCGAGGACGCGGCCGTGCTCGGCGACACGGTCGAAGTGCGCCCGCTGGCCGAGGGCGCCGCGGATGGCGAAGCGTACGACGCGATCTGCGTCGGCTCGAGCATCCGCCACGGCAGGCACCACGCGGAAGTCGTCGACTTCGTCCGTCGCGAGCGGGCATTGCTCGACCAGCGTCCATGCGCGTTCTTCTCGGTGAGCCTCGTCGCGCGCAAGCCCTCGCGGCAGACGCCCGAGACGAACCAGTACGTGCGCGAGTTCCTCGCGAAGACGGCGTGGCAGCCGCAGCTCGTCGGGATCTTCGCCGGCGTACTCGATTACCAGCGCTACCGCGTGTTCGATCGTTACGCCATCCGGCTGATCATGACCCTGACCGGCGGGCCGACAGACCTCCACACCAAGGTCGAGTTCACCGATTGGGCACGGGTGCACGACTTCGCGAGCAGGCTCACGACGCTCGCGGCCAGGAAGGAGCGGGCCGGCCAGGTGCCGGCGTGAGCGGTCGGGAGTCGCTCCAGAACCGGCTGCACGTCGCGACGGTGCTGCTCTGCCTCTGGCTGTTCGCCACGAGCCCCTGGGTCGTCATGCTGCGTCGAATGCCGCGCGAAGCCTCGCCGCTCGTCCATGCGCACGTCGTCGTGGGCCTGCTCGCCCTCGGCGTCCTGCTTGGGTATTTCGTGGTGGCCACGATGTGCGGAAGGTGGCGCTCGCTGTACCCGTGGCTCGCGGGCGATCTGGCTGCCGTGCGTCGCGATGCAGTCGGATTGTTTCGCGGCCGACTGCCGTCACCCGAGGGCGGCGGGCTGCTTGGCACTCTCGAAGGTGCATTGCTGCTCGCCGCGCTGCTGGTGGCGGCTACGGGTGCAGCGTGGTTCGTCATGCAGGGAACCGACGTGGCGCTCGGCCTGAGGGCCGCTCACATCGTCGGGGCGCGCGTGCTGCTGGGATTGGCAATCGCACATGGAACTGCGGTCGCATTGCACGTGTTCGCGTTCGGAGCGTGAGCGTCTTCCCAACGGGACCGGCAGGCGTATTAGGCGTATCATTGGCTTGTGGGTGTGGCGGGAAACGGAGTTCCGATCGCGAGGGGGTGTCCTATATGAGAACCTTCATCACGGCCCAGGGTTTCGACCTCTCCGAGGCGCTGCGTGATTCGGTGCGCCGGGAAATCGGTCGCTTCGTCCAGTCGGTCGACAAGCCGATCAACGTGATCAGCGTCCAGCTCGTCGACGAGCATGGGCGCGCGCGGCGCGGGCTCGAGAAGCTCTGCCGCGTTCGAGTGCAGTACGACGACGATCGTGCCGTGGAGCACATCGACGCGGAGTCCGACTTCTCGTGCTCGGTGCACGAGGCGTTCACGAAGGTGATGCGCGCGAGCTGAGCCATCCTCTCCCGTGATGCGGGAGAGCGCAGCGGGAGGCCTACTCACGCCGCAGCCTCTCCCGGCACCGGCACGCGGATCAGGTGATCGAACGCGGCGAACACGCCCGGCAACGTCTTCGACGGCACCTGCGCCGAGTCATCCGCGGGTTCGACATCCGGGGAGGAACTCATGGGCCCGCAGAAGAACAACGAAGGGGACGGCGCGGCCACGGCAGCACGCATCATCGTCGCAGCCGTCGCAGGTGGCATGGTGATTGCCCTGTTCACCGATGCGATGGCCGCACGGCCCGTCAAGCCGGTGACCGTCGTGCCACAGCCGTCGTTCATGGACCAGCTCGCGACCTATGTCACGACCCGCTGGGCGAAAGCCGATCGGTGGACCAACGGTTCGCCATTCGACAACGCATGGCGCGCCGATCACGTGCTGCACGATACCGCCGGCAGCACGATGACCCTCCGCCTGAGCAACAGGGCTTTCCTGGGCGAAGCGTACAGCTCGGGCGAGTACCGGACGAAAGGGTTCTACGGTTACGGGTGCTACGAGGCTCGCTTCCGCCCCATCGCGCAGCCGGGCATCGTCACGTCGTTCTTCACCTTTGCCGGGCCGTACGACAACGGCGGCAACGGCAGGCACAACGAAATCGACATCGAGTTCCTCGGCCGCGACACGCGCTCGGTGCAGTTCAACTTCTGGACCAACGACGACACCTACGGCTCGCACAACGAGCGCGTGCTCACGCTCGGCTTCGACGCAGCAACCGAGTCGCACAACTACGGCTTCCGCTGGACCGCGGTGGGGCTCGAGTGGTACGTCGACGGGCAGATCGTCGATTCGTTCTACGAGACGCCGCTCACGAAGACTCCGAAGGCAAGCGAGTCGCTGCACAAGATCATGATGAACGTATGGCCCGTCGACGCGACTGCCGCCGGCTGGGCCGGCACCTTCGTCTACCAGGGCTTACGCGAGGCGAAGTACGAGTGGGTCCGCTACGACTCGAATTCGGCCACGTGCTCGTTCACCTTCCCGACCCAGGTACCGCGGGGAGCGTAGCGACCGGTGCCGTCGGGCGCCCGCGCTCGAGCTGCCGCGTCCGAGATGCGCGATGCGCGAGCCCACGGCCTTCTGCAGGCGCTTCAGCCAATCGGCGCTCGCGACCTGCAGCACATTGGCGAACAGGCCGCCCTTGGAACCAAAGCGGTAAGTGGCCAGTCCGCGGCTGTAGCCAGCGAGCTCGCCGACCGCCCGGAGTGTAGTGCCCTGCACGCCCCGCTGGACCAGCAGCCGGATCGCGGCCTCGGTGAGGCTTACGATCGGAGAGGGCAGTGCGCTCGGCCTGCTTGCGGCGTGCGCGGTTCGTTTCTACCGTCATGGGAGTCTTCCCCCGTCCCCGCTTGCAGATACCCTATCGGATGTCAGCAAGTCAGGGTCATTTCCCGGCGCCGGCGGCGGCGGGCGGATCCACGAACCGGCCGCGGTAGAAGATCAAGGGCTCGCCGGGCCGCTCACGGCATTCCAGCACGCGCCCGACGATGATGACGTGGTCGCCGCCCTCGAGCACCTCGTGTGTTTCGCAGTCGAAGCAGGCGTGGAAGTCGGGCAGCAGCGGCGCGCCGCTCAGGCCCGGTTCCGTCTCGACGTCGAGGAACCGGTCGATGTCGCGCGTCGCGAACTGCCGTGCCAGCATGGCCTGGCCCGAGTGCAATACGTGCACCGCGAAGTTGCGTGCGACGCGGAAGACCGCGAAGTTGGTCGAAGTGCGGGCGATGCTCCAGAGCACCAGCGGCGGGTCGAGCGAGAGCGAGCCGAAGCTGTTTGCGGTCATACCGACGCGCTCGCCGGCCGGCGTCAGGGTCGTGACCACCGTCACGCCGGTCGGGTAGTGGCCGAAGGCGCGGCGCAGCTCGAGCGTCATCGCATTCCCGGGCCGCTGGCGCCCGCCATCACGAGCGGGGAGCGCGTGTACCCGTCGTCGCAGAACGCGCAGAGACGCTCGAACGGCACGGCCAACTTCGGTGGGTTGCCGAAGTCGCACCAGCACGGCGTGCTCGATGCCTGCATGGCCGTCGAATGCCAGGCAGTAAAATAATCGGTGACGAGGTCGCACATTGCGCTGCGGGCTTCGAGTTCGTGCACGCGCTGCAGGAGTTGCTCGACGAGGGTGTCTCTGCTCGTCGCGGACGGGCGACCCACGATGAATGGGTCGGCGCCGCAATGCAAAAGGGAAGAGTACGTCGCGGCAGTATAGGATTACACTGGCTTGCCGACAACAAGAAACTAACGTCAGCGCAGGTGTCATGTCGCAGGGGCTGCGCAGGGTCCGCACGACGATCCAGCAGCGCGTCAGTGACGGGGGAATCGATGGTCCTCGCGGTTCCGCCAGCTGCCGGCCTTCTGCGCGGCCTCGGCAATGCCCTCCGCACCGCTCCTGCCGAAACGTTTGTCACCCCCGCAGCCGCGGCCGCCGGAGCCCGAACGCTACATCGACACGCCGGTGTCGCGATTCGAGCCTACTTGTCGAGTTGCCCGCGCAATTCGCCGAGCCGGTAGTCGCCGGGCCCGGAGTTCGGCGGATCGACGCCGTCGCTCGTGTGAAGGTTCACGTAGGCGTTGCCGGACTCGAGCTCCTCGATCAGGTCGGAGAGCGGGGCACCGGTCAGCGGCCCGACGAGGTCGGCCGCCGTGAACGTCCCCTCGACCAGCACGCCGTTGAACTCTCCCTGGTGCGACTCGCTGCCGTGGGGCCAGAGCTTGACCACGAGCGGCCCGTTGTTCGCGCTCGAGCCGAGGTGCACGTCTGCCGCCGTGACATTGGCGAGTTTCTCGACGGCGACCTTGTACGCGATGGCCTTGCCATCAGCAGTGACGCGCAGCTCGACCGAGCCCTTCGCCGGCGTCTTGAGCGGCTCCGGGATGTTGTGCTCGCCGTCGAGCGCCGCGCGGTACGCGAGTTCCGTGGCGGAAGCGGGCGCGGCGACGCAAGCGAGCGCCAGCGCGAGCGGCAGCGTCAGCAAGAAACGGGACCGGGACATGTGACCTCCTCCGGCGAACCGAGTGCACGTGTGCAATGAGAATCCAGAAGGGCAGCGAGCTGAATACGTACTTGGTGCGAACGGGTCTCGTTCTATGCGGACCTGTCCGACTTGCGCAGCGCGGCTGTCAGGTGAGCAGCATCGTCGCGACACCCACGCCCAGCACGACCGCGGTCGAGACCAGGACGGGGATCCTCAGGCCGGAGTGTCCCAGCGCGAGCACGATGCCGGCCTTGACCACGGTGTTGCTCAGCACCGCGATCGTGATCGAGTGGGCTGCGACACGCGGACTGCCCGACCGTGCGTATTCCGCCATCGACAAGGTGATCGCATCGACGTCGGTCGTGCCCGCGACCGCCGCCACGGCATACAGGCCGCTGGCCGGCGCGTTGACCTGCACGATCTTCACCACGAGCGACACCACGGCGAACAGCGCCGCGAACTTCATCGCGGAGGTGATGCTGAAGGGGTTGCGCAGGGGCACCTCCTGTGCGCCGGCAGCCGGTTTCGAGCGACGCAGCAACCACCAGGCATACGCGCCGCTTGCGACGGTCATCGCGAGGATCGCAGGCAGCAGGGCCGGCAGCAGCGCGCGGTTCACGACGAGCACCTCGACCAGCACGCGCACGAAGCTGATGGTCCACGCGAGCAGCACGCCGCAGACGATCGCGGTGCCTGCATTGGCGTACTCGGGCGCGCGGCTCTGGCGCGCGAACGAGAGTGTGACGGCCGTCGAGGAAACCAGGCCTCCGGTGAGGCCGGTGATCGGCAGGCCGCGATGCGCCCCGAGCGCGCGCGTCAGCACGTAGCCGATGAGCGACAGCCCCGAGATCAGCAGCACCAGCAGCCACAGCGACTGCGGGTTGAGGGCGCCCCAGGGATCGAGCGGCTCCTCCGGCAGGACCGGCAGGACGATGAACGTGGCGATGAGCAGGCGCAGGGCGGCGTAGACGTCGTCGCTGCCGAGCCGGTCGACGAACCCGTGCAGCGGCTGCTTGTACGCGAGGATCGCGGCCACCGCGACGCCGAGGCCGACGGCGAGTTCGCGCTCGCCCATGGTCGCCACGGCGCCGAGCAGGAACGTGGCGAGCGCCGCCGTCTCTGTCGTCTGGCCGAGGTTGCCCGGATCGATGCGGACCGAGAGCACGTAACCCGCCAGCATCGTCGCGGTTGCGGCGAGCAGTCCGGTCGCGAGGATCCACGGCGACCCGAGCACGACCGTGAGCCAGCCGCAGAGGCCGCCGAACAGCGCATACAGGATGAACGTGCGCAAGCCCGCGATGCCCGGCTGTTCGTGGTCCCGCCCGTGGCGTTCCCGCTCGATGCCGATCAGTGCACCGATCAGCAGAGCCGTCGCGAAGTTCCAGACGAGCGTGAGGTTCAGTTCCGGCAACGGGGACTCCGGGAGCTGCCGCGGATCGGCTCAGTCCGCCGCGACGTGGGCATCGATGGCGCGTTCGAGCGCCGCCTCGCAGACGCCGCAGAACGGCACCGCATTGCGCGTGAACATGATGCAGTCGAGCTGCGGCCGGTAATAGGCCAGGGCGTCGTAATTGGCCCCCCGGAAAGCGCCAATGGCGGCCCGGTAGCGTTCACGGGCGAACAGCTTCGTCGCGTGCGTCCGCTCCTCGCGAAAGAGCGCATCCATCTCGGACTCGGGACGTCGATCCGCCCGCAGCTGCCTGCGCCGTGCCTGGATGTCGCGCTGGAACGCTTCGAATGCGTCCTTCGCCCACGGCGTCGGCACCGGGGTGCTGCGTGCGAGCAGCTGGCGCCACTTGAGGCGTTCGCGCCCGACCGTCGCGGTCACGTTCGGCTCCCAGGGTTCCACCGCCTCGCCCGAGGGCGGCTCGTACGCGACCGGCGAGGTGTAGTACTCGTCGGCGAGCGCGGCGAGGTGATGCCCGAACTCGTGCACGAACAGGTAGTCGGCCCACGCGCTGTCGACGGCGACGGTGGAGAAGGCGTTGTAGATGCCGCCGCCGCCGTACGTCGCGCCGTTCGCGAGGATCACGAGCGCTTCGTAGGGTGCGCGCGACGCCATTTCGCGCAAGGCCCGGTTGTCGAAAGTCAGGATGTATCGTTCGCTGCCGAACGCGTCGTAGCGGGCGCCGACCGGCGTCGCGCGCTGCACGCCCGTCGACGGGCGGGAGATCCCGGGTTCCGCCGCCGGCGGACAGAGCCCCCACACGTTGAAGTCGTTGCGGCGCCGCGCGAATGGCTGCTGGGCGAAGAGTGCCCGCAGCATCCGCGCCGCATCGCCGCGGAACTTCTCCGCGCACTGGACCGCCGTGTACCCGTCTCCGAGGAGCAGCAGGTCGAGCTTGTCCTGTGGAGCGCCGTGCCGCTCGATCGCCAGCAGGTCCTGGGCGGGCGCCGGTGTACGATCGACGAACATGTCGGTCGTGTCCACGGTCGTTTTCCAGATCTCCTGGAACGCCTGCGCGGCGTCGCGCTTGAACAGGCGCACGTGCACCGGCCCGGGCCGGGCCGGGGCCGGGAAGCGAATCGACTCGTGGAAAGCCCTGTGCGCGGAACCGGCCTCCTCGGTGGTTGCCCACTCGCCGAAGACGGATGCGAAGCCGCGCGCCTGCAGCAGCGCGCCTGCCGCGTCGCGCACCTCGAAGCGATAGAGGCCGAGCGTGCCGTCGTCGGCGGCGCGCGACGGATGGCCGGGCCATGGCAAGGGTTCGACCCGGAGCCGGTCGAGCGCGAACAGCTCGACGCCGCGTCCGCCGACGTGGAAATAATCGAGCCGCAAGGTCTGCGTCACGGCGGAGTCGGCGCGCACCGGCGCCCATACGAGCGTCGCGATGCCGAGCAACACGAGGGTCGCCAGCCGATGCGTCATGGTCGGGAACCCGCAGCCGGCTTGCGGCGACTGCGAGATCGCCGCGCGGGTGCGGAGGCCGCGCGTGCGGGCGCGGGCGGAGCCTCGAGCCGCGACAGCGCACGCTGCTCACGGGCCTGGAGGTCCGACTCGATGCGGCGCAGCTGGGCCATGAAGAGTTGCGCAACGCGCGAGAGCGACTGCTTGCGTCGATGGAAGAGCCCGTAGCTCGATTGCAGCCAGGGCGCGGTGAAGCCGAGCAGCACGATCCGTCGCGCCTGCAGGTCCTGATCGAGCGCTGCCAGCGGGGCGAGGCCCACGGCATCGCCCGCGAGCACGGCCTTCAATGCCACCGAGAACGCGTCGACCATGAGCCCGGGCAGCAGGTCGCCCGTCGCCTCGTCGACCCGTGCGGACGACGCGAGACGGCCGACATGGCCTCCCAGTCGCTGCGGCAGGCGCGGCGCCACGAGTGGAAATACGAGGATCGTCGCGAGCGAATGGTCGTGTGCCGCCGCGAGCGGGTGCCCGCGCCGCACGTAGAAGAACAGCCGGTGCTCGGCGACGGGCTCGATCGCCAGCCGCGCCGGGTGACGCTCCGCGCCCGTCGCGTCCGCCACCGCGAACTCGAGGCGCCCGGCCAGCACCTCGTGGGCCAGGTGATCGAAGTCGCTGGTGCGGACCTGCACGCGCAGGCGCGAATTAGCGGAGGCCATGCGGCCGAGCGCCGCGCCGAGCGGCAGTTCCGCGGCGTACATGTCCGTCCCGAAGCGCAGTTCCGGCGCCTGGAGGCCCGCCAGTTCCTCGAGGTCGCGCGTGAAATCGCGGGCCTGCGAAAAGATGCGGCTGGCGTGCTCGAGCATCAGGCGCCCTGCGGCTTCGCCGGGCTTGAGCGCGCGTGTCGCAGTGTCGACGAGCCGCGATCCGAGGCCCGACGAATCGAGCGCCAGCACCTTGCGGGCCAGCGTCTCGGGGTCCAGGCCGAGCGTGCGTGCCGCACGTGCGAGGTCGGACGCCGGGATCAGCGCGACCAGGTCCAGCAGTCCCGGCTTCTTGGCCATGGAGGCAACGCTAGCATCGAGGGGAGGCAGTGAATAGTGAATGTCGAATCGTCGCGCCTCGAACCTCGATGCACGACGATGCGCCGGGTACTCAACGGCTGGCGCGAGGGCCAGGGCTTCCTCAGGGGCGAGCCCGGAGCGGAGACGCAGTGGCGCTTCGGATTTCCGTCTTGTTTGCAGTGCAGCAAGCGATGCTAGACTCCGCGCCGGCGCGCTCGCCAGCGAAACCATCGTCGAGCGCCGGAGGGCGTCGCGCATGAGGCAACTGAACGGTGAGGACGCTCGTTTCGTCTACGCCGAATCGGGTCACGCGAACTCGAACATCACGCTGATCTCGATTTACGACCCGTCGACGGCGCGCGAGGGTCGCGTGCGCTTCAAGGGCCTGTTGCGTCACATCGAGGGCCGCCTGCACCTTTCGCCGATCTTCCGCCAGAAGCTGCTGCGCGTGCCGCTCGAACTCGACTTCCCGTACTGGATCGAAGACGAGAATTTCGACCTCGAGTATCACGTCCGGCACATCGCGCTGCCGAAGCCGGGCGACTGGCGCCAGTTCTGCATCCAGGCCTCACGCATCCACGCCCGGCCACTCGACCTGTCGCGGCCGCTCTGGGAGCTGTACCTGGTCGAGGGCCTGGATTCGCTGCTGGACCTTCCGGCCGACAGCTTCGCGTTGCTCGCGAAAATCCACCACGCGGCCATCGACGTGCGCGGCAGCGCCGAGATCATGACGCTGCTGCACGACACGACTCCGCTGACCCCTGCGTCGGAGCCGCCGGAGCCGTGGTTCCCGGAGTCGCCACCGGGCTCGATCCCGCTGCTCGCGCGCGCGCTGGTCAACAACG
>CAVQQX010000193.1:0-14192 GCA_963714645.1 uncultured Gammaproteobacteria bacterium
GCGAACGAGACGCAGGCGCCGTCGCCGACCACGATGTGGTCCAGGACGCGGATGTCTACCAGCGCCAGCGCGTCGCGGAGGCGCCCGGTGATCAGCTCGTCCGCCTGGCTCGGTTCGGCGACGCCCGAGGGGTGGTTGTGCGCCAGGATCACGGCGGCCGCGTTGCGGGCCAGCGCGAGCTTGACCACGTCCCGTGGGTGGACGCTGGCGCCGTCGATCGTGCCGCGGAAGACCTCGTCGAAGGCGATGACCCGGTGCCGGTTGTCGAGGAACAGGCAGCAGAACACCTCGTGGTCGCGGTCGCGCAGGCTCGCCCGCAGGTACTCCCGAGTGGCCCGCGGGTTCGAGAGCGGCGGGCCGGTCTGCATCAACTCCGCGTAGTGACGCCGAGAAAGCTCGAGCGATGCCTGCAGCGTCGCGTACTTGGCGGCACCGAGGCCCCGCGTGCGGCAGACGGCGCTGCGCTCGGCCGAGAGCAGACCCCGGAGCGAGCGGAACTGGCCGAGCAGCACGCGGGCCGTGTCGATCGCGGAGGTGCCGGCGGAACCGGTCTGCAGCAGCACGGCGAGCAGCTCGGCGTCGGTCAGCGACGACGCGCCGAGCCGCAGCAGCTTCTCACGCGGACGCTCGGCTTCGTGCCAGGACTCGAGCGGGAGCGACGGCGGCATGGCGGAACCTCTCGCGGGCGAGGGCCGATCCTTGCTCCGCCCCCGCCGGTGCGCACCATGCAAAAAGCGCGGAATGGCGCCGGAATGCGTGACTATTTCTTCGGCTTGGCGAACCGCTCGTGCAGAGCCTGTGCCACCGCCGGGTGCACGAACTCGCTCACGTCTCCTCCGAGGCTCGCGATTTCGCGGATGAGGGTCGAGGAAATGAAGTTGTACTGTTCGGTCGGCGTCAGGAACACGCTCTCGACGCGGTCGTTCAGGTGGCGGCTCATCGTCGCGAGCTGGAATTCGAACTCGAAGTCGGAAACGGCACGCAGCCCGCGCATCATCACGTTGAGGTCGTGGGTGCGCGCAAAATCGACCGTGAGACCGGTGTAACCGACCACCTCGACGTTGGCCAGGTCCGCGACCACCGTCTTTACGAGTTCGATGCGCTTCTCGAGCGGGAACAGCGGCGCCTTGCCCGGGTTGGCCGCGATCGCGACGACCACCTTCTGGAAGATGCGGCTCGCGCGGCGCACAAGGTCGTTGTGTCCGTTCGTGAACGGGTCGAAGGTCCCTGGGTACATCGCGCGAGCGGTCATGCTTCCCCCGGCGTCGGCGGCGGTCGTTTTCGTGGGTGTGTGCCGCGCCGGGCCAGATGATAGCCGACGGCGCCGGCCTTGTTGCTGTGCAAAAGCGTCCAGCCGGCCGGCAGTGCGGGGGGCCCCCGAGAAGCCTCGTCCTCGAGGTAGACGAAAGCCGCTTCCTGCAGCCAGCCGCGGTCCTCGAGCGCGTTGCAGGCGCGCTCGAGCCAATGGCGGTCGTAGGGCGGGTCGAGGAAAACGATGTCGAAAGGCCGCTCCACCGCCCCTGCCAGGAAGGCAAAAGCGTCCTGCCGCTGCACGACGCCCCGGTCGGCGTCCAGGCGCTGCAGCGAGGACAGGATGGCGTCCGCGGCGACAGCGTCATGCTCGACGAGGGTGACGGCCGTCGCGCCGCGCGACAGCGCCTCGATGCCGAGCGCGCCGCTGCCCGCGAACAGGTCGAGGCAGCGGCGACCGGGGATCTCGAACTGCAGCCAGTTGAACAGCGTCTCGCGGACGCGGTCGGGAGTCGGCCGCAGCGAGGCCGGTGACGACGGAAAATACAGTTTCCGCCCGCGCCACGCACCCCCGATGATGCGAACCTCGCCCGCCACTGGGCGGGCACCCTGGGAGCGTGAGGAGAGGGCCGCCCGCGAGTCGCATGTTGCGTCGTCGAGACGTCGTGGGCGCGGTCCCGGACGGTTATTGCGCGGCATCAGCGGGCGAGCGTAGGCTTCGAGGCGACTAAGTACGACGCGCGATGCTACGCGCGGACAAACTGAGGGGATAGTCACGATGCTCGAGTCCAGAAACAGGCTGCCGGCGTGCGCGCTGGCAGCATCGGTCGCGTCGCTCGTCCTCGCCGGCTGCACGTCCAGCTCCGATGGCGACCCGTCGCCGGCACCGCCGAGCGACGTTTTCAAGGCGGAATTCAACACGACCTCGGGCGCGCTGCCCTACCCGGTCGACCTCTTCTTCTCCGGGTCCACGGACGGCACGCTGAACCTGCCCGTGATCGCGTTCCGACCGGCCTCGAACCGTGACGCGCTGAACTCGCTCGACGGCTGGTCGACGACCGCGCCGATCACCGCGAGTTTCTCGATGCCGCTCGACGGCGACTCCCTGACAGCCGGATCGGTCCGCGTCGTCGAGATGTATGTGAGCAACACGACCAAGGCACCCGCCTCCGGTGACGAGTTGCCGGACGGCGTTCCGAGCCCCGTGCGCGGCATCCTGGCCCCGGGCGTCGACTACGAGGCGACGGTCTCCGACGACATCGACAGCAACGGTCGCTTCCTCAAGATCACGCCGCTCAAGCCGCTGACTCCGAGCACAGGTGGCATCAACATCGGCTACCTCGTGATCCTCACCAACGGCATCACGAACACGGACGGCGCGGCGGCGACGCCCGACACCCAGTACGCGTCGTACAAGGACGCCCCGGCGGACTGCAGCAGCTTCGACCCCGCCACGCAGCTCACGGACTTCTCGCTGTGCCGGCTGACCAAGGCACACCTGCAGATCGCAGGCGCGATCGGCACGCCGGCCGACAGTGTCGTACTCACCTGGGGTTTCTCGACGCAGTCCGTCGACGACACGTTGCAGGTCCTGCACGCACTCGCACCCGCGCAGCCGATCACCGTGGTCCCGACGGGCCTCACGACGCAGGCCGCCGATCCCGCACTGCAGGGCAAGGCGAACATCTGGGTCGGCGCGACGACGGTGCCGTACTACCTCACGCCTCCGGCGACCGCGACCGACCGCGCCGCAGTGTTGACCAAGTTCTGGACGGCGGCGGGTCCGCCGGCCGTGCCCGGCCTCGACCCGACGAGCCGGCACCTCACGCGGTTCAACCCGGTGCCCGCGAAGGTCGCCGACCAGCTGATCCCCGTGCTCATGACCGTTCCGAACGCCACGGCCGCAGGCGGCCTGTGTGCGCAGCCGGCCGCGGGCTGGCCGGTCGCAGTGGTGCAGCACGGCATCACCGGCAATCGCACCCAGGCACTGGCGATCGCCGATTCCTTCGCCGATGCGTGCTTCGTCGTCGTCGCCATCGACCTGCCGCTGCATGGGCTCGTCCCGACGGGTGGGCCGACCGATGCGTTCCGTTGCGCGGCAACGACGCCAAACCCCGTGTGCCTCGGCGCGGTCGAGCGCACGTTCGACGTCGACCTCATCGACAATACGACGGGCGCTTCGACGAGTGACGGTGTCATCGACAGCTCGGGCGCGCACATGATCAACCTGTCGAGCCCGCTCACCAGCCGCGACAACCTGCGGCAGGCCGAGGCGGACCTCGACGTGCTGGTCAAGACGCTCGCGTCGCTCAATTTCGCCGGAGATGCCGCGGCCGACGTCGACCCGACCCGGATCCACCTCGTCGGCCTGTCACTCGGCGCCATCACGGGTATCGCGAGTGCGCAGTTCGCGGACTTCGACACGTTCACGGCGGCGGTGCCGGGAGGCGTGCTGACGCGACTGCTGCTCGATTCCGCCGCATTCGGGCCGCGTCTCAAGGCCGGCCTCAGCGGATTCGGGCTGATCGAGAACTCGTACGTCTACAACCTGTTCGTCCGCGACGTGCAGGCCGCCGCCGACGCCGCGGACGCGATCAACCACATCGAGGCCGCCCAGGAGAAGTTACCGCTGCACCTGACCAAGGTGCTGGACGACGGCGTCGTGCCGAACAGCGCGACCGACCGCCTGATCGTGGCGGGCGGTCTCGCGAAGCTCACGACGGTCGGGCCGAATCCCGTCGGCCCCGGTACCGGCGCGTACACGTTCTTCTCGCAGGGTTCGCACGGCACGCTGTTCGATCCGACGGCGAGCCTCGCAGCAACCGTCGAGATGCAGAAGCAGGCGGTGAATTTCGCGGCGACCGCGGTCGCTCCGGGCGGACCGTTCGTGGTGATCGAGGACGTCACGGTACTCGACATCGACTGATCGGCGCGTTCGCCGATCGGTTCGCACGGCAGGGCGGGAGCGATCCCGCCCTTGCGCTTTTCGGGGTCCGCTACAATCGCCGCTTCCTGCGCGCGGGCCCGACCTTTTCCATGGGACTGTTCGATTTCCGGTCGAAGAAGACCACCACCGGCGACGTCGAGACGGTCGCGCCAGCGCTCCCGGCTGCCTCGACGCCCGGGTTCATCGCGCGCATGCGCGCGAAGCTCAATCGCGGCGACTCCTGGCTCACCTACGATCTCGCGAACCTGCTGCCGGGCGGGCGCATCGACGACGAGGTGCTCGACGAGCTCGAGACCCGGCTGATCGCGGCGGACGTCGGGATCGACACGACCGGGAGGATCCTGGGTTCGCTGCGCAAGCGCGTGCAGCGCAAGGAGCTCGACGACCTCGACGCGCTGCTCGGCGCGCTGCGCCAGGCGATGCTCGAGATCTTGGTGCCGGTCGCACGGCCGCTGGTGGTCGACGCGGCCGCGAAACCGTTCGTGGTGCTGGTCGTCGGCGTGAACGGCTCGGGCAAGACCACGACGATCGGCAAGCTCGCGCACCGGTGGGTCGGCGAGCGCAAGCGCGTCGTCCTGGCCGCGGGCGACACCTTCCGCGCCGCCGCCATCGAGCAACTGCAGGTCTGGGGCGAACGCAACCAGGTACCGGTGATCGCGCAGGCGGCGGGCGCCGACCCGGCCGCGGTCGCGTTCGACGCCCTGCAGTCGGCGCGGGCGCGGGGCGCCGACGTGCTGATCGCGGACACGGCAGGTCGCCTGCACACGCAGGGCAACCTGATGGACGAGCTGAAGAAGGTCCGACGCGTGCTCGGGCGACTGGACCCTGCGGCGCCCCACGAGGTGCTGCTCGTGCTCGACGCGGGCCAGGGGCAGAACGCGCTGGCGCAGGCCCAGCAGTTCCACGAGGCTGTCGGCGTGACCGGGCTCGTGATGACCAAGCTCGACGGTACCGCGAAAGGCGGCATCGTCCTCGCGATCGCCGACGCGCTGCGGCTGCCGATCCGCTTCATCGGCATCGGGGAGAGCGCCGCCGACTTCGACGTGTTCGACGCCGAGGCCTTCGTCGACGCCGTGCTGAGAGCGCCGGGCCGTGGAGCGCGGGCGTGATTCGCTTCGACCACGTCTGGAAGCGCTATCCGAACGGACGCGAGGCCCTGAGCGACCTTTCGCTCGAGATCGCCCGCGGCGAGATGGCGTTCCTGACCGGTCATTCCGGTGCCGGCAAGAGCACGCTGCTCAAGCTGATCGCACTGATCGAACGGCCGTCGCGCGGAACGCTCGTCGTCAACGGCCAGAACACCACGGGTGTGCCGCGCGCGAAGATCCCGGCGTTCCGGCGACAGATCGGCGTCGTGTTCCAGGACCACAAGCTGCTGATGGACCGGCCGGTCTACGACAACGTCGGCCTGCCGCTCGTGATCGCGGGCGTGCCCGAGCGCGACATCCAGAAGCGCGTGCGCGCCGCACTCGACCAGGTCGGATTGCTCGGGCGCGAGCGCACGCGGCCGATCGAACTCTCGACCGGCGAGCAGCAGCGGGTCGGCATCGCGCGCGCGATCATCGCGAAGCCGTCCTTGCTGATCGCGGACGAGCCGACCGGCAACCTCGACCCCGACCTCGCCGTCGAGGTCATGAACATCTTCAAGCGGTTCAACGAGGTCGGAGTGACCGTGCTCGTGGCGACGCACGACGTGCACCTGATCGACCGATTCGGCGTGCGGCGCGTGATGCTCGCGGACGGTCGCGCGCTCGACGACGGCGAGCCGGCAGTGCAACCCGCCCGTGCGATCATCGCCACCGCTGCGGTCCCGGGCGTCGCCCGGGTCGACATCGGGGCGCCAGGGGCGCCGCTCGTGCTGCCGGACATCCGCGCGGACTGAATGCCGTGAAGCAATGGCTCGAACGACACGCCCAGACGCTCGTCGGCTCGCTCGGCCGGCTGTGGCAGCAGCCGTTCGCGACGCTGCTCACCGTGATCGTGATCGGCGTGGCGCTCGCGTTGCCGGCATGCCTGCACGTGCTCGTGCAGAACGTGCGCACGGCGAGCGGCGGCTGGAACAACGCGCTCGACATCTCGGTCTACATGAAGCCGGGCGCCACGCTCGACCAGGCGAAGCGTGCCGCGGAGCGCATCGGTCAACGCCGCGACGTGGGCGACGTCACGATCATCGACTCCGACGAGGCGCTCGCCGAGTTCCGGCGCGGCTCGGGCTTCGGCGAGGCACTCGAGGCGCTCAAGGACAACCCGTTGCCGCACGCACTCGTCGTGCGACCGGACGCCGGGTTCCGCGACCCGGACCAGGTGCAGCAGCTCACCACCGAGCTGCGCAAGGTGGACGATGTCGACATCGTGCAGCTCGACACCGAGTGGGTGTCGCGCTTCAACGCAATCCTCGACGTGATCCGCCGCGGCGTGTTCCTCGCGGCCGGCCTGTTCGCGCTCGGGATCCTCGTGATCGTCGGCAACACGATCCGGCTCGACATCGAGAACCGACGCGACGAGATCGAAGTGACCAAGCTGGTGGGCGGCAGCGATGCGTTCGTACGACGTCCGTTCCTTTACAACGGCGTGTGGTATGGGTTGGCGGGCGGGCTGACGGCGGGAATCATCGTCGCCGTCGCCGTGGGTGCCCTCGATTCGCCGGTGCAGCGCATCGCGGGTCTCTACGGCAGTTCGTTCACGCTGCAGGGTGTGGGAATTCCAGGCTGGCTGGCGCTGCTCGCCGGCGGCGCGGTGCTCGGCTGGCTCGGATCGTTCATCGTCGCCACGCGCGAGCTGCGGGAAATCGAGCCCAAGTAGCGGCCCTGCTGGGGGCCTGTCTGCAACGGGAATGAATCCGGAGTGTTGGTGCCGGGGTGCGACTACGTAACTAATTGACAAATATAGTCTTTTATCCCAGGATGGCCGCGTCGGAACTCTCTCCGGCTTTAGCACTCCAAAACGAAGACTGCTAAAATTACCGCGCCTGAAGTGCTGCCCAACCCTGATCACCGAGGTACGTTCGCACCGATGACCCATACCGCCCAGGCCCTCGTTAGCCGCTCTCCGTCCGAACTGTCGCTGGCCGGTCCGATCGGCAGTTTCGACGCGTATGTCGATACGGTCAGCCGGATCCCGGTGCTGAGCCGCGAGGACGAGCTGGCGCTGGCGACGCGGTTCCAACGTGACGGCGACCTCGACTCGGCGCGCCAGCTGGTGCTCGCACACCTGCGCTTCGTGCTGCACATCGCGCGCGGCTACGCCGGCTACGGGCTGCCCCTGGGCGACCTCGTCCAGGAAGGCAACATCGGCTTGATGAAGGCCGTGAAGCGCTTCGACCCGGCGGTCGGCGTGCGGCTCGTGTCGTTCGCGGTGCACTGGATCCGGGCCGAAATTCACGAGTACGTGCTGCGCAACTGGCGGCTCGTGAAGGTCGCCACGACCAAGGCGCAGCGCAAGCTGTTCTTCAACCTGCGCAAGTACAAGCGCAACCTGGGCTGGCTGTCCGCCGAGGAAACCGCCGCCGTGGCGCGCGACCTGGGCGTCACCGAGCACGACGTCACCGAGATGGAGCGGCGACTGTCCGCACGCGACGTCGCGTACGACCCCGCGCCGGACGCCGACGACGACGAGTCGGCGAGCTACTCGCCGGCCGCCTACCTGCCGGCGCCGGACTCGGACCCTGCCGTGGCGGTCGAGCGGGCGGAATGGGACGACGACGTGAGCGGCCGCGTGGCGGAAGCCATCACGCAGCTCGACGAACGCAGCCAGGCGATCGTGCGCGCGCGCTGGGTGGACGAGCCCAAGGCGACCTTGCACGAGCTCGCCGACCAGTATGGCGTCTCGGCCGAGCGCATCCGCCAGATCGAGGCGAACGCGATCAGGAAGCTGCAGAAGCTGGTGGTCGAGGAAGCGACTGGTGACTAGTGGCTGGGCCAGTAAGAAGAAAAAGGGCCGGCATTGCCGGCCCTTTTTTCGTTCGGTCTGCGTCGCATCGCGCCGCACGTAACCAGTCACCCGTCACTCGTCACTTCCTCAACCCTGCCGTGCGCGGTCCACGTTCTCCTGGGTCACGGGCACGATCGTGATCTCGACGCGCCGGTTCTGCGCGCGTCCCTCATCGGTCTCGTTGGATGCGACGGGATGCATTTCACCGGCCCCGATCGTGACCATGCGCGTGCGGCCGACGCCGTGGCCCGTCAGGTAGGAGGCGACGCTGTTCGCCCGGCGTTCGGAGAGCTGCTGGTTGTAGGAGTCGCTGCCGACGCTGTCCGTGTGCCCCGCGACCTCGATGACCGTCTTGTCGTACTCGGCGAGGGTGCTCGCGACGCGGTCGAGCACCGGGTAGAACTGCGAATTGAGATCCGCGCTGTCAAACGCGAACGTGACGCCGCCCGGTACGTCGAGCGTGATGTTGTCGCCCTGGCGCACGACGTCGACACCGGTGCCGGCCATCTGCTCCCGCAGCCTGGCCTCCTGCTTGTCCATGTAGTAGCCGACGGCACCGCCCGCGAGCGCGCCCGCTGCCGCACCGATCATGGCCGCCTCGAACTTGTCGTTACCGCCGGTCAGGAGCCCGATCACGGCACCAGCCGCGGCCCCATAGCCCGCACCCCTGCGCGTGTTCTCGCGATCGGGACTCTTGGCGATGTCCTGCATCGGGGCGCAGGCGCTGGCGACGACGGCGGTGGCCGCAACGAGCGCGACCAGTGGCGACTTGCGGGTGATGGTCGAAGGCATGAAACGTCCCTCCAGGCTGGAAACGAAAACTGAACGTCCTGCGCCCCGGTCCGTTGACCTGCGGCCTTGATTGTCAAAGTTAGGTTAATACTGGCTCGGTGCTGGCCGCGCGCACGGCGGCCGTGACGGCGTGATGGGTCTCCTTGTTCAGCGGGTCCGGCAGCAACTCGTCCGGGCCGGCACGACGCGCGAGCGCATGGGCCGCCGCGACGAGCATGCCGTCCGTAAACCGCGGTGCTCCCGCCTCGAGCACGCCCTTGAAGAGGCCCGGGAAGGCGGAGACGTTGTTGATGCTCTTGCCGTCGGCGGCGAAGACCGCCCCGCGTTCCAGCGCGATCACGGGCTCGATTTCAGCATCGGGATTCGAGAGCGCGAAAATGATCTGCCCGGCGCGTACCCATTCCGGCTCGATGAGCCCGCGCACCCCGGTCGTTGCGACCACGATGTCGGCCTGCGCCATGAGTGCGGGCAAAGTGGCCGACTCGCCGCCCATCGCCCGGAACCGCTCGACTGCGTCGGCCCGCAGGTCGGATCCGACCAGCCGCTGCACGCCCTGTGCACGGAGCAGGCGTGCAATGCCCAGGCCCGCGGCGCCCAGCCCGACCTGGCCCACGACCGAATCGGCCAGGTGTCGCCCGACGCGCCGAACCGCATTCAGCAGGCCCGCCAGGGCCACGACCGCCGTCCCGTGCTGATCGTCGTGGAGGACCGGGATGGACAGGCGGCGGACGAGCTCGGCCTCGATCGCGAAACATTCGGGGGCGGCGATGTCCTCCAGCTGGATCGCACCGAACGACGGCGCGATGGCGCATACGGTGTCGACGATGCGCCCGGGGTCGTGGCTGTCGATCAGGATCGGCACTGCGGTGATCCCCACCAGCGAGGCAAACAGGGCCGACTTGCCCTCCATCACCGGCAGGCCCGCGACCGGGCCGATGTTGCCGAGGCCGAGGACGGCCGTGCCGTTGGTCACGACCGCGACCGTGTTCTGGCGGTTGGTGTAGAGCGCCGCCTTGGAGGGGTCGTCGCGGATCGCGATGCATACCCGTGCGACCCCCGGCGTATAGATGTCGCGGAGGATCTGCTGCGTGTTGATCTGCAGCGAGGGTTCCATGTGGATCTTGCCACCGCGATGGCGGTCGAACACGCGATCGGACTTGCCGACGAACCGGGCATTGGGGAGGGCGTCGATGCGCGCATAGAAGCCCGGGTTCGCCAGCTCGTCGATTTCGACCGTGATCTCCCAGAGCGTCTTGCCCTGGCCACGCCGCAGCGACTGCAGGTGCTCGATCACGAGGTGCTCGTCCGCGATCACCGTCAGCACGCTCGCGAGCGCGCCAGGCTTGTGGAAAGTCTCGACCAGCAGGATTTCTGGAATCTTCATGCGCGCACGGGGCCCCTCGCAGGCTGCATACGATAGCAGCCTGTCGTCACGGGTCGTGCCGGGAGAACACGGATGCACGGACGAGCATGCGGTGGGCTGCCCCGGCACGCAGGCCCTCGGGTCCTGCCGGTGCTCGTCTGCGCGCGCTGCGCAGGCATCGCCGGCTGCTCCGATCCCCAGCGCACGCACGCACCGGGCGCGCGCCGGTCGGCCGCGGAACGGCGAGGAAGCTCGCGACGGATGCCCGGAAACTCCGGGATCGCGCGCTCGTCGAGCAGGCGGCGGGACGGCTCGCCGAGGCCGTCACCGTCGCCCAGCAGGCACCTGGCCTCGCCCGGCGCGTCCATGGCATGCCCGGCGGCGAGCCAGCCGCCGGTCGAGTAGAATCGCCGGTTTGCAGCCGCACCGCCGCTGGAGCCGCCCTTGCCCGCCAATGCCCTGAATCCGCTCGACCTCTACGACGTCCGCTCGGCACTCTCCGACGAAGAACGAATGGTGCAGGACTCGGTCGCGCGTTTCGTCGACGACTCGGTCCTGCCGATCATCCGTTCGCACTTCGAGGACCACACGTTCCCGCGCGAACTGGTCGACGACCTCGCGTCGCTCGGCCTGTTCGGCAGCTCGCTCGAGGGCTACGGCTGCGCGGGCATGAACGCGGTGAGCTACGGCTTGATCTGCCAGGAACTCGAGCGTGGCGACTCCGGCCTGCGCAGCTTCGTCTCCGTGCAGTCCTCGCTCTGCATGTATCCCATCCATGCGTACGGCAGCGAGGAGCAGAAGGAACAGCACCTCCCACGCATGGCGCGCGGCGAAGTGATCGGCTGCTTCGGGCTGACCGAGCCGCACGGCGGCTCCGATCCCTCGAACATGCGCACGCACGCGAAGCGTCGTGGCGACGACTGGGTGTTGAACGGCGCGAAGATGTGGATCACGAACGCGCCGATCGCCGACCTCTACCTGATCTGGGCGCGGACGGACGAAGGGATTCGCGGATTCCTCGTGGAAAAAGGTGCCAGGGGCCTCGTAGCGCCGGAGATCGAGAAGAAATTCTCGCTGCGCGCGTCGGTGACCGGCGCGATCTTTCTCGAGGACGTCGTGGTGCCCGGCTCGGCGATGCTCCCGGGCAGCACCTGCGGCATCAAGGCGCCGCTCTCTTGCCTCACGCAGGCGCGCTACGGCATCGCGTGGGGCGTGATCGGCGCGGCGCAGGCGTGCCTGCGCGAAGTGCTCGAGTACACCAAGACGCGCATCCTGTTCGACAAGCCGCTCGCCGCGACGCAGACGATCCAGATCCGGCTCGCGGAGATGTCGCGCAAGATCACGACGGCACAGCTGCTCTCGCTCCAGCTCGGCCGCCTCAAGGAACAGGGGCGCATGACGCCGTCCCACGTGTCGCTCGCGAAGTGGAACAACTGTCGCGCGGCGATCGACGTGGCGCGCGACGCCCGCGACATCCTGGGAGGCGCCGGCATCAGCGCGGAGTACGTGCCGATCCGCCACGCGCTCAATCTCGAGAGCGTGATCACGTACGAAGGCACCGAGACCATCCACCAGCTCACGATCGGGCGCGAGCTGACGGGCCTGAACGCGTTCGGCTGAACGCCTCCGCCGAGAGTTTCTGGCCCGACGGCTCCCGGCGGCGTCATTCGCCGCCTCGCCCGCGCCTTCGTTCGTCGGCTTTCTTTACGAATTCAAGGCTCTAGCGCGCCGCGACTCGGCTGCTGCCGCAGTTTCCCGGCGTAACCCCATGAATTACTTAGTGGAAGCTGAGGCTGGCACGCAGCTTGCTACGTATCACTCGTCCTTCATTGGTCCCAGAAGAGCAGAAAGCCACGGGGCGAAGGACGGGCAAGCCAGCTCAGAGGGCTTTCCGCCAGGGGATCGGATCGGGTTAGAGACGGAAGGAACACGACGAACAAGACGGAGCATCTCAATAAAAATGCTGCATCCGGGTCACGCCGAAGAAGAACAACCACAACAAATCAAACCAGTGACCCGAGAATCGCCACGCCCCGCCCTGCGGGGCTTTTCTTTTACAGCCTATCGCGCACGCCGACGAATCATTTCGAGTCCCGCGATGCACATGGCGAATCGACCGGGCACCGGCAGGTCCAGTGCTCGCCCGACGAACCTCGTGCCGTCAAGCGCCCGGGCGCTGCCTTCGGCGAAGCGCCAGCAGGCCGGCACATAGTGGAGCAGCAGCCTCCAGAACAATGCCGTCGCGCCGGGCAGCAGGAGTGCCCCGGCGCAGAGCACAGGCACCGCGTGGCGGGCGACGAGGTCGGCCAATGTTTGCACTGTCCCATCT
This sequence comes from uncultured Gammaproteobacteria bacterium, assembly GCA_963714645.1. Classification (GTDB taxonomy): domain Bacteria; phylum Pseudomonadota; class Gammaproteobacteria; order Steroidobacterales; family Steroidobacteraceae; genus RPQJ01. Next base: position 12,613 of record CAVQQX010000193.1, read on the forward strand.
TAGTTCGGTGACGCGCGTCTGCCCCGGGCGGGGATTCAGCGGCTCGATGCCCCCACCTGGACGCTGATCGTGGGGTGGCGCGCGCTGCATAATCGTCGAATTGACGAAGAGGACGTCGCTGTATGCCTGAACCCAAGCATGGAGCCTGCAACTGCGGTCGTGTCCGGTTCAACATCGTGGGCGAACTCGGCGCCAACGATGCGTGCCACTGCGTCCAGTGCCGGAGGCAGTCGGGTCATTATTTCGCCTCGGCGAACGTGGCGCGCAGCGCCATCACGATCACCGGGGAAGAGAACCTGACCTGGTACCAGTCCTCGCCGAAGGTCCGTCGCGGGTTCTGCTCGACCTGCGGCGCTTTCCTTTTCTGGGACCCGCCTGAGCGCGACTGGACCGGCGTTGCGCTGGGCGCAATCGAGAATCCGACGGGCAGCCGCCTCGAGAAGCACATTTTCGTGGCCGAGAAGGGCGACTACTACGACATCGCCGACGGGCTCCCGCAGAACCAGCGCTGATCGAGCCCCGCTACGCCCGCACCGGGTGGGCATCGATGGCGAGCAACCGGTCGCCCGGTTCGATCCTGAGCGTCGAGTCGCGCCAGCACTGCAGACGCGCAGTGCCACGGTGAATCTCGACGACGAGCGATTCCCCGACCTCGCGCGTGAGCCGGCCGACCTCGTGCGGGAGCGCCTCGCGCTCGACGAGCTGGTATTCGCCGCGGTAGGACAGCAGCTCCGACACGAAGTCGACGGTGCCGCGGGTGGTCACCGCGTCGGCCATCAGAAAACCGCCGAAGCGCGGCGGTGAGACGGTCTCGTCCGCGCCGCCCGACCGCGCGAGCTTGACGTTCTCCGCTTCGCGCAGGCTCGCGATGATGCGTACGCCGCGCGAGAGTGATCGCGCCGTCAGCACGATGAGTATCGTGGTGTCGTCGCGGCCGACACTGACGATCAGCGCCTGCGCGTCGGCGATGCCGGCCATGCGCAGGATTTCCTCGCTCGAGCCGTCGCCATGGATGCCGATGAGCCCGCGGTCCGCCGCCTTCGCGACCTCCTCGCGATCGCGGTCGATCACCACGATGCGCTCCGGGTTCCGGCCTCGCTGCAGCAGCTCCTGCGCGGCGATCGACCCGCTGTGCCCGTAGCCGCACAGCACCACGTGTCCCTTCAGGTCCCGCTGCAGCCGCATCATTCGCCACTCCTCGACCAGCCGTTGCAGCACGAGCTGGTATGCCGTGCCCAGGAAGATCAGCCACACGAAGACTCGTACCGGCGTCACGAAGAACGCGTCGATGAGCCTGGCCGCATCCGAGACCGGGACGATGTCGCCGTAGCCGACCGTCGTCACGGTGACCATCGTGAAATAGAAGACGTCCGACACGGAGACGTGCCCGTCGAAGTTGTCGCGCAGGCCGTCGCGGTCGGCCAGGAACACGACGAACACGGACGCGATCAGCGCGAAGACGAGCGCCGAGCGCAGCAGCAGGGTGATTTCAGGGGGTGTCGTCGAACGGCGGATGAGGATCGGCAGCGCGTCTTCGCCGCGCTCCGCCCGGACCCGGCGCATGGCGCCGCGGATCCATC
>CAVQQX010000194.1:0-6950 GCA_963714645.1 uncultured Gammaproteobacteria bacterium
AAGTACGCGCCGCTCACGCCGGACGGCAACGGACTGCAGAGTGTGTATCTGACTCAGGTCACCGCCGGGCTCGCGTCGGCGCTCTTCGCATTGATCGGCAAGGAGGCGACGAGCGTGGCCGATGTCGTTCGCGAGATCAGAAGTATCGAACGTGACTCGCCCGCGCCCGAGAAAGACATCGAGGAATGGGAGGGCCGGGTCGAAGTGGCAATTGCCACCGACGCGGCGATTCGGGAGACCGAGAGAACCGCCCTTGTCCAGGCACGGCGCGGTCAAGGGCTCTTTCGGGACAACGTGCGTTCGGTCGAGCGCGCGTGCCGTATCACCAAGGTCGAGCGCATGGAGTACCTGGTCGCGAGCCACGTCCAGCCCTGGCGCGACAGCAACAACGAGGAGCGGCTCGACGGCGAGAATGGCCTGCTGCTGACGCCGACGGTGGACCATCTGTTCGACCAGGGATTCATTTCCTTCGAGAACAGCGGGCAGTTGATCGTCTCGCCAGTGGCCGATCCGGTTTCGCTCAGGCGGATGGGCATCGACCACGAGGCGCTAGTGAACGTCGGACTATTCTCAGAAGGGCAGCGGCGTTATCTCGACTTTCACCGCGAGAACGTGCTGCGCATGGCGCGTGGCATCGCCGCAGCCCGATCGTGATTGATGAAATCGTTCAAGACCGCGCGGCCGACCTGGAATGACGTCAAGGCTAGGGCGTGTTCACACTACGTGATATACTGAGCGCATGGAAATCACCGCCGCTCAGTTCAGTCGCATCGAGCCGTTCCTGCCCGTGCAGCGTGGCAACGTCTCGCTCAGTAACCTGCAAGTCGTCAACGCGATCCTGTACGTCGCGGAGAACGGCTGCAAATGGCGCGCTCTGCCCAAGCGCTTCGGTAATTGGCATACCATCTATACCCGCATGAACCGCTGGGCCAAGGCCGGCGTGCTGGATCGCCTGTTTGAAGAATTGCAGCATCAGCAGCTCGTTCGCGTGAAGATTGAAGCGGTCAGCCTCGACAGCACGATCGTCAAAGTGCATCCCGATGGCACCGGCGCTCTAAAAAAAACGGACCGCAATCCATCGGCAAGTCTCGCGGCGGGTGGACCACGAAGATTCATATGGTTGCCGCGGATGCTCGAACGGCTCTGACTTTCTCGCTGTCGCCGGGCCAGGCGGGCGACGCCCCGGCCGGCCGCGAACTGCTGCGCACGCTCTCTGGGTTGCCACGCCGCTGCCGATTGCTCATGGACCGTGCCTACGAAGGTAACGAAACCCGACAACTCGCGCTCGATCTCGGCTTCATCCCCGTCGTCCCGCCGCTCTCGACACGTGTGCAGCCCTGGATGTACAGCAAAGCCTGGTATCGGCGTCGCAACGAGATCGAACGGCTGTTCCGCCGCCTCAAGGGCTTCCGCCGCATCTTCAGCCGCTTCGACAAGCTCGACGTCATGTTCATGGCATTTCTGTGCTTCGCGCTGGTCGTCGAGGCGTTGCGGTAGTGTTAACAGGCCCTAGACTGGCTGACTTCAATCGCGCTGGCCTGGTCAGGCTGATTCAGGAACTGTATGCGGCCAGCAAGGACAACCAGGATTGTCTTGGTACGTGAAGCCGGCAGGTGCCAGACGGCGCCGGTCGGGGTCTCGCCGTGGAGGTCAAACTCCGCCCACCGGGCACCGAGCAATTCGCTTTTTCGCGCGCACAGCGCCAGCAACAGCTTGATCGCGAGCAGGTTGTCCTCGCCGAAGTTCGGCGTTCCCCGAATTGCCGCGAACAGTCGCGCGAGTTCGTCAAAGCCAAGTGCCCGGCTGCGCGGCCGTTCGATGCCGCCGGCGTCGAGGCGCGGCGAGAAATCGGCCGCCGGGTTGCTCAGCACATAGCGGCGGCGCACGCCGAAGGCAAAGATCCGTCGCGTGAAGCGCAGCAGATCGTCGCCGCGGTCGGGGCACGGCCCTTGAGTTCGTCCAGCAGGCGGGCGATATCCGAAGGGTCACGTCACTGGCCGCGGGTCGGCCGAACTTGGGCAGCAAGTGCCGGTCCAGATACCGGCGCGGCACGGCGGGATGCTTGAGCCCGCGTGCCTGAACTTCTACGCGATACCAGTCCTCGCACAGCGCCTTGAACGAACCCTTCTGGCGTTCCTCGGCCAGCGCCGCACGCCGCACGCTCAAGGGATCCAGCTGCCGGTCGAGCAAGCACGCGAGCCTGTCGCGCCTCGATGCGCGCCAGAGCGAGCGACATGTCGGGAAAGTTGCCAAGCGTGAGCCAATGCTCCTTGCCGGCGAATCGATAGCGCAACGTCCACGAGGCGCCATCGCGCGTTTGCTTGCGCAGGTACAACCCGTCGCCATCACTGAGCAGCACCGACTTGCCGGACTTCTGCGCCCGTTCGACCGCGAGCGCCGTGAGTTTCGCGCGTGGCATTTCGTCCCCTTGCTCGTCGAATCCCAGCTACGGATCTAGCTACAAACCAGCTACCGATCCAGCTACAAGATCAGCTCAGACGAGGTTGGACGCCAGTGGACGAATCTGGCCAAATTCCGCTGAAACTCAGGCGCTTAACGCATCTTTCGCGGCATTCCGCGGACGCCCCCGGAAGCTATTCGACGTTCTGCACCTGCTCGCGCATCTGCTCGATCAGGACCTTCATGTCGACGGCGGCGCGCGTCGTGTCGGCATCCTGCGACTTCGACGACAGCGTGTTCGCCTCGCGATTGAACTCCTGCATCAGGAAATCCAGGCGGCGGCCCGCCGGCTCCTTGGCGTCGAGCACCTGCAGGGTCTCCGCGAGGTGGCTGCCGAGCCGGTCCAGCTCTTCCTCGAAATCCATCTTGTACGCGAGCAGCACGAGTTCCTGCTCGAGTCGCGCGGGGTCGACCTGCGTGCCGAGCTGCGCGATGCGATCCGCGACACGCGCGCGGATGCGGGTCGCGATCCCGGGCAGGCGTCCCTTGAGCGTGTCCACGCACTGCTGCAGCGACTCGCACCGGCCGAGCAGCATCGTGCGGATGCGCGCCCCCTCGCGGGCCCGCGACTCGTTGAGCTCCGCGACCGTTTCGCGCAGCAGCTCCCTGGCCGCCGTGAGCAACGGATCGAGGTCGCGGTCGGGCTCGCGGATCACCCCCGGCCAGCGCAGCACGTCCAGCGGGCTCACCGTCGCCAGCGCGCCGCCTGTGAGTGACGCGACTTCGGCGGCCGCGCGCGCAAGTTGCTCGACCAGCGGACGGTGCACCTCGAGCGCCGCCGACTGCGTCGAGACGCTGCGCAGGTAGAGGCCTGCGTCGATCTTGCCCCGACGCAAGGCCGCGCCGATCGCCTGGCGCGCGTCGCCCTCGAGCGCCCGGAGGTCTTCCGGCATGCGCAGCGAAAGCTCGAGATAGCGGTGGTTGACGGCACGGATCTCGCACGAGAGCGTGCCCCAGGGGCCTTGCCGCTCACGGCGGGCGAAGCCGGTCATGCTGCGAATCATGGTGATCGGCGACGGGGCGAGCTGCGGCAACTGGAAAGAAAACCGACGTGGCGAGCCGCTGTAACCGGGCGACGCCAGATGCTATAAATCATTGATAAGTCTACACGACGACGGGGCGTGCCGGAGCGACCCTTGCAGATCGAGCACGCGGACCTGAGCCTCATCGGTCATCGCGAAGAAAACCAGGATCGTGTCGCAATCGCGGACGCCGACGGCACCGTGCTGCTCGCGGTCGTCGACGGCATGGGCGGGCATGCGGACGGCGCGCGAGCGGCGGAAGTCGCCGTCCGCACCATGCTCGGCGAGTTCTGGGAGGCGAGCCGGCCGCTGTTCGATCCCGATGGCTTCCTGCACCTCACCGTCGGCCGGGCCCACGAAGCCGTCGTCGCGCTCGGGCAGGGCCTGCCACCCGAGATCCGCCCGCGTGCGACCTGCGCGATCTGCCTGGTGCAGGGCGCGAGTGCGTACTGGGCCCACGTCGGCGACAGCCGCGTCTACCAGCTGCGTTCGGGAAAGGTCTTCGAGCGCACGCGCGACCACAGTCACGTCGAACTGCTGCTGCGCGCCGGCCGCATCACCGAACGGCAGGCGCAGGGCCACCCGATGCGCAACTACGTCGAGTGCTGCATCGGTGGTGATCCGGTCCTGCCCGAGATGACGCTGAGCGGACGGCGTGCGCTGCAGTCCGGCGACATCCTGATGCTCTGCTCCGACGGCCTGTGGTCGGGGCTCCCCGAGGAGCAGATCGCCGGGCTCGGGCGCGAGCAGCAGCGGTCGCTGCGCGATGCGCTGGTCGAACTCGGCGAACGCGCCGTGAGGAATTCGGCGCCATACGCCGACAATACCTCCGCCGCCGCGATACGCTGGCTGGGACCGTAGCGAACCGACTATCGACCAGTGGCCGGTGACTCGTGGCCGAAGGACGCAGCGCGCCGACAAGGCCAGCTTCTTACCAGCCACCAGCCACCAGCCACCAGTCAGCAGTCAGCAGTCAGCAGTCACTAGAACCATTTCTGGAGAAGCACCCCTTGAGACCGAGTGGCCGCGCGCCCGACCAGTTGCGTCCCGTCCGGCTCACGCGCGGGTTTACCCGTCACGCGGAAGGCTCGGTGCTCGTCGAATACGGCGACACGCGCGTGCTCGTGACCGCGACCGTCGAAGACGGCGTGCCCGGGTTCCTGCGGGGCAAGGGCGAAGGCTGGGTGACGGCCGAGTACGGCATGCTACCGCGCTCGACCCACACTCGCAGTGCGCGCGAGGCGGCGCGCGGCAAACAGGGCGGACGCACGCTCGAGATCCAGCGACTGATCGGCCGCTCGCTGCGCGCGTGCATCGACCTCCGGGCGCTCGGCGAGCGCACGGTGACGCTCGACTGCGACGTGCTGCAGGCGGACGGCGGCACGCGCACGGCCTCGATCACCGGGGGCTACGTGGCCTTGGCTGACGCCATGGGTGCGCTCGCGAAGCGTCGCGGCGTGGGCGCCAACCCGCTGCACGGCCAGGTCGCGGCCGTCTCGGTGGGCATCGTCCGCGGCGAGCCGGTCGTGGACCTCGACTATGCCGAGGACTCCACGGCCGAGACCGACATGAACGTCGTGATGAACAACGGCGGCGGCTTCGTCGAGGTGCAGGGCACGGCCGAGGGCCACGCGTTCCGGCGGCACGAACTCGAGCGACTGCTCGACCTCGCCACGGTTGCGTGCACCCAGCTGTTCGCAATCCAGCACGAGGCGCTGCAGGCCGCGCTGTCGGGGCCTGTGCCGATGCCCGGCAGATGACTCACGAGCTGCCGGCCACGCTGGTGCTGGCGACCGGCAACGCCGGCAAGCTGCGCGAGATGCGCGAGATCCTCGCGCCGTGGTGCATCGCCGTCCGCCCGCTGGCCGAGTTCACCGCGACTGCGGTCGACGAGACGGGCGCGACATTCGTCGCGAATGCATTGCTCAAGGCCCGCTTCGCCGCCGCGGCCGCGGCCCTGCCGGCGATTGCGGACGATTCCGGGCTCGAAGTCGACGCGTTGCAGGGTGACCCGGGCGTGCGCTCGGCACGCTACGCGGGTGAGCCTGCCGACGACGCGGCCAACAACGCCAAGCTGCTGCACGCGCTGGCCGCGATCCCTGACCGCGGCCGCACCGCGCGATACCGTTGCGCAATGGCGTACGTGCGCCGCGCGGACGATCCGGCGCCCATCGTCGCCGAGGCGGCGTGGGAAGGCCGCATCGCACGCGAACCGCGCGGGCTCGGCGGCTTCGGCTACGACCCGCTGTTCCTCGTCGACGACGGCACCCGAACCGCGGCCGAACTCCCGGCCGACGAGAAGAATGCCCGCAGTCACCGCGGCCTCGCATTGCGACGGCTGGTCGCGCTGCTGGTCGCCGGTCCGCCGTGATCGACGTCGCCGCCGTGCCGCTCGCGCTCTACGTGCACCTGCCGTGGTGCGTGCGCAGGTGTCCGTACTGCGACTTCAACTCGCATGCCGTGCCCAGCGCAGGCATGCCGGAGCAGGCTTACGTGGCTGCGCTGCTCGAAGATCTCGAGCTCGCCTCACGCGACGCTGCGGGTCGCGCAGTCGTCTCGGTGTTCTTCGGCGGCGGCACGCCGAGCCTGTTCAGTCCCGCGGGCATCGAGCAGGTGCTCCGTGCCGTCGGGACGCACCTGGCCGTGACCCCCGGCCTGGAAGTGACTCTGGAAGCGAACCCCGGTACGGTCGAGCACGGTCGCTTCGCCGAATATGCCGCGGCGGGGATCACGCGCGTCTCGCTGGGAGCGCAGACATTCGACGATGCGACCCTGCGCGTGCTCGGCCGGATCCACACCTCGGGCGAGGTCGAGCGCGCCGTCGAGGAACTCGGCTGCGCCGGCATCTCGAATTTCAACCTCGACCTCATGTACGCGCTGCCGGGACAGGACCTCGACGGTGCGCTCCGCGACCTCGACCGCGCGATCGCCCTTGCGCCGAGCCATCTCTCGCACTACCAGCTGACGCTCGAACCGGACACGCCGTTCGCCAGGCGTCCACCGGACCATCTGCCCGACGACGACCTCGCACTCGCGATGCAGGAGTCCTGCCAGGTGCGTCTCGCCGACGCCGGCTTCGCGCAGTACGAGGTCTCGGCGTATGCCCGCCCCGGCCGGCGCTGCCGGCACAACCTCGCATACTGGCGCTTCGAGGACTACCTCGGCATCGGCGCCGGTGCGCATGGCAAGGTGACGCGTGTCGACGGGTCGGGCATCGAGCGGACGGTGCGTGCGCGGCATCCGGCCGCCTACCTTGGCGCACCGAGCGCGGCTGCGCGCGTCGTCGAGCGCCGGTCCGTCCCCGCGCGCGAATTGCCATTCGAGTTCTGCCTGAACGCCTTGCGGCTCAGCGAAGGTTTCGCGGACCGCGATTTCGAGAGTCGCACCGGGCTTCCGATCGAGGTACTGCGCGCCCCGCTCGCCCGTGCCCTCGACCGTGGGCTGGTCGAGCGCAGCACGGGTCACTGG
>CAVQQX010000195.1:0-4798 GCA_963714645.1 uncultured Gammaproteobacteria bacterium
CAGGCGCTCGATCAGCGCGGGCACGCGTTCGCGTTCATTGTGTTCGTGCAGGGACTCGACCGGACCGCGGCGCGCGATCCCGCAGGCCGACAACAGCTGGCGCGTATGCCGCGTGTCTTCGGCGAGCAGGAGGTCCGCATCGCGCAGGCAGGCCGCCGCGCGCGGGCTCAGGTCCTGCAGGTTGCCGATCGGCGTTGCGACGACGAACAATGCGCCGGCCGCGCCGGCGCCCGTAGAATCCGTTCGATCGTCGTCCGTCACGCGCACCTCCCCGAGGCCATTGCATGCTGCACGTATCGCTCCGTCGCGGGCAAGTTCGGATCGCGGCGTGGTGCCTGCTGCTGGCGCTCGCCACGGCTGCTCCCGCGGGCGTCGCCATCGCACAGTCGTCGCCCGCAACGCCGGAGGAGGAGGCAGCCGCGCTCGCGGCAGACGGCCGGCACCTCGAGGCCGCGGCGCGCTACGAGCAGGCAGCGAGGCGTGGATTCTTCTCGTGGGACGCGCGCCTCGCGCTGCGGGCGGCGCGGGAGTACGCGGCGGCCGGCGAGCCGGATGAGGCGCGGCGGCTCGCGGACAAGGCACGCGGTCGCGTGCGCGGCGACGAAGAGCAGGCACTGCTCGCGCTGGTGGACGCAAGTCTCGCCTTCGCGGAGGGCGATGCAGCCGGGGCGCTCGCGCGCCTCGCCGACGCGCCGCGCTCGCTGCCGCCGCCACTCGCGGCCGAGGCGCTCGAGCTGCGCGGCCGTGCCGAGATCATGGGCGGCCAGCACCTTGCGGGCCTGCGCTCGTTCGAGGCCCGTGCCGCGCTGCTCGCGGACGACGCGGCCCGGGCCGAAAACGAGCGGCGGCTGTTCGACGAGCTGATGCTGCATCCGCCGGCAGCGGTGGTCGCGACGCCCGGCATGTCCGAGCGCGAGCGCGGCTGGCTCGAACTCCCGGCCGTGGTGGCCGCCGCAGGCAGCGCGACGCCAGCCGAGGCCGCGGCCCGGCGACGGCTGCAGGACTGGTTGCGCCAGTACCCCGCACACCCGGGCGCAGCGTTCATTCCGCGCACGGCCGGGACCGTCGCTTCCGCGAGCTTCGGTCCGGACGCGACGATCGCCCTGCTGCTGCCGCTGAGCGGGCGCCACCAGGCGGCGGGGCTCGCGGTGCGCGACGGCTTCGCGGCCGCGTGGTTCAGCTCCGGCGCAGCGGACGCGCGCACGCGCGTCGAAATCTACGACACCGCTGCCGATGCGGCCACGGCCTACCGGCAGGCCCTTGCCGACGGCGCGCGCGTCGTCGTCGGTCCACTGCTCAAGGACGACGTGCTGGCAATGCTCGCGGCGAATCCGTCCGGCCTGCCGGTGCCGACGCTCGCGCTCAATGCGCCGCTCGCCGACGGCAATGCGACGCCGGCGTTCCTGTACCAGTTCGCGCTCGACCCCGAGCACGAAGCACGGGCCATTGCCCATCGCATCGCCGACGACGGTCGCACGCGCGGGATCGCATTGTTCCCCGACAACGCCTGGGGCCAGCGGATCCGGGCCGCGTTCGTCGACGAGGCCCAGCGGCTCGGCACGCCCGTCGTGAGCTCGGTCCAGTTCTACGACCCTGCCGCTCAGGACTTCTCCTCGCCGCTCAGGCGCGCGCTCGGGCGCTTCGGCGGTGCCGGGGACCGTCCTGCGGATCGCAGCCATCCGGCGCCGCCGCGCAATGCCGCGGCGGAGCAGGCCGCCGGACCGCAGTTCGCGTTCATCGCGGCAACGCCGCAGGCCGCCCGCGCAATCCGCCCGCAGCTGCGGTTCCAGATGACGTACGACCTTCCGGTCTACGCCACGTCGGACGCGTGGGAGCCCGGCGCACGCGCGGCGACTGACCTCGAGGGGACGACGTTTCCGGAGATGCCATGGCTGCTGAACGGCGGCCAGGGAGCGCCCGAGCTCTGGGACGCGCTGCACGACGAATGGGCACCGCGGGCACGCGGCCAGTGGCGCCTGTTTGCATTCGGCCACGACGCGTTCCGGCTGGCGCAGCAGCTCGCGAGCGGCTCGAACGTGGCGGGCGTCGACGGACTCACCGGTGCACTCGAGGTCTCGCGCGAAAGCGGCCTGGTGCGACGCAGTGTGCAGTTTGCACGGATCGAGGCGGGGCGGCCGCTACCGGCCACGACGGCTCCGGCCACGACGGCTCCGGCCCCGCCGGCCGCGATTGCGGAAGAACCGCTGACGAATGCGACGGGCGCCGCCGTGCCTCGTTGAGCCATAAGGTCGGTTCACCGGCCATTCCGGCCCCTGCGACTACCGGCACTGACGCCTCGACATACATTCCCGCAATCGCCCCGCGACGCGGCGGTCCCGACCACCACCGCCCGCGGACGCGCGGCGGAGTCGCTCGCGCTGCGCCACCTCGAGCGGCGCGGCCTGCGGGTGCTCACGCGCAACTACCGGTGTCGCGGCGGCGAGATCGACCTGGTGATGCTCGACGACGACGCACGCGTGCTCGTGCTCGTCGAAGTGCGTTCGCGCTCGCGCGCCGATTACGGCAGTGCGGCCGCATCGATCGGCCGCGGCAAGCAACGTCGTTTCGCACTGGCGGCACGCCACCTGCTGTTGCAGCACCGCGGGCTCCGCAGGCTCCGGGTGCGGTTCGACGTCGTCGCGATCGACCCCGCGGCGCGTCCGGGCGAGCCCCCGGTGCTGACGTGGATCAAGGGCGCCTTCGACGCGAGCGGCTAGCCCCCGGTTCCAGCCACGCGCCACGAGTCACGCTATTTCACTAGCTTGAGCCGCGCGCGACCCTTGGGACCCGCAGGCTTCGGCGGCGGCTCGTCGCGGTCGGTCGGGCGCCGGTCGCCGTCCCCCTCACCCGGTGGCCCGTCGCCACGGCTGTCCACATCGTCGTCGGACTCCGCCGAAGCCGGAGGTGGCTGCCTATCGTCGTCGGCGAAAATCATGCCCTGCCCGGTCTCTCGGGCGTAGATCGCGAGCACCGCCGTGATCGGGATGCGCACCGACATGCTCGCGCCGCCGAAGCGGCCGCTGAAGCTGACCTCCTCGTTGCCGAGCCGCAGGTTGGCCGTGGCGTTCCAGCTGACGTTGAGAACGATCTTGCCTTCCTTGACGTACTGCCGCGGCACCTCCACGCCGTCCATGCCCGCGTCGACGACGAGGTGCGGCGTGCAGAGGCTGTCGGTGATCCATTCGTGGATGGCGCGCAGCACGTACGGGCGCCGGGCCTTCATCGCCGGCAGGTTCGACGGCGGTCCGGAGCCGGGGCTGCTCATGTCATTGCCTCCTCATGCCGCGTTCCGCATCGCTCAGGCTGCGCAGGAAGGACGGCCGCGCGAACACGCGCGTGGCGTAGCGCTCGACCGCCGGCGCAGCCGCAACGAGCGCGGCGACATCGAGGTCCCAGCGCGGCAACCGCCACAGAATCGGCGCCACGGCCGCGTCGAGCTGCGAGAACTGGTCGGTCAGGAACCAGCTCCGGATCCGGAACAGCGGTTCGGACGCGAGGATGCTCTCGGTGAGGAGCTTGCGCGCACGTTCGCGTTCGCGACGGTCCGCGGCCGGCGTCGACGCCGTGGCCGGCGGCTCGAGCGCGTCCGCGACGGCGTACCAGTCCTGCTCGATGCGTCGCAGCGCGACGCGCGCCTGCGCGCGCTGCGCCGGGTCGGTCGAACCGAGCGAGGGATGCGGGAAGCGTTCGTCGAGGTATTCGCAGACGATGCCGGCGTCGTATGCGACCAGCTCGCGATCGACCAGCGTGGGTACCGTCTGGTACGGGTTCAGGTCGATCAGGTCTTCGGGCGGGTGCGCCGGGTCGGTCTCGACGATCCGCACCTCGAGGCCCTTCTCCGCGAGCACGATCCGCACGCGGTGGCAGCGCGGATCGTCGGCTCGCGAGACCACAGCCTGCCGAAGGTGGAGCAGATCCTGCCGCTACCGTATTCGGCCTGGGAACGCGGTCTGCGCCGCTACGGTTTCCACGGGCTTTCGTACGACTACATGAGCCACGCTCTGCCCGAGCGCCATGGTGATCTGGCACGAGGCCGCACCATTGTTGCGCACCTCGGCAGCGGGGCCAGCTTGTGCGCTATGCAGAACCTGGAAAGCGTCGCCACCACGATGGGCTTTTCCGCGCTTGACGGCCTGATGATGGGCACCCGCACGGGCTCGCTCGATCCCGGCGCTTTGCTCTACTGATGGAGGTCGAAAGACTTTCGCTGGAAGAAGTGGGCAGCACGCTTTACAACCAGTCCGGCCTTCTCGGTGTTTCCGGGATTTCGGCCGAACCGCGCGTGGTGGTAAAGCACGAGAATGATCCCGGTGAGGCTGGCGAACGCGCCCGCATCGCGCTGGCGCTCTACGTGCGCCGCATCGTGCGCGAGATCGGCGCGCTGACCGCAGTCCTGGGCGGCCTGGATCTGCTCGTGTTCACTGCCGGTGTCGGTGAGCACAACGCCTTCGTGCGCGAGCGCGTCTGCCGCGACCTGGCCTTCCTCGGCATCAAGCTCGATGCCGATGCCAACACCATTAATGCCCCCGTCATCTCCACCACGGCAGCCGCGTGCGTGTCGCGTTGGAGCCCACCAACGAGGAATGGGTCGCAGCACGCTGTACGCAGAAACTCATGATCGCCGGGTGATGTCCCACGCAGGGTTCATCGGCACCAAAGAAGGACAATCGTATGACCACCGGTTCCATCATTCGCCAGCGCTGGTTTGCCGGCCACGGCCCCATCGTCCATCACGAGGAGACCGTCGCACGTGTAGATGCATTGGTAGCCGGTTTGATCGCCGATGGCCGCGTTGCCG
>CAVQQX010000196.1:0-21522 GCA_963714645.1 uncultured Gammaproteobacteria bacterium
TGATCAGGAGTTTCATTCCCATCGGCGGTCATCATCCGTTACTTCACACCCGAATTGCGCACCCGAATGGAAGCCCTGTTGTAAAATGTCCTCTTGATGGTTTATCATGGCTCGGTTTCAACCGTTGTTAAGCCCGCCGTGTCGGCAGGGGGTCGTTTCTGAAATCACCCTGGATACAGCAACAACTGTGCCGTTATCACTATTTATCAATATTTTAGTGGGTTATAAAAATATGACGCCATCGGAAAACCAAATTATAAAGCGCAATAAAACATTTTTCCGCCGGCGGAACTGCCGGACCAGCCGGGACGCCTCATCGAGTCCGGATAGCTACCAGGCGGCGAGCGCGCTCCGCATCTTCGCCTTCACGTCGGCATTGGCGTAGCTCGCCTCGATCGAGGTGCGCGCCACGTCGCGGAGCACGTCCTCATTCCAGCCGAAGGCGCCGATGCAGCGGTCGTAATTGTCTTCCAGCGTGGCGTTCATCAGGCCGGGGTCGTCGGAGTTGATTGAGACGGGGATGCCGGCCTTCCGCAGCTTGTCGACCGGATGCTCCTCAATCGAGTTGTAGAGGAGATGGAGATTTATAGATCGGGCAGATGTTGAGGGTGATGCCCTTCTCCCTGATGATGTCGACAAGGTCCGGTTCCTCGATGGCGCGGACGCCGTGATCGATGCGATCGGGCTTCAGATAGGTGATGGCGTCGCGGACGCCCTGCGGGCCACCGGACTCGCCGGCATGGACGGTCCTCCTGAGGCCGGCGCCTTCGGCGCGGGCGAAGGCCTCGGCGAAGCGCTGGAAGGAGCCGGTCCGACACCTGCGTCCAGAATGCCGGTCTAGCGCCCCTTTAACGGGACCTAAAGCTTTACGAAACAATAGTTTAACAGACAACTGCGACCAAGAGGATGCACCTAGAACCACCTCGCAGCCCGGGGTGCGTGGCACAGATTTGGCACGAAGATGCTCGCCTCCAGTACCTCGACTGCATAGCAGGGCGTCATCGGCACGAGGCGTAGAGCCTGACCAATCCAGGGGGTTCGCGAAATCGGGAGGGCGAGACGATTTGGTTGGCGACAGAGTCAAAAAAACGCAGCCAGGCAGGCGGTTCAATCCGTGCCGTGCGAGGCGGTCCGGAACCCGGGGCAGGTGGTGCAACTAACTAGAAAATATCAGTTATAAGGGCTCAGTCCGATAACTGCCTGTATACCGGTTAATAGCCTTGTGGACTGCCGTGAATATCGGTAAGCTGTTAGTAACGGTAGGACTTCCGCTAACTAACCGGAAATCATTGATATGACTCTGTACGAACTCGGCCAAACCTTTAAAGCCGCCCGTATCGAGCGGCGCCTCACGCAAGCCGAGGCAGCGCGTGCGGCCGGCGTGGGCGTGACGCTTGTCTCGGAGCTCGAGCGGGGTGCGCTCGCCGAAGTAGGCGCGCTCAAGTTGCTCGCGCTCTTTCAGGTCGTAGGGCTGGAGCTGCTGGCCAGGCCGGCCGGACAGGGCCGCACCCTCGATGACATCGCGCAGGAACTCGACGTGGGCGAGCGCTTCACGGGCCCCGCGCTCGCCAAGCGCGTCCGCCACGCGCGCGCGCCGGTGCCACGCTGATGGCCGAGTTCGACGTCTACGTGGACGACCGTCTCGTCGGCGCGCTCGCGCCCGCCGGCGGCGGCGCCTGGGTCTTCGCCTATCGGCCGGGGGTGGCGGCGGAGGACTTCGTCTCACTCGCGATGCCGGTGCGCCTCGAGAGCTACCGTTGGTCGCGCGGGTTGCCGCCAATCTTCTTGCAGAACCTGCCAGAGGGTTACCAGAAAGACGTGATTCGCGCGCGCCTCGGGCCACACGCCGATGTCTCCGATCCGGGCCTGCTCGCCCTGACGGGCCATCGCGGCATTGGGCGCGTGCGGGTCGTGCCCCAGGGTGAGGCGCTCGATCGTGCGGGCGCGCCGCTTGAACTCGCCCAAATCCTGGCCACCCCCGATTCGCGCGATCGATTGCTCGCGCTCCTGCAGCAGGGCCTCCTTGAGGGCATCTCCGGCGTCATGCCGAAGAGCGTCGCGAGCGGCGCGACGAAAGCCACGGCGGTGGCCGAGGGCTGGATACTGAAGACGGCGCTCGCGAACCTGCCCGGGCTCGCAGCAAACGAGTATCTGTGCCTCGAGGTGGCCCGCCGCGCGGGACTGCCGGTGCCGCGTGCAGAGCTCTCGGCCGATGGGCAGGTGCTCGCGGTCGAGCGCTTCGATCAGCTCCCCGATGGGCACTTCCTTGGGGTGGAGGACTTCTGCGCGCTGAAGGGCCTCGACCCGATCGAGAAGTACAAGGGCTCGGTCGAGGACCTCGCGAAGATCGTGCAGCTGTACGTGCCGGCGTCTGGGCGTGCGCGAGCCTCGCTGCAGCTCTACACGCTGCTCGCGCTCAATTACGCGCTTCGAAATGGCGATGCGCACCTGAAAAACTTTGCGCTCACCTATTCGAGCACCGCGGACGTGGCACTCGCGCCCGTCTTTGACGTGGTGACGGTGACGGCCTACCCGGACTACGCCGCGGACACTCCCGGGCTTACGCTGGCCGGACGCAAGGTGTGGCGGGTCGGCAAGACCCTCGCCCAGTACGCACACTCGCGGCTCTCGCTCACGCCGACGCAGGTGCGCGAATCCGTCGAAAGCATTGCGCGTGCGGTGAGCGAGGTGATCCCCCTGGTGGCGGAGCTGGCGCAGGCGGTGCCCGAATTTCGCGAGCCGGCGAAGCGCCTGCTCGCCTCCTGGGAGGAGGGCCTCGGCGACATCGCGGTGGATGCGAGCGGCCCCGCGCGAGCGCCCGTCGCGGTGAGCGCGCTGCAGGGGCAGGCAGGGCTCTCCGGCGTGAAACCCGCCAGACGCCCTAGGCGCACGACCTCTCGCAATCCCGATGGACCTTTCGGGCACAAGGCGCGCTGAGGATGGAGTACCCGGCCTGTTAACCGGCGCGGACGATTGACCAGCTACTACGGGGGCTGATAACCATTCTCAAGACGCCTGCACGTGGTCATCGACGTCGCACGCTACGTTTCTACCGAGCAAATGGTGATTGGAGACCGCTGCGGGATCCCCATCATGGGGCGCGTATGCGGTGGTATTGGGGCTTACGCGGCAGGCGTAAAGTCCGTCTGAAAAGAAACGAAGAACGAGGAAAGACCCTTGGTGCTGTTGACGTGCTTCGAGTGTGGCCAATCTCTGAGCGACCAAGCGTTGGCTTGCCCGCATTGCGGAGCGTCGGCCGGGGCTCAGACATCCGTGTCGCACATCGCCATCACCGGAAATTCCGGGGAGGGCCGGGGGACGTCTTACCGCGGTTCAACCTCTGGCTCATAATCGCAAAGCCTGCCGTGCACACTCATATCACGCGGCGCACGTTCCTTGCTGGCACGCAGCGGCGGAACGGCTTCCGCTGTTCAGGTGCTGTTCAGCCGCTGCGGGCCGGAGGGCGAAGTACGAAAAAAGCCTTGATTAAATGGTCGGGATGAGAGGATTTGAACCTCCGACTCCTACGTCCCGAACGTAGTGCTCTACCAGGCTGAGCTACATCCCGATTGCCGGTGCGCGTCGCGGGCCTCGTCAGTGCCGGGTCGGGTGACCGGCGGAGGCCTGGACGGCGGGGCGGGCCCCGCAGTGGCGAGAGCCGTGCAGTCTACTCATCCCCCTGCGGCGATTCAATTTTGGGGGAATCGTCGCCGGCGTGATCAATACGTCCGGGCCACCGCGAAGTCGGCCAGCCCGGCCAATGCGTCGCGATAGCGCGAGGCCGGCACGGCCGCGAGCGCCGACACTGCCGCGTCCCGCTCCTGCTGCGCCTTGGCGGCGGTGTATTCGAGGCCGCCGGATGCCTCGATCAGTCGCGTCAGCTCGGCGAGCGCCGCCACGTCGCCGCCTTCCTCGATCGCCTGGCGCAGCTTCTTCGCCGCCGCCGCCGGCGCGTGGGCGAGGGCATAGATCACCGGCAGGGTCGGCTTGCCTTCGGCGAGGTCGTCGCCCAGGTTCTTGCCGAGCTCGTCCGGGCTCGCCCGGTAGTCCAAAGCGTCGTCGACGAGCTGGAATGCCGTGCCCAGACGCCGACCGTACTCGACCATGGCCTGCTCGACCGAAGCGGACGCTCCCGAGAGGATCGCGGCCATCTGTGCGCCGGCTTCGAACAGCTTCGCCGTCTTGCGGTAGATCACCTCGAGGTACGCCAGCTCGGTCGTGTCCGGGTCGTGCACGTTCATGAGCTGCAGGACTTCCCCGGCGGCGATGGTATTGGTCGCTCCGGCCATGACCTCCTGGATCCGCATGTCGCCCAGTTCGACCATCATCTGGAACGACCGGGAATACAGGTAATCTCCCACCAGCACGCTCGCCTGGTTGCCGAACAGATGGTTGGCGGTGTCGCGGCCCCGGCGCTTGGTCGAGCCGTCCACGACGTCGTCGTGGAGCAGCGTGGCGGTGTGGATGAACTCGATGATCGCCGCCGCGGGAAGATGTTTGATTCCCCGGTGTCCACAGGCCCTGGCCGCCAGCACCACACTGAGCGGCCGCAGCCGCTTGCCGCCGCCGCCGACGATGTACTGCGACACCTGGTTTATGAGCGCTACGTCGCTGGCCAGCCGGTCTACGATGGCACGGTCGACGTCCCTGAGGTCGTCCGCCACCAGGGCCCGGATTTCTTCGAGTTGCATCAGCGCGACGGGCCGCCCTGTTCGAGTTCTTGTCGGAACCACGAATGGTACCCGGCCACCCGGGGCGAGGGAATGGCGGGTCGCGTCTAAGCGCTTGATTCGAGCGGCCCACTCCCCTAAAATCGCGCGTCTTTCTGCCGGGGCTCCCGGCCCCCACAGACTGGCTGGAGTGAATTCATGTACGCGGTCATTGCGACGGGCGGCAAGCAGTATCGCGTCGCCGAAGGCGACGTCGTTCGCATCGAGAAACTGACGGCCGAGCTCGGCGCCACCGTCGAGTTCGACAAGGTCCTGCTGGTCGGCAACGGCAGCGACGTCAAGATCGGCGCCCCGCTGGTCTCGGGCAGCAAGGTCTCCGGCGTCGTGCACAAGCACGGCAAGGGCGACAAGAAAGTCATCGTGAAATTCCGTCGCCGCAAGCACTACAAGCGCGCGGGTACCCATCGCCAGTTCTTCACCGAGGTGAAGATCACAGGCATCCAGGCCTGAGGCCGGATACGGTCACGGCGACGCGGACAGGTTCCAGGAGCAGCGAGCAATGGCACACAAGAAGGCAGGCGGTTCGACCAAGAACGGCCGCGAATCCGAGAGCAAGCGCCTCGGCCTCAAGAAGTTCGGCGGCCAGGGGGTCGTCGCGGGCAACATCATCGTCCGGCAGCGCGGGACGCAGTACCGCGCCGGCGACAACGTCGGCATCGGCACCGACCACACGCTGTTCGCGCTCATCGACGGCACCGTGCAGTTCAAGCGCAAGGGCGTGGCCCAGCGCGTGCACGTGAGCGTCGAGCCGAAGGCGAGCTGAGGGGACGAGCCGAAGGCGAGCTGAGGGGACGAGCCGAAGGCGAGCTGAGGGGTCGAGCCGAAGGCGAGCTGAGGGGTCGAGCCGAAGGCGAGCTGAGCTTTTCCCTTCTCCCGCTGCCGGGAGAGGTCGCGCACAGCGCGGGTAAGGGCTTGCACGTAGCGCGGTGAAGGCTGGAGCGATGGCCTCACGTCGTGTGCAGAGACGAGGCCCCGGCAACGCCGGGGCTTCTTCATTTGCGGCTCCTACCAGTCACTTCCCTCCGGCCACTTTCCCATGAAATTCGTCGACGAAGCCACGGTTCGCGTCCAGGCCGGCAACGGCGGCCGCGGCATGGTCAGCTTCCGCCGCGAAAAGTTCATCCCGTTCGGCGGACCGGACGGGGGTGACGGCGGAACGGGCGGCAGCGTCTGGTTCGTGGCGAAGGAAGGCCTCAACACCCTTGCCGACTTTCGCTACATGCGCGCGTTCAAGGCCTCGAACGGCGAGTCGGGCGGCAGCGCCGACTGCAGCGGGAAAGGGGGCGAGGACCTCGAGGTCCCCGTGCCCGTGGGCACCGTCGTGTACGACATCGACACCGAGGAGACCCTGGGCGACCTCGCGACCGAAGGCGCGCGGCTGCTCGTCGCCAAGGGCGGGCGTGGCGGTCTCGGCAACCAGCACTTCAAGTCCAGCACGAATCGCACGCCGCGCAAGGCGACGCCGGGCTACCCGGGCGAGAAGCGCGAACTGCGCCTCGAACTCAAGCTCCTCGCCGACGTGGGCCTGCTCGGCCTGCCGAACGCGGGCAAGTCGACCCTGATCAGCGTGGTCTCGGCCGCCCGCCCGCGCATCGCGGACTACCCCTTCACCACGCTGCACCCGAACCTGGGAGTCGTGTACGTGGGTGAGCACCGCAGTTTCGTCATGGCCGACATCCCGGGCGTGATCGAAGGCGCCGCCGAGGGCGCGGGGCTGGGCCTGCGCTTCCTGAAGCACCTCCAGCGCACGCGGCTGCTGCTGCACCTCGTCGACATCGCGCCTCCCGACCCGGACGACGACCCGGTGGCAGGCGCGCGCGCCATCGCCGCGGAGCTCAGGAAGTTCAGCCCCGAACTCGCAGGACGTGAGCGCTGGCTGGTGCTGAACAAGATCGACCTGCTGCCGGCCGACGCAGCCGAAAAGCGCTGCCGCGAAATCGTGCGTCGGCTGCGCTGGAAGGGCCCGGTGCACCGGATTTCGGGGGCGACCCGACAGGGCACGCAGGCCTTGTGCCAGGCGCTCATGAGCCGGCTCGAGGAGATCGCAGTGGCCGCGCTCCCGGTAACGGCGGAAGAGTAACGGCCGCGAGCACGGCTGGCAGCGAAGCCGTTCCAGGCCCGCGCCGTTGTCAACGAGGCCTGAAGAGTTTCAGCTGAAACGTGCAGCGAAACTGAACGATCCACCGCCGAGTCGAAAAAGCCGGCGTGGCCGGCTTTCCTGAGGTCGACGATCGCGCGGCGACGGCGGTCGTGTCGTCGCCGGCCGTGGTCACTTCGCGGCGGCGGCGATCGCCTTGATCTTCGCGTTCAGCTCGCGCTTGTGTCGGGCAGCCTTGTTGCTGTGGATGATGCCCTTGGTCACCATGGTGTCGATCACGGGCTGCGCAGCCTTGAACGCCGCCGTGGCCTCGACCTTGTCGCCGGCGCCGATCGCCGTCAGGACCTTCTTGATCGAGGTGCGCAGGCGCGAGCGGGCGGCCATGTTGTGGGCGCGGCGCTTGACGGCCTGCTTGGCGCGCTTCTCTGCGGACTTGATGTTCGCCACGGACTGGAGACTCCTGCGGCCGGCCTGCCCTGTAACAGGCGCCGACCTCGCGTAATCGATTGAAAGAGCCGCGTATTCTGGTGGTCGGGTGCCCGAAGGTCAAGAATTCCCGATACGGGCGGCCCCGGGGCGGCGCAGGGATGGCCACGCCGGTTCCGGTCGCCAAGGGCGCGCCTGGGGGTAAGAACGTATCATTCCGCGCTCCATGTTCCCGACCCGGACATCCCAGCCGTGAGCGGCGGCTTCTTCCGCAGCACTTCCATCGTCGGCGCCTTCACGCTCATCTCGCGCGTGACCGGGCTGCTGCGCGACATGGTCTATTCGCGCATGTTCGGCGCCGGCCTGCTCATGGACGCGTTCCTGGTCGCGTTCAAGATCCCGAACTTCATGCGGCGGCTGTTCGCCGAAGGCGCGTTCTCGCAGGCCTTCGTGCCCGTGGTCTCCGAATACAAGGTGCAGCGCCCGCACGACGAGGTCCGGGAACTCATCGACGGGGCGATGGGAACCCTCGCGTGGTTCCTGGCGGTGATCACCGTGCTCGGCGTCGTGGCGGCACCCGTGTTCGTGCTGCTGTTCGCGCCGGGATTCCGCCTCGACGGTGCACGCTTCGACCTCACGGTCGAGATGCTGCGCTGGACCTTCCCGTTCATCCTGTTCATCTCGCTCGCCGCCCTCGCGGGCGGCGTGCTGAACAGCTACGGCAAGTTCGCGGTGCCGGCCACGACCTCGACCTTGATGAACGTCGTGATGATCGTGTTCGCGGCCTGCGTCGCTCCCTACTTTCCGCGTCCGGGCATCGTGCTGGCGATCGGCGTGTTCGTCTCGGGCCTGGTGCAGCTCGGGTTCCAGCTGCCTTTCCTGTTGCGCCTCAAGCTGCTGCGTCGTCCACGCTGGCACTGGAACCATGCCGGGGTGCGCAAGATCGGCCGTTTGATGCTGCCCGCGATCTTCGGCTCGTCGGTGTCGCAGGTTGCGCTGCTGCTCGATACGTTGATCGCCTCGTTCCTGGTGACGGGCAGCATCGCGTGGCTCTACTACGCGGACCGCCTGGTCGAGTTCCCGCTCGGCGTCTTCAGCATCGCGCTCGCGACGGTGATCCTGCCGGGGCTCGCGGCGCATCACGCCTCGCAGGACCCGGACCGGTTCGCCTCGACGCTCGACTGGGCCGTCAAGCTGACGGCGATCGTCGTGTTGCCCGCGACGCTGGCGCTGCTGATCCTCGCCGGCCCGCTCACCGTGGTGATCTTCCACTACGGGAAGTTCGACGAGCAGGATGTCCGCATGTCCACGCTCGCGCTCATGGCGTATTCGACCGGGCTCATGGGATTCAGCATGGTCAAGGTGCTGGCGCCGGGATTCTTCGCGCGCCAGGACACGAAGACACCCGTCAAGATCGGCATCCAGTCGCTCAGCCTCAACATGGCGCTCAACCTCGCGATCGTGCTGCCCCTCGCGTTCATCTATCCGGGCCGGCCCGGCCTGCACGCACTGCTCGCGCTCAACAACGGCATCGGCGCGTGGTTCAACGCGACGTTGCTCTATCGTAGCCTGCGGCGGCAGCACGTGCTGCACCATGCGCCTGGCTGGCGCCGCACGTTCTGGCAGGTGCTCGCGGGCAACCTGCTGATGGGCGCCTTCCTCTGGTTCGTGGCAGGCGACACGCAGCGCTGGATCGAGATGGATGCCTGGCATCGCGTCGGCTGGATGGGACTGCTCGTGACGGGCGGTGCGGGCATCTATTTCGGGACACTTTACGTACTCGGCATGCGCCTCGTGCACCTCCGCGTGCAGCGGGTCCTCGTGCCGCCGCAGCCCGGAAGCGTGGCTCCATGAGGCTGCTGGTCCACTGCATCTGGGAGAAAGTCACCTTCGTGCGGTCGATCGAGGTCGTGCGCGGATTGCACAACCTGCGCGATACGCACCGCGGCTGCGTCGCGACCATCGGCAACTTCGACGGCGTCCACCGCGGCCACCAGCACATGATCTCGGCCGTGCGCGATCGCGCACGGCGCCTCGGCCTGCCGGCGACGCTGATCACCTTCGAACCGACGCCGAGCGAGTATTTCCAGGGCCTGCGGGCCCCGGCCCGGCTCATGCGCATGCGCGAGAAACTCGAGGCGCTCGCGCTCTATGGCATCGAACGCGTCGTGGTGCTGCGCTTCGACGAGCATATGCGCAACATGGGTGAGCGCGAATTCGAGCGCGGCCTGCTCGCGGACCGGCTGGGCGTGCAGCACATCGTCGTGGGCGACGATTTCCACTACGCCCGCGACCGCGAGGGCACGATCGTGAGCCTGCGCGGCGCCGGCGCCCGCCACGGCTTCACGGTCGAGCAGGTTTCCTCCTTCCGGGTCGAGGGCGAGCGAGTGAGCAGCTCGCTGGTGCGTCAGGCCCTCGGTCGCGGCGACCTGGACCGCGCGGCGCTGCTGCTCGGTCGACCCTATCGGATGACGGGAAGGGTCCAGCGCGGTGTGCAGCTCGGCCGCACGCTCGGTTTCCCGACCGCGAACCTCGCCTTGCACCGGAAGGTCGTCCCACTCTGGGGCGTGCTCGCGGTGCGCGTGAGCGGGCCGGGTTTCACGGATCACCCGGGCGTCGTGAGTCTGGGGACGCGCCCGACCGTGCAGGGCGCCGAGCCGCTGCTCGAAGTGCACCTGTTCGATTACGAGAACGACCTCTATGGAAAATATCTGAGCGTCGACTTCGTGCGCTGGTTGCGCCCGGAGCAGAAATTCGACTCGCTCGATGCATTGGTCGCGCAGATGCACTGCGACGCGCGGCAGGCGCGCGCCGCGCTCACCCGGTGCGAAGTCCACCCGTGCTGACGCGGCGTATTTCCGCGCCGGTCCGGCTGGACTAAATCCCTGAATTCATTCAAAATTTCGGGTTCCGTGTTCGCACGCCCCCTCCGCGCTGACCCTACCTGCCCATGGCCGACTACAAGAGCACCGTCAACCTGCCCGACACCGCCTTCCCAATGAAGGGGGACCTCGCGCGTCGCGAGCCTGAGACGCTCGCGTGGTGGGCGGAGAAGCGTACCTACGAGAAGCTGCGCGAGATCGCGCGGGGGCGCCCGACGTTCGTGCTGCACGACGGCCCGCCGTACGCGAACGGTGCGATCCACATCGGTCACGCCGTCAACAAGATCCTCAAGGACATCATCGTCAAGTCGCGCTCGCTCGACGGGTTCGACGCGCCGTACGTTCCGGGCTGGGACTGCCACGGCCTGCCGATCGAACACGCGGTCGAGAAGCTGCGCGGACGCGAGGCGAAGCAGCTCGATGCGCGCGCATTCCGCCAGGCGTGCCGCGAGTTCGCGCTCGAGCAGATCGACGTGCAGCGTCGCGACTTCATACGCCTCGGCGTGATGGGCGACTGGTTCGACCCGTACATGACGCTCGCACCGGGCTACGAGGCCGAGCAGCTCCGGGCGTTCGCGCAGATCATCCGCAATGGGCACCTGTACAAGGGCCATAAGCCGGTGCACTGGTGCCTCGACTGCCGCTCGGCGCTCGCCGAGGCGGAAGTCGAGTACGAGGACCGTACCTCACCCGCGATCGACGTGAAGTTCCGGGTCGTGGATATCGCCGATCTCGCGCGCCGCACGGGCCTCGCAGCCTTGCCATTCGGAAGCCCGAGCGTCGCGATCTGGACCACCACGCCGTGGACGCTGCCCGCCAATCGGGCGGTGGCCCTGCACGCCGAATACGATTACTCGCTGGTGCAGGCGAGCCGCCAGTTGCGCGTGGGCGAGGCCGGCAAGGGCCAGCCGCTGCCGGGCGGTGACGACTCGGACGTCGAGATCTATGTGATCGCAAGCGCGCTCGTGCCGGCCGTGCTCGAGCGATCGGGCATGCAGACGGTGCATGAAGTCGCGCGCGTCAAGGGCGCAGCTCTCGAAGGCTTGCAGTTGTTCCACCCGTTCTACGATCGCACGGTGCCCGTGGTGCTGGCCGAGCACGTGACGCTGGACAGCGGCACGGGCGCCGTACACACCGCGCCCGGACACGGCCAGGAAGACTTCGTGATCGGCCGCCAGTACGGGCTGCCGGTCGACAATCCCGTCGGCAACGACGGGCGCTACCTGGCTTCGACACCGCTGTTCGCCGGCGAGAAGGTGTTCGACGCCAACAAGCATGTGATCGACGTGCTGGTGGAGCGCGGCGCGCTGCTGCACCACGCGCCGTTCCGGCACAGCTACCCGCACTGCTGGCGCCACAAGACGCCGGTGATCTTCCGCGCCACGCCGCAGTGGTTCATTTCGATGGAGCAGGCGGGCCTGCGCGAGACGGCGCTCGCGGAGATCCGCCGCGTGCAGTGGACGCCGGCGTGGGGCGAGCAGCGGATCCTCGGCATGATCGCGCAGCGCCCGGACTGGTGCATCTCGCGACAGCGCGTGTGGGGCGTGCCGCTCGCGCTGTTCACGCATCGTGAGACGGGCGAGCTGCATCCGCGCACCCCCGAGCTCATCGAGCAGGTGGCCGACCGCGTGGCGACGGCCGGCATCGACGCCTGGTTCGACCTCGATGCGTCCGACCTGCTCGGCGCCGAGGCTGCGACCTACGAGAAAGTCACGGACATCATGGATGTCTGGGTCGATTCCGGCCTCTCGCACCATTGCGTGTCGCGACTGTTCCCCGAAGTGCGCACGCCGGCGGATCTTTATCTCGAGGGCTCCGACCAGCACCGCGGCTGGTTCCACAGCTCGCTGCTCACGTCCGTCGCACAGAAGGGCCACGCGCCGTACAAGGGCGTCCTCACCCACGGGTTCACCGTGGACGAGAAGGGCCGCAAGATGTCCAAGTCGCTCGGCAACGTCGTGCTGCCGCAGAAGGTCATGAACTCGCTCGGCGCCGACGTGCTGCGGCTCTGGGTCGCGGCGACGGATTACGCCAACGAGATCGCCGTCTCCGACGAGATCCTCAAGCGTACCTCCGAGTCGTATCGCCGCATCCGCAACACGGTGCGGTTCCTGCTCGGCAACCTCGCGGGGTTCGACCCGGCGCAGCACGCCGTGCCGGTGGACGAACTGGTCGCGCTCGACCGCTGGGCGATCGCCCGCACGGCCGAGTTGCAGCGGGAGGTCGCCGCCGCGTATCGGAGCTACGAGTTCCACCTGATCTACCAGAAGGTCCACAACTTCTGCGTCGTGGACCTGGGTGGCTTCTACCTCGACGTGATCAAGGACCGCCTCTACACCACGCCGGCGACGGGACGGCCCCGGCGCTCCGCGCAGACCGCGCTCCACTGGATCTCCGAGGCGATGGTGCGCTGGCTCGCACCGATCCTGTCGTTCACCGCGGAGGAGATCTGGCGGTACTTGCCCGGGGCACGAGGCGAGTCGGTGTTCTTCGAGACCTGGGCGCGCCTGCCTGAAATCCCCGTCGACGCCGGACCGATCGACTGGCCACGCGTGCTCCAGTCCCGCGCGGCCGTGGTGCGCGAGCTCGAGCGCCTGCGGACCGCCGAGAAGATCGGCGCCCCGCTCGACGCGGCGGTGACGCTCTATGCGGACGTCGGGTGGCAGCGTACCCTCGCGCCGCTCGGTGACGAGCTGCGCTTCGTGCTGATCACCTCCGAGGCCGACGTGGCCGATGCGGCCGGCCGCCCGGTGGACGCCGTGCCTGCACCCCTGGAGGGTGGCGGCGCGGGCCTGTGGCTCGACGTGCGCCCGTCGACGCATCCGAAATGCGTGCGTTGCTGGCACAAGCGGGCGGATGTCGGTACCGTGGCGGCGCACCCTGAGCTCTGCGCCCGGTGCGCCGGCAACCTCGACGGCCCGGGGGAAACGCGCCGCTCGGCTTGAGCCGCGCACTTCAGACATGGATGCCCGTCTGCTGGATCGCCCGATGACGACACCCCTCGATTCGCCACCGCCGCCCAGGTCGCATTCCTCCTCGCCGGAGTCGCCGCGCCGCCGGGCCACCGATGTCGAGCCGGGTGGCGCGGGCGGCGTGCGGCACCACGCGACGATGGCCGAACGCGCGGCGCTGATCGTCGAGCGCACGCATCCGGCGGCGTGGCTCTGGCTTTCGCTCGCGGTCGTGGCGCTCGACCAGTCCACCAAGTTCGTGGTCACGAGGTTCCTCGAGCTGTATGAGCGCGTCGAGGTGCTGCCCGTGCTCGACTTCACGCTGCTCCACAACACCGGCGCCGCATTCAGCATCCTGGCTGAAGCCTCGGGCTGGCAGCGCGGGTTCTTCGTCACGCTCGGGCTGGTCGTGAGCCTCGCGCTCGTCGTATGGCTCTGGCGCATCCCGCGCGGCGAGCGCCTGCTGCCGATCTCGCTCGCGCTGATCGTGGGCGGCGCCGTCGGCAACGTGATCGACCGGGTCGTGCACGGCTACGTGGTCGACTTCATCCACGCACACTGGGGCGCCGCGTACTTCCCGGCGTTCAACATCGCGGACAGCGCGATCACGATTGGGGCGGCACTGCTGCTGCTCGACGCCTTTCACGAACACCGGGCCTGACGCCGACGTGCGCATCCTGCTGGCCAATCCCCGGGGTTTCTGTGCCGGCGTCGACCGGGCGATCGACATCGTCGAGCGGGCCGTCGAGCTGTTCGGCGCGCCGATCCACGTGCGCCACGAGGTCGTGCACAACCGCTTCGTCGTGGACCGGCTGCGGGCGCTCGGGGCCGTGTTCGTCGAGGAGCTCGACCAGGTCCCCGACGGCGCGACCGTGATCTTCAGCGCCCACGGCGTCTCCAAGGCCGTGCAGGCCGAGGCGCGGCGTCGCGGGCTCCGGGTGTTCGATGCCACGTGTCCGCTCGTCACGAAGGTGCACATGGAGGTGACGCGCTATGCCCGCGAGGGCCTCGACGTGATCCTGATCGGGCACGAAGGGCATCCGGAAGTCGAGGGCACCATGGGCCAGTTCGACCCGCTGCAAGGCGGGCGGATCATGCTGGTGGAGGACGCGAGCGACGTAGACGACCTCCACGTCAATGATCCCTCGCGGGTCGGCGTGGTGACGCAGACGACCCTGTCGGTCGACGACACCGCCGACGTGCTCGAGGCGCTGAAGCGTCGCTTTCCCACGCTCGCGACGCCGCGCAAGGAAGACATCTGTTATGCGACGCAGAATCGCCAGGACGCCGTGAAGCGGCTGGTCATGGACTGCGATGTCGTGGTCGTCGTGGGTTCCGTGACCAGCTCGAACTCGAACCGGCTGCGCGAAATTGCGCAGAAGGCCGGCCTGCCGGGCTACCTCGTCGACGGTCCGGAGGACCTGCGCGCGGAATGGTTCGCGGGCAAGCGGGCGGTCGGCGTGACGGCGGGCGCGTCCGCACCGGAGCTGCTCGTGCGCCGTGTCGTGGAGCGCCTGCGGGAGTGGGGCGGCACGGGAGCCGAAGAAGTGGTCGGGCGCGAGGAACACGTCGTATTCGCGCTGCCGCGGGAATTGCGGCCGGGCGACGCGCAGTCGAGGTTGACGATCAAGGGCTGAATCGCGACGCCACCCGTCAACGGACCCAACAATTGTCGCTCGTCGCCGTCCTGGCTCCCCGGTCGTCGAGCCGGAAAGTAGAACAGTGCGTGTCGGCGGACTGCGGACCTTGCGCCGTGGCGGTCACCTCGAATCGAGCCACGTTCGCGTTCGTAATCTCGATTCGGTAGCGGCCGTTCGACGACTCCGCCGACAACCCGAGCCCACCGGGAGGGCTCGGCGAAAGGCCCGTGGCGTAAATGCCGTACTGTGCGTGATGCCGTTCCTGTGCCGCGGCGACGTCGAGCAGCGCGGCGACCGCCTCGGTCCGGTGACTCCTCAGAATGAGCTGACGGTAGCTGGGCACGGCAGCGAGGGAAACCGCCGTCACGAGGGCGAGCACGAGGACGAGTTCGATGAGCGAGAACCCGCGCAACTCGTCCATGATCACTCGGCCTCGGCCTGCCGCCAGTATGTCCTGACAGGGCCGATGTGCGGCGCAGCGTCGCATCCCGGCATCGACGCATCGCACGACGGCTCCGGTACGTCGCCGGTCCAGCCTGCGGGCCGCACGACATAGAAACCCTGCACGTGCGTGTCGGTCGCGCCGCGCGCGGAAAAACCTGACGTCTCGGCGACGAAGTGATACGCCATCACGCTCGCAGTACTCTCTCCCGCGAGGGGCGTCGCCTCGACGAAGTACAGGAGATAACGATACGAGTCGCCATTGCCGGCTGCGATCGGCAGCGTCGCATCCGGCGACGCCGGCATGCGTCGGGGCGCCTGCGGTGTCGGCGTGGTATCCAGGTCGGGGCTGGCGAGTGCCTGCCCGATCGCAAATTCGGCGGCTTGGAATGCGCGGTCGCGGTGAACGACGTTCGACGCCAGTCGCAGTTCCCCGACCGCGCTCGCCATGACTGTCACGCCCAGTATCGACACGATACCGAGCAGCAGCAGGCAGCCGAGCAGTGCGAATCCGCACTCGCATGTCCGCCTATCGCAGGGACGCACGCGGCTCATGATCCGCTGTTTCGCAGCTGAATGGTCTTGCTGACCATGAAACGGCTGAAGCCGTCGTCGACGGATGCCCAGGCGCGGTCCGCATAGGCTGCGGCGGGAGTGCCACCGGGGGGCCGATCTCGCTCGGTCGACACAACGCGCAACCACAGGCGAACGAATCGCGGAATTGCGCCGGCGGGCACGGTGCCGGGCTCGAAATCGGCGTCGACGCTCCCATCGCCGTCGACGTCGGCGCCGATCCGAAACTGGAGGTCCTCCACGCCGACGACGATTTCCTCGTCTGCGACGGTCGGCCCCGCGCGCAGGACCTTGCGGCGCAATGCCGGGACGCGGGCGCCGACGCTCGAGCCGCGGCTGACGTAATAGGCATGCACCAGCACGCGCCGCAATTCGGCAAGCGGCGCCGCTGCGGCCGCGCCGGCCGGGTAACCTCCCGGCACGGCGCCGGAGAGTTGATCCGGCACGAACAGCTCTGCGGAGCCGAAGCGCGAGATGGCGAGCACGCGGTCCTGGTGCTGTGCCGGCACCGTCGCACCGAGGGGCAAAATCAGCTCGGCACTCGCCCTTCGGCTGACGAGCACGTCGGCCCCGGGCTGCGCCCCGCCAGAGGCAGCGGCACAGTTCGCGAGACTCGGATACGCATTGTTCGTCCCGGTGACCGGCGGTTGCACCTGTGTGACCCAGCTCGCGCCGCCGCAACGCTCCGGGAACGCAAAACTGGCATGAGGCACGACGACATCGGCGGACCCGGCCAGGCCCCAGTAACCGGCCATGCGGAGGTCGGTCTCGAGGACACTGAGCGCGTACACCGCGGTCTCGTGCATGCGCGCAAGCGCGTCTTGTGCGCGCTGGACGTTGCGGGCGCGCGTGAACGTCGCAACCGCGCCCACGAGGATTGCGCTGCCGAGGGCCAGGGCGACCAGCAATTCGACCAATCCGAAGCCGCGCGTGGCGGCCAACGGAATGGCAGGTCGCCGGCGCCTGTGCATTCGCCTCATGGAATCAGTACCAGGCGATGCGCGTGTTCAATGCCGGTGGCCACCCAGCGAATCTCGATCAGGCGTGCACCGGTCACCGCGGCCTCCGGAACGGGTTCCACCAGGCCCACACCGCCGGGCAACGCTGCGGAGACCCGCTGTCTCCATTCGGCGAGGTCGCGGATGGCACGCATCGACGGATCGCAGGGCGCTGCCGGCGGGCACGGGTCGACCGAGGGCAAGGCGCCATCCGCCGGCGCGTCATACGCCGCGGCGGCGGCATTCGCCCGAATGCGATCGGCGAGGTCCCCGGCCAACACCGCCGCCGTCGAGCGGAGCAGGGATTCACGGCCGACGCGCAAGCCGTGGACGACCATCGTCAAACCGCCGATCAATGTGAGTGACAGCAGGGTGACGGCGACCAGCACCTCGAGCAGCGCGACACCGCGCGCGCGGGGGCCACCGGTGGTATTGCAGGTCCTCACGGACATGTGAGCGTCGAGCCGTCTGCGCGCGTTGCGGCTACCCGCGGTCGACCGGTCTGGCTGATGATGACCGCACGAGCCGAAGCGGCACCGCGCGCGTCGCAGAACACGTGCGTGGCGGTGATGCCCGTCTGGCCGAATGGCCGGAAGGACAGCCAGTCGCGATTGCCCGTGATCCGGCCCTCGGGCCAGCCCGGATAAACCCGGAGCACCGGTTCGCCAGCGTCCCGTGCGGCAGGCGCATCGGCATCGGTGTTGACGAAGGCGATCCAACCGATACTCCACGATGCCGGCGCGGCGGCACAGGCCAGGGCGTCATCGCCCGGGCAGAGTGTCACCACCGCACCCCGCTTCATCGCCTCCGCACGCGCGAGGTGGATGGCCTGGACCCACTGGTTGATTTCCCGATTGCGTACCGCGTCGAGGCGAAGCGCACGGAACGATGGCGCGGACAGGCCGGCAATCACCGCGAGCACGGTGACGACACAGACCATCTCGACCAGCGTGAATCCTCGTATATTCGACATGCATGCTTCCCGGCATCGGCGTGTCGATCGTGATGCCCCGCGAGTACGGCCCGATACGCGGATTACTCACCCGTTCACATACTTTCCGCGCGGCGCTTGCGCAGACTCGGGCCGACGGGCGACGTCCCGGCCCCCGGATATGTCAAGCGGCGCGCCGCTTGTCCCCGACAGAGGCCCGTCCGTCGGACCGGGATTTCCCGGGTCGACAGGCAAGATACCGTAGGCGCATGACGATCCAGACCAAGAAGCGAACCCGCGGGTTCACCCTGACCGAGTTGCTGATCGTGATCGTGATCATGGCCGTCCTCGCCTCGATCGCGCTACCGAGTTATCGCGAGACTGTTCGCCGGGGCAACCGCCGCGCGGCGCAGGCTGCGATGATGGAGATCGCGAACCGCGAGCGCCAGTACTTCCTCGCCAATCGAACGTACGCCGACGAAGCGGCACTGGCCTTCTCGCTTCCTGACGAGCTCGCAGGCAAGTACACGTACGTGATCGACGTCGACGCCGGCCCGCCGCCCACATTTGAAATCCAGTTCACGGCGGAAGGAGTCCAGGCGGCCGACGGCGACCTGACTCTCAATGACGCCGGCGCCAAGACGCCGGCCGGGAAGTGGTGATCGCGTGGTAAGGGGTCATATGAAAAACTCGCCACGACGCCAAGGCGGTATCTCGCTGATCGAGGTGCTCATCGCCATGGTGATCCTTTCGATCGGGCTGCTGGGCCTGGTCGGGTTGCAGGGGCGCCTGCACGTGACGCAGGTGGAAACCTACCAGCGTGCCCAGGCGCTGATCCTGTTGCAGGACATGGCAAACCGGATTGCACTCAATCGCAACAACGCCGCGTCCTACGTCACGGCGGGGTCGCTTGGCGTCGGCGCGGCGTGTCCGGTCCCCAACTCCACCCGCGTCGAGCGCGACCGTCGCGAGTGGTGCGAAGCGTTGCAGGGCGCGGCCGAGACACTGGGCGCTGCCCAGGTCGGCGCCATGGTGGGTGGCCGCGGTTGCGTCGAGGCGATCGCTGCGGACGAATACCTCGTCACGGTGGCCTGGCAGGGCCTCGCCCCGATCTCTGCGCCGCCGGACAGCGTGACGTGCGGCGCGGGCGAGTACGACGGCGGCGCCGACTCGCCTTGTGTGGACGACCTCTGCCGCCGGACGGTGACGACGCTCGTCCGGATCTCGGACCTGACGCCCATCATATGACACACCAGGCCATGTTCCCGCGTTCGGTCGGGCCGGCTCACGAGCGCGGTGTCAGTCTCGTCGAGCTGATGATTTCGCTCGTGGTGGGACTGGTGATCCTGGGAGCTCTGGTCGCTCTGTTCGTCAACAGCAGCGGCAGCAATCGCGAACTCGCGCGCGCCAACTCGCTGGTGGAAAACGGTCGCCTCGCCATCGAGCTGCTCGAGAGCGACGTGGTGCATGCGGGCTACTGGGGTGCATACGTCCCGACCTTCGACGACCAGACCTACGACGCCGTGCCGACGGACCAGCCGACGGCCGTGCCCGACCCTTGCCTCGCCTACGACACGCCCTGGAGCGTGGTGCACCGGGGAAACCTGCTGCACGTGCCGATGAACGTCTACGATTCGAATGCCGTGTGTGGCGGGATCGTGGTCGACAAGCTCGCCAACACGGACGTACTCGTCGTCCGTCACGCCGAGCTTTGCGCGGCGGGGTCCGGCGGCAACTGCGAGAACGACATTGCAGGTAACGTCTACATCCAGACTTCACGCTGCGGCACCGATGCGAGTTTCTACGTCTTCGGCACCGAGGACGACACGACCTTCGACCTGAACCAGATGGACTGCGCCACGGATTCGGAGAAGCGCAAGTTCATCTCCCACATTTATTACGTACGCAACTTCGCGGTGACGGCCGGCGATGGGATTCCGACGCTGGTGCGCTCGGAATTCGATCTCGACGGGGCGGTGCCTGCGCATCAGGCAGCCGTGCCGATGGTCGAGGGGATCGAGCGGTTCCACGTCGAACTGGGCATCGACAACCGGAGCGAGGCCTACGCTGGCCAGCCCACCGGCACGCCGGTCAACTACGCGGTCGCCATCGACTGGGTGGATCCGGACACCCGGACGACGCCCACGAACCGCGGGGACGGCTCGCCCGACGGTGCGTTCGTCAGCTGCACGACGGCGACGCCCTGCACGGTCGGGCAGCTGATGAACGTCACGGCCGTCAAGATCTACGTGCTGGTCCGCAGCCGTGAGCCCGCCGCGGTGGGGTTCACAGATACCAAGACTTACCAGCTGGGCAGTGTCGCGGCAGGGCCGTTCAACGACGGGTTCAAACGCCACGTTTACATGGCGACGATTCGACTGCCGAACATCTCCGGCCGGAGGCAGACGCCGTGACTCCCAGTCATTTCCACACCCAGCGCGGGGCCGCCATGGTGGTCGGCCTGATCATGCTCGTGCTGATCACGATCATGCTGGTCGGCGCACTCGTGATGAGCACGTCCGGATTTCGCTCGGTTTCGAACATGCAGTTCCGGGAGGAGGCGATCGCGGCGTCGAACCGTGCGATCGACCAGCTGACGAGCTCGAATTTCACGGCCGACCCGTCCGCGGAAGAGATCAACGTAGACATCGACAACGATGGCGACACCGATTACGTGGTCCAGATCGACGAGCCCGTCTGTATTTCAGCGCAGCAGGCGTTCGGGGCCGACCCGAGCAGCCTGTCGCTGCCGCCCACGATGACGGTTTCTTCGACCTGGAACACGGTCTGGGACATTCGTGCCAGCGTGTCGAACACAAGCAACGTCGGAGGCGCGGCCGTGGTGGTTCGCGCCGGGGTGCGCGCCCTCATAGGCGAAGCGCAGAAGGACATAGTATGCCCATCATGAACAATTGGAATTGCGCGACAGGGAGAGCGGTCATGCGGCGCTTCCACCTCGCGGTGCTCTCGAGCCTCATGGTCGTAGCCCCGGGCTACCGGGCCGTGGCCGAGGACATCGACCTGTTCGTCCAGCCGAACGGCGTGGCCAGCGGCTTGCCGAACGTCCTGATCCTGCTCGACAACACGGCCAACTGGAACACGCCGTTCACGAACGAAAAGGCGGCACTGGCCAATACGATCAACGGGCTGCCCGTGAACGACGACGGCAGCGCGAAGTTCCGTGTCGGGCTCATGCTGTTCACCGAGACCGGCAACCCGAACAGCAACACGGACGGTGGCTATGTCCGCGTGGCGATTCGCGATTTCGACGCGGCGACAAAGACCAAGTTCGTGAATCTCGTCAACAGCCTGCACGTCACGAACGACAAATCGAACGGCGGCAAGGCCGGCAAGACGTTTGCCGAGGCCTACCAGTATTTTTCGGGCCTGCCGCCCCAGACCGGCAACAGCAAGGTCAAGGCGGATTTCCCCAAGCCGGCAGGCAACCCATACCGGGCCGCTAATTCGGCGGAAACCCTCGCGTTGCAGGACATGGCGGGTAACGCGCTGCCGTCATTCGCCGGTTCGCCGTATACGAGCCCGCTCGTCAATGGCAGCTGCGGCGGCAATTACATCATTTACATCAGCAACGGCGCGGTTCAGGACAACACCTCCGACAACACCACCGCGACCAACTGGCTGACGACGGCCGCTACCGCGGCGGGCATCACGGGCGCCACGACGGCGATCCCGATCTCCCCGAGCGGCTCGGCATCGAACGTCACCGACGAGTGGTCGCGCTTCATGAAGCAGAGCCCGCGCAAGATCACGACCTACACGGTCGACGTCGACAAGAAAACGAACGGCCAGGGTCCGGGTTGGACGGCATTGCTCAAGAGCACGGCGAGCGTG
>CAVQQX010000197.1:0-14311 GCA_963714645.1 uncultured Gammaproteobacteria bacterium
GCCACGTATTGCTAGCGGCACGATCGCGAGCACGAGCCCCGCGGCCATGCTGAGCCAGTAGAGCAGTCGCCGCGCCAGCATGCTCTGCTGCCGCATCATGCGTCACCCGCGGCCGGGGCGGGCGTCGTTCCGGGCGTGGCGCCCGGCGGCGCCGCCGGCGGCACCCGCGAGGGTGCCGTGCGCGGCTTGTCTGCTGCTGGCAGACCCGCAGTCGGCGTGGCCGGCTTCGCCGGCTCGCTCGCGGGTGGCGGCGCGAACCAGACGAGCAGCACCTCGCGTGCGCGGTCGAGCCCGGCCGTCGGCTTGGCCTCGACGGTCGCGAAAGTGCTCCCGGCGCGCTTGATCCTCGTCACGCGCCCCACGGGATAGCCCGGCGGGAAGACGCCGCCCATGCCCGTCGAAATCAGGAGGTCGCCGGGTTGCAGGTCGGACTCGACGGTCACGAAGGGCAGCGAGAGCTTGTTGAGGTCGCCGGTGCCCACGGCAATGGTGCGAACGCCGCTGCGGTTCGACTGCACCGGGATCGCGTGCTCGGCGTCGCTGATCAGGATCACTTCGCTGGTCGCGGCGTTGACTTTGGTCACCTGGCCGAAGATGCCTTCGCCGTCGAGCACGGCCTGGCCGCGGAACACGCCGTCGATGGCCCCCTTGTCGAGCAGCACGCGATGGCGGAACGGGTCGAGGTCGACGTTCAGGATCGAGGAGACCAGCACCTTCTCGGCGACGCCCGCCGTGTTGACGCGCATGTCGCGCAACCGGCGGTTCTCTTGCTCGAGTGCGGCGAAGCGCTGCAACTGCAGGTTTGCGAGCCGCAGGCGCGCGGTGAGCTCGAGGTTCTCCCGGCGAAGCCGGCCACGGTCGGCGAAAGATCCCGACACCCAGTGCGTGGCGCGGAACGGGAAATCGACCGCCCGCTGCACCGGGTGCACTGCGGCGCTCAGCCAGGCGCGCACCTGGTCGAGCTGGTGGTAGCGCTGGTCGGCGACCATCAGGCCGATGGAGGCCGCCGCGAGGGTCAGGAAATAGGCCGTGAGCGGTGGGCCCCGGCCGATGATCGGTCGCGAGTCGTGGGTCAGTTCGACCACGGCCGGCGGGGGGCGATCAGTCCAGGCCGAAGAGGCCCGGGCCGTGCTCGTCGATCAGCTCCAGCATCTTGCCGCCGCCACGCGCCACGCAGGTGAGCGGATCCTCTGCGACCACCACCGGCAGGCCGGTTTCCTCCATGAGCAGCTTGTCGATGTCGCGCAGCAGCGCGCCGCCGCCCGTGAGCACGATGCCGCGCTCGGCGACGTCGGAACCGAGTTCCGGCGGCGTCTGCTCGAGCGCGGCCTTGACGGCGCCGACGATGCCCTGCAGCGGTTCCTGCAGCGCCTCGAGGATCTCGTTCGAGTTGAGCGTGAAGCTCCGTGGCACGCCCTCGGAGAGGTTGCGGCCCTTGACCGAGATCTCCTTGACCTGCTGGCCCGGATAGGCCGAGCCGATCTCGATCTTGATGCGCTCCGCGGTGGCTTCGCCGATCAGGATGCCGTAGTTGCGACGCACGTAGTTGATGATCGCCTCGTCGAAGCGATCGCCGCCGATGCGGACCGAGGCCGCGTAGACGATGCCGTTCAACGAGATCACCGCGACCTCGGAGGTGCCGCCGCCGATGTCGAGCACCATCGAGCCGCGGGCCTCGTGCACGGGCATACCGGCGCCGACGGCGGCGGCCATCGGCTCCTCGATCAGGCGTACCCAGCGCGCGCCCGCGCCCTCGGCCGATTCCTGGATCGCGCGTCGCTCGACCTGCGTGGAGCCGTAGGGCACGCACACGAGCACGCGCGGGCTCGGACGGATCATGCGGTTGCCGTGCACTTTCTCGATGAAGAACTGCAGCATCTTCTCGGTGACGGTGAAGTCGGCGATCACGCCGTCCTTCATCGGGCGGATCGCCGTGATGTTGCCGGGCGTGCGCCCGAGCATGTTCTTCGCTTCCGTGCCGACGGCCTCGATCTTCTTGCCGCCGCGCGAGGGTTCTTCGCGGATCGCGACGACGGAGGGCTCGTTGAGCACGATGCCCTTGCCGCGGACATAGATCAGCGTGTTCGCCGTGCCGAGGTCGATCGAGAGGTCGTTGGAGAAGTAGCCCCGCAGATTCTTGAACATTGATTACTTCGGGTTCGGAGGGGGGAAGCGCTGCCCTGCGCTAAATCGCGGCAATTTAACCATAGTCACCACATTCGGCAAGGCGGCGTGTATCATTTGCGCCGTATTTTCCCGCCCGATCGAGCCACTGCAGATGAGCCTGACCCGCACCCAGGTCGAGGGAATCGCCCACCTAGCGCGCCTCGAGATCACCGAGGCGCAGATGCCCGTCCACGTCGAGAGCCTGTCGCGCATCATCGACTTCGTCGAGCAGCTCGCGGCTGCCGATACCGCCGATGTCGAACCGATGGCTCATCCGCTGGCGGACCAGGTGCAACGGCTGCGCGCAGACGTAGTCACCGAGACCGACCAGCGAGAGAAATTCCAGCACAACGCCCCAAGCGTCGCAGCCGGACTCTATCTCGTGCCGCGGGTCATCGAGTGATTTCGCATCCTTAAAGGTGAAGTCGGTCAGGTTTTGCCCCGGCGCGGCGTGCGCACCGGCCGGCCCTGGCCCGACTCCGGAGCGCCTCCAGCACTTCCGCCCCCAGCCGACCCATGTTGCATACACTGACCGTCGCTGAACTGGCTGCCGGGCTGCGCGCCCGCCGTTTCTCCAGCCTGGAGCTCACGCAGCACTACCTCGGCCGCATCGAGCGGCACGCGCACGCGCTCAACGCTTTCGTGACCGTCACCCCGGAACGTGCGCTCGCCGATGCCCGCGCGGCGGATGCACGGCTCGCCCGCGGCGAAGGGCATGCGCTCACCGGCGTCCCGATTGCGCACAAGGACATCTTCTGCACCGACGGCATCCTCACGACCTGCTCGTCGAAGATGCTCGCGAACTTCGTCTCGCCCTACGACGCCACGGTCGTCGCACGCTGGCGCGAGGCGGGCACCGTCCTGCTCGGCAAGACCAACATGGACGAGTTCGCAATGGGCTCGTCCAGCGAGACGAGCTTCTACGGTCCGGTCAGGAATCCGTGGGACGAAACCCGGGTGCCCGGCGGTTCCTCCGGCGGTTCGGCCGCCTCGGTCGCCGCGTGTCTCGCGCCAGCCGCGAGCGGCACCGACACGGGCGGCTCGATCCGCCAGCCCGCCGCGCTCACGAACCTCACCGGCATCAAGCCCACGTACGGCCGCGTGTCGCGCTACGGCATGATCGCGTTCGCCTCGAGCCTCGACCAGGCCGGGGTGCTCGCGCGTTCTGCCGAAGATGCCGCGCTGCTGCTCGAGGCGATGGCCGGGTTCGATCCGCGCGACTCGACCAGCGTCGACCGGCCCGTGCCGCACTATGCGGCCGAACTCGACCAGCCGCTCAAGGGGTTGCGGATCGGCGTGATCCGCGAATTCTTCGGCGCCGGGCTCGACCCCGGCGTCGAGCGCTGTGTGCGCAGCGCGATCGAGCTGCTGCAGGCCGAGGGCGCCGGGATCAAGGAAGTGAGCCTGCCGAGCCTGCCGCTCTCGGTGCCGACCTACTACGTCGTCGCACCGGCGGAATGCTCGTCGAACCTTTCCCGCTTCGACGGCGTTCGCTTCGGCCATCGCTGCGAGAACCCGCAGGACCTCATGGACCTCTACCGCCGTTCGCGCGGCGAGGGTTTCGGTGCCGAGGTCAAGCGGCGCATCATGACGGGCACGTACGTGCTCTCGGCGGGATATTACGATGCCTACTACCTCAAGGCGCAGAAGTGCCGCGCGCTGATCGCGAACGACTTCGTCCGCGCCTTCGAGCAGGTGGACGTGGTGCTGAGCCCGACCTCGCCGACCGCCGCGTTTCCGCTCGGCGCCAAGACCAGCGACCCGATCGCTATGTACCTGAACGACATCTACTCGATCGCAGCCAACCTGGCCGGCCTGCCGGGGATCTCGATTCCCTGCGGCTTCGTCCAGGAGGGCGGTGTGGACCTGCCCGTCGGCCTGCAGCTCGTCGGTCCGCATTTCGGTGAATCGCGCCTGCTCGCAGCCGCGCACCAGTACCAGCTGCGTACCGAGTGGCACGAGCGCGTGCCGCCGGGGTACGGCTAGGAAGTGGCCAGTGATCAGTGAATGGTGAATAGTCCGAGTCGCCGCCTCGAGCACCCAATCCATGCCAGTCATTGAATTCAAGGGCCGGGCTTTCACCGGTCCCGCTATTCACCCGTCACTGTTCACCATTCACTGAATTCGATGTCCTGGGAAACCGTCATCGGCCTCGAGATCCACGCGCAGCTCGCCACGCGCAGCAAGGTCTTCTCGGCGTCCGCGACTGCGTTCGGCGCAGAGCCGAACACGCAGGCCAACCTCGTCGACCTGGGTTATCCGGGCGTGCTGCCCGTGTTGAACGGCGAGGCGGTGCGGATGGCGATCCTATTCGGCCTCGCGACGGGTGCGACGATCGCGCGCCGTTCGATCTTCGCGCGCAAGAACTACTTCTATCCCGACCTGCCGAAGGGCTACCAGATCAGCCAGTACGAGCGGCCCATCGTCGAGGACGGTTCGATCGAGATCGTGCTTGAGGACGGCTCGCGCAAGACCGTCGGCATCACGCGCGCCCACCTCGAGGAAGACGCGGGCAAGT
Organism: uncultured Gammaproteobacteria bacterium; assembly: GCA_963714645.1. Classification (GTDB taxonomy): domain Bacteria; phylum Pseudomonadota; class Gammaproteobacteria; order Steroidobacterales; family Steroidobacteraceae; genus RPQJ01. The sequence continues at coordinate 4,685 of CAVQQX010000197.1, forward strand.
CGCTGCACGAGGACTTCCATGGCCTCTCCGGCATCGACCTGAATCGCGCCGGCACGCCGCTGCTCGAGATCGTCTCCGAACCCGACCTGCGTTCGGCGAAGGAGGCCGTGGCGTACATGAAGCGCATTCACACGCTCGTGCGCTACCTCGACATCTGCGACGGCAACATGCAGGAAGGCTCGTTCCGCTGCGACGCGAACGTCTCGGTGCGACCGGCGGGGCAGGCGGAGTTCGGCACCCGCGCCGAGATCAAGAACCTGAACTCGTTCCGGTTCGTCGAGCGCGCGATCAACTACGAGATCGAGCGCCAGATCGAGCTGATCGGGAACGGGGGCAAGGTCGTGCAGGAGACACGGCTCTACGACGCCGACAAGGGCGAAACGCGCTCGATGCGCTCGAAGGAAGAGGCGAACGACTACCGCTACTTCCCGGACCCTGACCTGCTGCCGCTCGCCATCGAAGAGGCGACGATCGACGCGGTTCGCCGCGAGCTGCCGGAACTCCCGGACGAGAAGGCGGCGCGCTTCGTCCGCGAGCACGGCCTCTCGGAGTACGATGCCGCCGTGCTCACGGCAGGCAAGGAGCTCGCGCAGTTCTACGAGACGGTCGTGGCGCGGCTCGGCGGGCAGCCGAAGCTCGCCGCGAACTGGGTCATGGGCGAGCTCTCGGGCGCGCTCAACCGCGAGAACCTCGAGATCGCGCAGAGCCGTGTCGGCGCCGACGCATTGGCCGGCCTGCTGGCACGCATCGCCGACGACACGATTTCGGGCAAGATCGCCAAGGAAGTCTTCGAGGCGATGTGGACGGAAGGCCGGACGGCCGACGAGATCATCGAGGCGAAGGGCCTCAAGCAGATCACCGACACCTCCGCGATCGAGCGGGCGATCGACGAAGTCATGGCAAAGAATCCCGGCCAGCTCGCCGACTACCGCTCGGGCAAGGACAAGCTGTTCGGGTTCTTCGTCGGCCAGGTCATGAAGGCGACCGGCGGCAAGGCCAACCCGGCGCAGCTGAACGAGGCTCTGAAGCGCAAGCTCGCCGGCTGATCGCGGCGGGCCCTGTCGGTCGGTGGCGCCCGTCGCCTCCGGCTATTCACTGGTCACTATTCACTGGTCACTTCATTCATGGCCACCATCCACGAAGACGACTTCATCCAGAGCATCGCCGACGCACTGCAGTTCATCTCGTACTATCACCCGGTCGATTACATCGAGCACCTGGGGCGGGCGTACGAGCGCGAGCAGAGCCCGGCGGCGAAGGATGCGATCGCGCAGATCCTCACGAACTCGCGCATGTGCGCCGAGGGCAAGCGACCGATCTGCCAGGACACGGGCATCGTCAACGTCTTCCTCAAGGTCGGCATGGACGTGCGCTGGGAGACGGAGCGCGGCCTCGCGGAGATGATCAACGAGGGCGTGCGCCGAGCCTACACGCATCCCGACAACAAGCTGCGCGCGTCCGTCGTGGACGACCCGCTGTTCGCGCGCAGGAACACGCAGGACAACTCGCCTGCAGTGTTTCACGTCGATCTCGTGCCGGGCGGTGAGGTCGACGTCACCGTCGCCGCCAAGGGCGGAGGTTCGGAGAACAAGTCGAAGTTCGTGATGTTGAACCCGAGCGACTCGATCGTCGACTGGGTGCTCAGGACCGTGCCGACGATGGGCGCGGGCTGGTGCCCGCCCGGCATGCTGGGGATCGGCGTCGGCGGCACGGCCGAGAAGGCCATGCTGCTCGCGAAAGAATCGTTGATGGAGCCGATCGACATGCACGAGCTGCTCGAGCGCGGGCCGGAGACCAAGGCCGAGGAACTGCGGATCGAGCTCTACGAAAAGGTCAACGCGCTCGGCATCGGCGCACAGGGCCTCGGCGGACTCACCACCGTGCTGGACGTGAAGCTGAAGCTCTACCCGACCCACGCGGCTTCGAAGCCGGTCGCGATGATCCCCAACTGTGCCGCGACGCGGCACGCGCACTTCGTGCTCGACGGCGCCGGGCCCGCGGTGCTCGAGCCGCCGTCGCTCGAGCACTGGCCGAAGGTCACCTGGAAGGCGGGAGCGGGATCTCGTCGCGTGAACCTCGACTCGCTGACGCGCGCCGAAGTCGTGACCTGGAAGCCCGGCGAGACGCTGCTCCTGAACGGCCGCATGCTCACGGGCCGCGACGCGGCCCACCAGCGCATCGCCGACCTGTTCGCGCGCGGCGAAGGCCTGCCGCCGGGAGTCGACTTCACCAACCGGGTGATCTACTACGTCGGGCCCGTCGACCCGGTGCGCGACGAAGTCGTGGGGCCCGCGGGCCCCACGACGGCAACCCGCATGGACAAGTTCACCGACCTGATGCTCGAGCAGACCGGCCTGATCGCGATGATCGGCAAGTCCGAGCGCGGCCCGGTCGCGATCGAGGCGATCCGTCGCCACCAGGCCGCCTACCTCATGGCCGTCGGCGGCGCCGCGTACCTCGTGTCGAAGGCCATTCGCGCCGCGCGCGTCGTCGCGTTCGAGGACCTGGGCATGGAGGCCATCTACGAGTTCGAGGTCAAGGACATGCCCGTGACCGTCGCCGTCGATGCGCAGGGCACCTCGGTGCACCAGGTGGCTCCGCCGCAGTGGGCCGAACGCATCCGCACGCTGGGCATCCCGGTCCGCGTGGCCTGACGGGAACCGTTCGGTGGCGGACCTGGACGCCCTGCGTCGTTTCGTATTCGAGCGCTACCCGTTCCGCGGGCAGCTCGTGCACCTGGGTCCTGCCTGGCAGGCCATGATGGAGCACCACGACTATCCCGCGCAGGTACGCGACACGCTCGGCGAAGCGGTAGCGGCGGCAGCACTGCTCGCTTCCACGCTCAAGTTCGAGGGCCTGCTGAGGCTGCAGCTGCGTGGCGAGGGGCCCATGCACCTGATGCTGGTCGAGTGCACGCACGGGCTCGCGATGCGCGCGGTGGCCAGGTTCCGCACAGATCCCCCGCACACCCGCGACCTGCGCGTGCTGTCCGGCAACGGCACGCTGACCGTCACCATCGACAACGAGACCGCCGCGACGCGCTACCAGGGCATCGTGCCGCTCACCGGCGAGTCGATGAGCGAGTGCCTGCGCGAATACTTCGAAAGCTCGGAGCAACTGCCGACACGCCTGTGGCTGCACGCCGACGCCGGCAGCGCGAGCGGCCTGCTGCTGCAGCGCCTGCCCGTCACGTCGAAGCCGACGGAGGTGCTCGAATCGGGGGCCGGGATCGTGCCGGAGGACGCAGTCGAGGATGCGTGGCGCCGCGTGCAACTCGTGGCGGCCACCGTCACGGGCCAGGAGCTCGCAGAGCTCGACGACCGCAAGCTGCTGCGGCGCCTGTTCGCGGAGGACGACGTGCGGATGTTCGAATCCGCACCGGTCTTTTTCCGTTGCCGGTGCTCGCGCGAGCGGGTCGAGAACATGCTGCGGGCGCTCGGTCGCGCGGAGGTGGACTCCGTCGTCGAGGAATTCGGCCAGGTCGAGGTGCGCTGCGAGTTCTGCAGCCGCGCCTATCGCCTCGATGCGGTGGATTGCGCAGCGTTGTTCGCGGCGAGAACGCAGTCGCCGCCCACTCCCGGGCCCGCCGTGCATTGACCGCAGCCGGTGTCGCAGGCCGAGGCAGCCCTCGAGCTTCGGGTTGGTCGCTCGCCGAAACGTCCGTCGCGCCAGTGCCGCTTGCCGGCCAGCGCCTTGTGGTACTCGGGCCGGCTCAGGATGTTATCGTCGACCCGCATCCGACGCCCGGCATCAGGACGGAGACCACTGGACCAGAGGTCCCGTACCCCAGCGTCCCAGCTCCGGATCACCCATTTTCACTCTGCTCGAACCGCCGGGGCCAAAGGTCCAGCCGTTCTAAGGCCATAGCGCGAAACCAATTCTGGAAGCGAGTCCTCGACAAAGCATGGCTCCATGCTTATTTTCGCTGGGACGATCCCTCGACCAGGCTGTGCGATGACCCGATCCGCTACTGCCGCCTCCCAGCAACGCCCCCTCGCGCCGGTCAGCGCGACTCGCGTGCAGGTCTCGTTCGAATTCTTCCCGCCCAACGACGCCGACATGGAACGCACGACCTGGTCGTCGCTCGAGCGGCTGGCGCCACTCGCGCCGCGCTTCGTGTCCGTGACGTACGGCGCCGACGGGTCGACCCGCGAGCGCACGCATCAGATGGTCACGCGGATCCTCCGGGAAACCGCGCTCGTTCCGGCCCCGCACCTCACCTGCGTCGGAGCGGCCCGCGGCGAGATCCTCGACGTGGCCCGGGCGTACTGGGACGCAGGCATTCGACACATCGTCGCGTTGCGCGGAGATCCGCCCGCTGGCGAGGCGCAGGTACCGCGACGCCCGGACGGCTACGCCTACGCGGTCGGGCTCGTGCGCGACCTGCGCGCCATCGGCGACTTCGAGATCTCGGTGGCGGCCTACCCGGAAGTGCACCCGGAAGCGGCGAGCGCGCAAGCCGACCTGGACAACCTGCGCGCCAAGGTCGACGCCGGCGCCACGCGCGCGATCACGCAGTTCTTCTTCGATCCAGACCTGTTCCTGCGATTCCGCGACCGCTGCGCGCAGGCCGGGATCGCGGCGGCACTGGTGCCCGGGATCCTGCCGATCACGCGCTTCCCGCACATGCTGCGCTTCGCGCGCCGCTGCGGCGCGAACGTGCCCGACTGGCTCGTTCACCGGTTCGACGGACTCGAGGACGACCCTGAAACGCGGCGCATGATCGCGGCGAGTGTCGCGATCGAGCAGGTGCGGCGCCTGCAGGAACACGGCGTCGACGAGTTCCATTTCTATACGCTGAACCGCGCGGAGCTGACGTACGCCATCTGTCACGCGCTGGGTGTCCGCGTAGCGGCCACGCCTGGCACCGCGGTCGCTGCCAGCGGCTGAGGCCGCTGACCCGCGACAGGATCTCGCGCCGCGGGCCCGGCCGGGGGAGACTGGCGTCATGCAATTCCCCCTTCGCCACGGCCTGGCCGCATGGCTCGCGACGGCGGCGTACGCGCTCGCGGGCTGCGCCTCCCTCGATTCGACCGATGGCACACGAGCAACGGCACCGGCGGCCGCCGTGCCGTTCGACGTGCTGATCCGGCACGGCACGGTCTACGACGGCACCGGCGCGCCGGGACGGAAGGCCGACGTCGGAGTGCGGGACGATCGGGTCGTGGCCGTCGGCGACCTCGCGCGGGCGGCCGGGCACACCGAGCTCGACGCGACCGGCCGCGCAGTGGCGCCCGGATTCATCAACGTCCTGTCGTGGGCGAACGTGTCGTTGATTGCCGACGGGCGCGGCATGAGCGACCTCAAGCAGGGCGTGACGCTCGAGATCTTCGGCGAGGGCGAGTCGGGCGGCCCGCTCAACGACCGCATGAAGACGGACCTCGTGCGCCGCCAGGGCGACATCCGATACGACGTCGACTGGACCACCTTCGGCGAATTCCTGGACTCGCTGGTGCGGCGCGGCGTCTCGCCGAACGTCGCCTCGTTCGTCGGCGCGACGACCGTGCGGGAGTACGTGCTGGGCGAGGACGACGTCGATCCCACGCCCGCGCAGCTCGAGCAGATGCAGGGCGTCGTGCGCGAGGCGATGCGGGAAGGCGCGCTCGGCGTCGGGAGTTCCCTGATCTACGCGCCGGCGTTCTTCGCCGAGACTCCGGAGCTGATCGCGCTCGCGCGCACGGCCGCGGAATCGGGCGGTGGCTATGTCTCCCACGTCCGCAACGAGAGCGGCCGCTTGCTCGAGGCGATCGACGAGCTGATCGCGATCACGCGCGCCGCCGGCGGTCACGGCGAGGCGTACCACCTGAAGGCCGCGGGCGAGGCCCACTGGGGCGGCATGGCCGCGGCGATCGCACGCATCGAGCAGGCCCGTGCCGACGGGGTGTCCATCGGGGCGAACATGTACACCTACGTGGCGGGCTCCACGGGCCTGGACGCCGCAATGCCGCTCTGGGTGCAGGCCGGAGGACTCGACGCGTGGGTCGGCCGCCTGCGCGACCCCGTGCAGCGCGCGCGCGTGATCGCCGACATGCGCCGTCCGCCGCCCGGGGAGGAAAACCTGTTGCGCACGGCGGGCTCGCCCGACCGTGTGCTGTTCGTCGGGTTCAAGAACCCGGCGCTCAAGCCGTTGACCGGCAAGTCGCTCGCGGAGGTCATGACGTTGCGCGGCACGAGCGCGGAGGACACGGTCGTCGACCTCGTGATCGAGGACCACTCGCGGGTGCAGACGATCTATTTCCTCATGAGCGAGCCGAACGTGAAGCTCGGCCTCGCGCAGCCGTGGGTCAGCCTGGGCTCGGATGCGGAGGCGCTCGCGCCCGAGGGTGTGTTCCTGAAGAAGAGCACGCACCCGCGGGCGTACGGTAATTTTGCCCGCCTGCTCGGCAAGTACGTGCGCGAGGAGGGCGTCATGTCGCTCGCGGAGGCGATCCGCCGCCTGACGCGCCTGCCGGCCGCGAACTGGAAACTGCGCGACCGCGGTTGCCTCGAGCCGGGCTGCTACGCCGACCTCGTCGTGTTCGACCCGGCGACCATCGCCGACCACGCGACCTTCGACGCACCGAGGCAGTACGCGACCGGCGTCGAACACGTCTTCGTCAACGGCGTGGCGGTGCTGCACGACGGCGAGCACACCGGAGCGAAGCCGGGTCGTGTCGTGCGCGGCCCCGGGTATCGGCCCTGACTCCCACGCCGCCGGGCTAGCGCACGGTGAAGTGCACGCGATCCACTGCACGACCGGACGCGGCCTCCTCGAGCACGATGGCGTGCCTGCCCGGGCGTGGCTTCCACAGCACGGTGCGTCCTGCCTCGCCGAGCAGCGTGCCGTCGAGCCGGAACCGCAGCCCCGTGAGTTCGCCGCGCGCGCGGATCGGCACCCGCTGCACCGCTGGCGGGATGTCCGGGTCCAGCGCGATCACGGTCGCCTGGGCCGGACTCGAAATCCGTGCGATCGCATCGGCCGCCGCGACGCCCTGCACACGCTCCGTGGCCGTACCTTGGACAAACCACTCGCGTCGCGGTCGTTCCCGCGCGTGCGCGAACGCCACCGTGGCGGATTCGACGCCGGGCGGCACGTCCGGTCGTGCGGCCCCGGTCCCGCGGTGCAGGACGTCCATCAGCTCGGCCCAGACCGGCGCCGCGCCGGTCACGCCGGTGACGTCGCGCATCGAGTCGCCTTCGAAGTTTCCGACCCACACCGCGACGACGTACCGCGGCGAGAAGCCGATGCACCAGTTGTCGCGCATGTCCTTGCTGGTGCCGGTCTTCACCGCGCTCCAGAAGGGCGTGACGAGCACGTTGCCGGGGCCGAAGGTGAGCAGGCGCGCCGCAGGGTCGGCCAGGATGTCCGCGACGACGAAGCTCGCGGCCGGCGACATGAGCGCCGTCCCTGTGTCCGCTGGGGGCTCGTTGGGCCGCAGCCGCAACGGTGACGCGACGCCGCCGCGCGCGAGCGCACGGTAGGCCTGGGCCTGCTGCCACAAGCTCACCTCGGCCGAGCCGAGCGCCAGCGAATAGCCGTAGTAGTCACCCTCGTGCGCGATATCCGCGTAGCCGAGCGCCGCGAGGCGCTCGCGGAACGCGTCGACACCGGTGAGCACCAGCGTGCGCACCGCCGGGACGTTGAGTGAATTTCCGAGAGACGCGCGTACGCTCACCAGGCCCTTGAAGTCGCGATCGTAGTTGCGGGGGACGTAGAGCCCGCTCGCGGTGTCGAGGTCGATCGGAGAGTCCTCCAGCAACGAGGCGGCCGTGACGTATCCGCGCTCTATTGCGAGTTCGTACAGGAACGGCTTGAGCGTCGAGCCCGCCTGACGCAGCGCGCGGACGCCGTCCACCTGCGCCGAGCGCGACGTGCCGGGGGCAGAGCCCACGTACGCCAGCACCTCGCCGCTTTGCGTGTCCGCCACCAGCACGGCGCCGTCCCGCACGTTGCGACCTGCGACCTGCGCGATCTGCCTGGCCAGCGCGGCGTTCGCGAACACCTGGATCCCCGCGTCGAGCGTGGTCACGACGCGCTCGCCGGGGCGTCGCAGCAGCGCGCGTGCGACATGCGGTGCGGCGACGGGGCGCGCGGGTGCACGCCGGGTGCCCGACAGCATCGTGGTGGCGGCTGCCCGCACGGCGCGACATTCGGCCGCGCGGCCGCTCCCGACCGCCAGTCGCGCACAGGCGCGTGCGACGACGCGCTCGAGGCTCGCCCCGGGCGCGGGCAGCAGCGCCGCAAGCACGGCACTTTCGTGGCGGTCGAGCCCGCGCGGCGACTTACCGGCGAGCTGGGCGGCCGCCGCGCCGACGCCCTGGAGCTCACCCCGAAACCCGAGCAGGTTGAGGTAGGCCTCGAGGATCTGACGCTTGGTCCAGCGTGCCTCGAGGCCACGAGCGACGCGGACCTGCCACGCCTTGCGCCAGAAGTCGTGGCTTGCGGCAGGCACGTACGCGCCGGGCAGCAGTTGTGCGACCTGCATCGGAATCGTGCTCGCGCCGCGCCGGCGCCGCAGCAACAGGATGTCGCGTGCGGCGCCTGCGACGCTGCGCCAGTCGACGCCGCCGTGATCCCAGTACCGCCGGTCCTCGCCTGCGACGATGGCGGCGACCAGCGCCGGTGAAACGTCGTCGAGCGTGACCCACTCGAGCCGGCGCACGCTCAGGTCCAGCCGTCGCTGGTCGAGCACGGTCCCCTGGCGATCGAGCAGCCAGGCGTCGGAAGGCCGCCACGACTCACGCACGACCTCGTAACGCGGGACGCTTGCAGGCCACAGCAGCCAGCCCGAGGCGAGCAGGGCGATGGCACCCGCGAGGGCAGCGAGGCCCCGCCAAGCGCGTCGACGCAGGAGCCGCGACCTCACGGCGGCTCGACGATGACTGCCGCGTTCGGCCGCTCCGCGAACATCTCCGGGGCGTACATCGCCTCGACGCGCGTGGGCGGCAGCGCGAAGGTGCCCGGGTTGTTGAGCCGCACGGTGTACTCGACCGTCCAGCGACCCTTGGGTACGAACCTGAAATACGCCCGATAGACCTCGAAGCGACGCTCCTCGAACGCCGGCCACGTGGCGCCCGACGCCGTCTCGTCGCGCGTGAGGCGCTGCGATTGCCCGCCGAGGCCCGTCCCGAGAAGGCTGGCGCCGGACGGCACGGGGTCCTCGACCACGACCCATGCGGCGTCCTGCTGTGCGTCGAGTCCCAGGCGCACGCGCGCGATGTCGCCCCGGGTCCAGCGACCCGGAGTTCGCTGCTCGACCGCCGTCACCGTGCGCGTGATCGAGAACCCATTCTGCAACGGCGCCGCGAGCGGGATCGCGGCGCTCGCGCGCACCAGAGCCCAGGGCCTGCCGGTGCCGGCATGGTCGAGCGTCAACGCACCACGGCCCGCGGGCCATGCGAACTCGACCGCCTGCGCGCCCGACGCACCCGAGTCGACGACCTTGCGCTGCGATCCGAGGTTCACCGTCGTCGATCCGGTCACGGGCGTCGACTCGAACTTCGCCGAGAACCGTTGCAGTGCGAGCACGGCCCAGGCGTTCGCCGTCGTTGTGGACCAGTGGCCACGCTGCTGCTTCGCGAGCAGGCCGCGCACGAGCCGCGGCACGTCTTCCTGCCACGCCGGTCGGTCGATCGCGGCCAGCAGCG
>CAVQQX010000198.1:0-6802 GCA_963714645.1 uncultured Gammaproteobacteria bacterium
ATTTCGGCACTGCCTGCAACACCGGGTGGACCATCACGTGGGCGTTGATCCCGCAGTCGTTCAGCACCATGGTCAGCGAGTCGAGCAGGAACGGCATGTCGTCGGTGATCACCTCGACGACGGTGCGCGGGGAATCCCAGCCGTGCTCCGACTCGGTCGGGTTGAACACGCGCGCGAGCGGCTGGCCCGGCCGGCGCGTCGCGCCGAATTCGAGGTGGCTCGCCGCAGCGATCGCGAGGAACGCGGGCCCCGAGGCGCGCAGGTCGCCCTCGTCGACGCCGCGGTAGTACGAGCGGACGAAGCCCGCGAGCGGCACGGGCGCGCGGCGCTTGCGCTGCGCGCGCGTGTGGGCGGCGATCGCATCGATCAGGTGCTGTCGCGCCGCCGGTATCGTTCCTGCCATTTCGTATGGTCCTCAGGGCCGGTCCTTGCCGAGCGTGGGATTATAGGTCACGTTCGCGAGCGCCTGCGCCCGCGTCATCAGCCTGTCGAGCATCGCCTCGAGCTGCGCGCGTTCCCGCGGGCGCAGCGCCTCGAGCAGCTCGCGTTCGTATTGCAGTGCAAACGGTGCGATCACGCGATACATCGCCGCGCCCGCCGCGGAGACGTGCAGCACGGAGCGCCGCCTGTCCGTCGCGGACATCGTGCGGCGAAGCCGGCCCGCGCGCAGCAGGCGTCTCACCGCACGACTCACGGCCACGGCATCCATGCGCGTGTGGGTCGCGACTTCCGCGGCGGAGAGCCCGGGGTGTCGGGACAGCACGGCGACCACGCGCCATTCCGGGATCGTCAGGTCGAAGCGCCGCTGGTAGACCGCGGCGATCGCGCCGCTCACGACGTTGGTGAGCACCGACAGGCGATAGGGGAGGAACCGGTGGAGGTCGATCAGGACGGGTGGGGCGCGTTTCACTCTTGGACCGCCGCAGGGAGATCCTTGCAAGTGTAACGATCGGCGCGCGGCCCGCGCCAGCGGATCACGGCCGGTGCTCGCGGGCCAGGTACGCGTGGGTCTGCATCTCGGCGAGGCGGCTGCGGGCGCGCTCGAATTCGAAGGCGAGCCGCTCGCCACGGTAGAGCGACCCTGGAGGCGCCGCGGCCGACAGCACGAGCTTCACCCCGCGGTCGTAGAATTCGTCCACCAGCGCGATGAAGCGCCGCGCGGCATCGTCACGCGTGGCGTCGAAGACGGGTACGCCGGACACGAACACGGTGTGGAAGTCGCGGGCGATCTCGACGTAGTCCGCCGTGCCGCGCGGACCCTCGCAGAGATTGGCGAAGTCGAACCAGGCCACGTCCACGCTCCGTCTGCGCAATGCGATCGGGCGACCCTCGACCTCGAGCGTGCCGCCGTCGTCGCCGGAGTGCCCGGCAATTTCCACGAAGCGGTCGCGCAGTGCCGGCTCGGTTCCGGGATCGTCCGACGCGAGGTAGAGCGGCGCCTTCTGGAGCTGGCGCAGGCGGTAGTCGGCGCCGGCGTCCACGTTCAGGATCTCGCAGTGCCGTTCGATCAGCGCAATCGCCGGCAGGAAGCGGTGGCGCTGCAGGCCGTCGCGGTACAGGTCGGACGGCGGCGCGTTCGACGTGAAGACGAGCGTGACGCCGCGCTCGACCAGCGCCGTGAACAGGCCCGAGAGGATCATCGCGTCCGCGATGTCGGTTACGAACAGCTCGTCGAGGCAGAGCACTCGCGCGTCGCGGGCCATGTCGGTCGCGACGGTATCGAGCGGGTCGGCGCGATCGCGCAGCCCCCGGAGTCGCGCGTGCACGTCCTTCATGAAGCGGTGGAAGTGCTCACGGCGCGCGGGTACGCCCACGTGCGCGCAGAAGAGATCCATCAGGAACGTCTTGCCACGGCCGACTTCGCCCCACAGGTACACGCCACGCTCGACCTGGGCAGCCGGCCGGCGCCACCGCCCAAGCAGCGCCCGCCATGTGGCGCGGCCTGGCGTGGTGGCGCCCTGCAATCGTCGAGCGAGATCGTCGAGGCGCGCGATCGCGTGCAGCTGCGCCGGGTCGGGGCGGTGGCCGAGGCGGGCCAGTGCCGCGTCGCATGCCGCACGCAGGGGGAGTGAGGCGGGCACGGCGGTCAGCTGCGCAGCTCGGGTCGGTCGCGGAAATGCTCGAGCGCCGCGGGGTTGGCCAGGGCATCGGTGTTGCGCACCGGGCGGCCGTGCACGACCTCGCGCACGGCGAGCTCGACGATCTTGCCGCTGATCGTGCGCGGAATGTCGGGCACCGCGACGATGTTCGCCGGCACGTGACGCGGCGTCGTGTTGGCGCGGATCATGTCGCGGATGCGTCTTCTCGAGCGCCGCATCGAGCTCGACCCCTGGCCGCAGGCGCACGAACAGCACGACGCGCACGTCGTTCTTCCAGTCCTGGCCGATGGCGAGGCTCTCGAGGATCTCGTCGAGCTTCTCGACCTGCCGGTAGATCTCGGCGGTGCCGATGCGCACGCCGCCCGGGTTCAGCACGGCGTCGGAGCGGCCGAGGATGATGATGCCGTCGTGCTCCGTCAGCAGCGCGTAGTCGCCGTGGCACCACACGCCGGGAAAGCGCTCGAAGTAGGCAGCGTGGTACTTCGCGCCGTCCGGGTCGTTCCAGAAGCCGACCGGCATCGACGGGAAGGGCGCGCTGCAGACCAGCTCGCCCTGGCGTCCCCGCACTGGTCGCCCGTCGTCGTCGTAGATCTCGACCTTCATGCCGAGGCCGCGGCACTGCAACTCGCCGCGGTACACGGGCAGCACGGGATTGCCGAGCGCGAAGCACGAGACGATGTCGGTGCCGCCGGAGATCGACGCGAGCTGCAGGTCGCCGACCGCGTCGCGCACGAAGTCGAACTGCTCGTGGGCCAGGGGTGATCCCGTCGACAGCAGCGCGCGCAGGCCGGCGAGGTCCACGTGCTCGCGCGGCCGGTAGCCGGCCTTCTCGAGCGACGCCAGGTACCTGGGGCTCGTGCCGAAGACCGCCACGCTCTCGCGCGCCGCCATGCGCCACAGCACGCCCGCGTCCGGCCGCAGCGGCGAGCCGTCGTAGAGCACGATCGTGGCCCGCGATGCGAGCCCGCTCGCCAGCCAGTTCCACATCATCCAGCCGCAGGTGGTGTAGAAGAACAGCCGGCCACCGGGTTTCAGGTCGCAGTGCAGCTGGTGCTCCTTGAGGTGCTGCAGCAGCGTCCCGCCGGCGCCGTGCACGATGCACTTCGGCGTGCCGGTCGTGCCCGAGGAGTAGAGGATGTAGAGCGGATGCGCGAACGGCAAGCGCTCGAAGCGCAGGGCCGCGCCGGCTCGCCCGAATTCCGCGAACGTGGTCGCGTTGCGCAGTTTCGCGAGGTCCGGCCGTGACGACAGGTTCGGTACCACGACCACGTGGGCGACCGATTCGAGCCGCTCGATGATGCCGGCGACGCGCTCGAGCGAGTCGAGCGTCTTGCCGTCGTAGCAATAGCCGTCCGCCGTGAACAGTACCCGAGGTGCGATCTGGCCGAAGCGGTCGAGCACGCCCTGGATGCCGAAGTCCGGCGAGCATGACGACCAGGTGGCGCCGATGCTGGCGGTCGCGAGCATGGCGATCACGGCTTCCGGCAGGTTGGGCAGGAAGCCGGCAACGCGGTCTCCGGCGGTCACGCCGGCCTGCCGCAGCCCGTCCGCGACGCGCGCGGTCTCGGCGGCGAGCTCGTCCCACGAGAGCACCCGGCGTGCGCCGCGCTCATCGTTGAAGATGATCGCCGGATCGTCGCCACGCTGCCGCAGGAGGTTCTCGGCGAAGTTGAGCCGCGTGCCCTCGAACCAGCGCGCACCCGGCATCAGGTGGCCGTCGCGCAGCACCGGTCCGGTACCGCGCTCGGCGACCACTCCGGAAAAGTCGAACAGGGCGTCCCAGAAATCGGCCGGCTCCCGGACCGACCACTCCCAGAGCGGCCCATAGCCGCCCGCGGGAGCGCCTCGCGCGCGTGCGAAATCGGCGAAGCGCGTGAGATTGGCCTGTGCGATCGCGCCCGCGGAGGGCGTCCAGATGGGTCGTTCCTGGGTCACCGGGCGAACTTTATCCGGTCCGCGTTCCACGCACCATCGCCCCGGCGACCAGTTCGGCGATGTCACGCGTAATGATGTTGCCGGCGCCCTCGACGGCTTTCAGGCCGTCGCCCAGCATCACCGCGCAGTACGGGCAGGCGGTGGCCACGATGGTGGGTTGCAGCGCGAGCCCCTGTTCGACGCGGGTGACGTTGATCCGTGTGCCGAGCCGCTCTTCCATCCACATCCGTCCGCCGCCGGCACCGCAGCACATCGCCTTCTCCCGGTGCAGCGGGAACTCGAGGGGCGCGTCCTTGACGACCTGCCGCAGCACGTCGCGCGGCGCGTCGTATTCGCCGTTGTGCCGGCCGAGGTAGCAGGGGTCGTGCAGCAGCACGCGCTCATAGGCCGGTTGCAGCCGGATGCGCTGCGCCGCGAGCAGGTCGGCGATGAACCGGCTGTGGTGCACGACCTCCCAGTGCCCGCCGAACTCCGGGTATTCGTTCCTGAGGGAATTGAACGCATGCGGATCGCAGGTGACGATGCGCCGGACACCGAGGCCGTTCAGCGTCTCGACCAGGGTGGCGGCCAGCTGCTGGAACAGCATTTCGTTGCCGGCGCGGCGCACGCATTCACCGGTGGAGGGCTCGCCAGCGCCGAGGATTGCAAATCTGACGCCCGCTTCCTTGAGGATCTCGACGAACGCCCTGGCGATCTTCTGGCCGTTGTTGTCGAAGGATTCCGCCGATCCCACGTAGAACAGCCAGTCCACGCCGGCCATGACGCCGGCGTCGCGCACCACCGGCACGTCGAGGCCGCGCGCCCAGTCGCCACGCGTCTCGGCGGGCAGTCCCCACGGGTTGGACTGGACTTCGTAGGCGTGGAACACGTTCTTGAGTTCGTGCGGGAACTCGCCCTCCATCATGACGCGCTGCTGGCGCATCCTGAAGAACTTCGGCAGGTGCTCCAGCTCGATCGGGCAGGCCGCCTCGCAATAGCCGCAGGTCGTGCACGCCCACAGCGTGTCCTCGCTGATCACCTCGCCGACCAGCGATGGCAGGCTCGCCGAGGCCTCGCCGCCCGCCACGATCGCCTCGCGATGCTCGAGCAGGTGGTGCTTGAGGCTGTCGTTCACCCACTTCATCGACAGCGGCTTGCCGGTCACGAACGTCGGGCAGGAATCCTTGCAGCGGCCGCACTCCGTGCAGGTGAATGCGTCGAAGGCATCCTTCCAGACGAGATCCGCCGCGCTGCGCACCCCGACTTTCATGTCCGAGGCGTCGGCCGAATCGTCCATCAGCCTGGCGAGGTCGACCGTCGGCACCGTGTTCGCAGGCCGCCCGCGACGGAAGTAGAGCGCGGGCAGCGCCGTGACGATGTGGAAGTGCTCGCCGGCCGGCAGCAGCACCAGGAAGGAGAACACGGTGAGCATCTGCGCCCAGTAGCTCGCCTGGACGGCCGCGGCCAGGGCAGGGGTGGACCAGTCCGACACCAGCGATGCCAGCCAGCCGCCGATCGGCGCATGCGCGCGTTCGTGCGCGATGGCGGGGTCGGTGGCCGAGTACTGGGCGAAGCGGAATGCGTCGAAAGCGAAGTCCGTGACCATGATGATCGCGATCAACGAGAGCACCAGCAGGCCCTCGCGGTTCGGCTCCAGGCGCGCGGGCCTGAGCAGCAGCCGCCGGTAGAATGCGTAGCCGACCGCGAGCAGGACGGCGACCTCCACCAGGTCCTTGCCGATCGTGAACGCGTCGCCCACGAAGCCGGTCATTGCGAACGTCTCGTCGTAACCGATGACGATGAGCTGCAGCTTGCGGACCAGCAACGAGACGAAGCCCAGGAAGATCGCCGTGTGCATCAGCCCCGGCTTCCACTCGAGCCGGATCATCCGCTGCTGCAGGAGGCCGTTGCGCAATACGCTGCGCAACCGGTCCGCCGCATGATCCCAGCGGACCTCCGGCGCGAGGCTCGCCACGATCCTGAGCTTGCGTGCGGCCAGCGCCGTGAACGCGGCGAAGGACACGATCATCAGCAGGGTGATCCCGATCGGACTCATCAACGACCTCCGGCCACGCAGGGCGCCACTTGGACTGCCGGGGGCAACTATCACAACACTTCCGGCGGTGTACAATTCGTGCTTCCACAGCGCCGGGACCGAACGAACCCGGCCACGAGGAGATTCCCAAGGATGCAGCGCGACGTGATGGAATTCGATGTCGTGATCGTCGGCAGCGGACCGTCCGGCCTCGCCGCGGCGATCCGTCTCAAGCAGCTCGCGGCCGCGGCCGGTCGCAACGTCAGCGTCTGCGTCCTCGAGAAGGGCTCCGAGATCGGCGCGCACATCCTCTCCGGCGCGGTCATCGACCCGGTCGCGATCAACGAGCTCTTTCCGGACTGGAAGGAGCGCGGCGCCCCGCTCGACACGCCGGTCGCGGACGACCGATTCCTGCTCCTCACCGAGGACCAGGCGCACCGCATACCGAACTGGCTGATGCCGCGCCTCATGAGCAACCACGGCATGTACATCGCGAGCCTCGGGAATGTCTGCCGCTGGCTCGGCCAGCGGGCCGAGGAACTCGGCGTGGAGGTCTTCCCCGGCTTCCCGGCGGCGGAAGTGCTGTTCGACGAACACGGGGCCGTGCGCGGGGTCGCCACGGGCGACATGGGCATCGCGAGGGACGGCAGCCACAAGCCGTCTTACGCGCCGGGCATGGAACTGCACGCGAAATACACGCTGTTCGGCGAGGGCTGCCGCGGCTCAGCAATACGTAGTCGAACGAAGCCAGACA